>NZ_CP133778.1:5182500-5526194 GCF_034347405.1 Pseudomonas sp. CCC3.1
GATGACGATCCAGCGTGTATTGCCGGGCCGTATGCCAGCAGAACTCCGCCGCTCCCAGCGCGCCCCACGAGATTCCGTAACGCGCCGAGTTCAGACAGGTAAAAGGACCTTTCAGCCCGCGCACATCCGGGAAGATATTCTCTTGCGGCACAAACACGTTATCCATGACGATTTCGCCAGTGATCGACGCACGCAAACCGACCTTGCCGTGAATCGCTGGCGTACTCAGACCCTTCCAGCCTTTTTCCAGAACAAAGCCACGTATGTCGCCGTCGTCATCTTTCGCCCACACCACAAACACATCGGCAATCGGACTGTTAGTGATCCACATTTTGCTGCCCGTCAGGCTGTAGCCGCCATCCACCGAACGCGCACGCGTAATCATCGCGCCAGGATCCGAACCATGGTTAGGCTCCGTCAGACCAAAGCAGCCAATCCACTCGCCCGACGCCAGCTTCGGCAAATATTTTTGCTTCTGCGCTTCAGTACCGAACTCATTGATCGGCACCATCACCAGGGAGGACTGCACACTCATCATCGAGCGATAACCCGAGTCAACGCGCTCAACCTCACGAGCAATCAGACCGTAGCTGACATAGTTCAGGCCACTGCCACCGTACTGCTCGGGAATCATCGCCCCCAGCAAGCCCGTCTCACCCATCTCGCGAAAGATCGCAGGATCGGTCTTCTCATTGCGGAAAGCCTCAAGTACACGCGGCGCCAGCTTGTCTTGAGCAAATTGCTCAGCGCTGTCACGCACCATGCGCTCTTCTTCTGTGAGCTGCTGATCCAGCAACAGTGGATCAATCCAGTTGAAGCTTGCTTTACCCGCCATGAAAGAACCCTCGCGAAATAGATCAAATGTCGTTGGCCGATCCTAGGCCCCTCTATATAAGAAGCACAAACGAGGATTCAGCACGGCGTTGTGATAATTTCTCACTCCGTGATGGGCTAAAACGCCATTTCTGCCCACCTTTAGTGAGGAAGCCGTACATGCGCCGCAAGATCCCCAGCACAACAGCCCTCATCAGCTTTGAAGCGGCCGCACGCCACGAAAGCTTTACCAAAGCCGCGCACGAGCTTTCCCTGACTCAAGGCGCCATTTGCCGACAGATAGCCAGCCTGGAAGAATTCCTGAGTGTAGAACTCTTCAGACGCTCCAAACGTGGCGTAAAACTGACCGAAGCAGGCCTTTCCTACAGTAGGCGCGTTGCGACCCAACTCGATGCCGTGGAACGGGACACGCTGTCCGTCATGGGCCAACAAGGTGCCAACACCATAGAGCTGGCCGTCGTCCCCACCTTCGGCACGCAATGGCTACTGCCTCGCCTCAAAGACTTCCAGCAGCAGCACCCCGACGTCACCGTCAACCTCACAAACCGTACGCGCCCCTTCCTGTTTGCCGACACTGACTTCGATGCTGCCATCTACTTCGGCGATGCCGACTGGTCCGGCACGTCGTCCCACCGCTTGATGGGAGAAAACCCGCTGCCCGTGTGCAGCCCATCACTACTGGGCGCACATCAAAGCCTCAGTACACAGGCCATTGCCGAGCTGCCCCTGCTGCAACAAACCACCCGCCCCTACGCCTGGCGCCAATGGTTTAACGCACAAGACATGAGCGTGCCGCGCGACATGACCGGCCCCCGCTACGAACTGTTTTCAATGCTGGCCCAAGCCGCCCTACACGAAATGGGCGTCGCACTGATCCCTCCCTTCCTCATTCAGCGCGAATTGGCCGAAAAACGCCTGGTGATTGCCAATCAGCACACATTGCCCAGTACCAAGGCTTACTACCTGATAATTCCCGAACGCAAAATCGAGTCCGCTTCGCTACAGGCCTTTCGCGACTGGCTGATCAAGCAGGCCGAGGCCTACAGCCTGATTTGAACGAACGCATCGTCCAAACAAGTTATGTAGTGACACCCTAAAAGCACCTACAGATATACGTAAATGTCGCCTTTTGACACGCATGACTTAAGTCTAACTGGACAAACCTGAAGCCCAGTAACCACGCGGCCTACAGGGTATTTCTCAAAGTTATGCAGCGATAACCAAAAGAAATGTGAAAAAAAATCAAAAACAGCCTTAACTGTCTACAAGGCCCACAGAATAAGGCCTGTAGCCGATCATTGCGACATTCGGTCACTGCATGACTTGTAGTTAATGTTCCGTCACCCTTCATAAGTTCTTGAAAGCCCCAAAAATCGCCAGCAGAATGCCGCGCCCCACCTCAGATTTGGTGGGATCGTGCTGATCGGCCGCCCCAGTCGCACCACCCGTAGTGCGCTGGCTTTCTTATAAAAGATCACGCAGGAGATATGACGTGCACATTGGTGTTCCTCTCGAAACCCAAACGGGTGAAACGCGGGTTGCTGCAACCCCGGAAACCATCAAGAAGCTGATCGGCCAAGGCCATAAGGTGACTGTTCAAAGCGGCGCGGGCATTAATGCCAGCGTCATCGACAGCGCCTATGAAGCCGCAGGCGCAACCATTGGCAGCGCTAAAGACGCCTTTGGCGCCGAGCTGATCCTCAAAGTGGTTGCTCCCAACGACAGCGAATTGGCCCTGATCAACAGCGCCGCCGTGCTGATTGGCATGCTCAACCCGTTCAGCAATGAAACCATTGCCAAACTGGCCGAGCGCGGGATCACCGCCTTCTCCCTGGAAGCTGCCCCCCGCACCTCCCGTGCGCAAAGTCTTGATGTGCTGTCATCCCAAGCCAACATTGCCGGTTACAAAGCCGTGTTACTGGCCGCGCATCACTATCCGCGCTTCATGCCCATGTTGATGACCGCCGCCGGCACTGTAAAAGCCGCCCGCGTGCTGATTCTCGGCGCAGGTGTTGCAGGCTTGCAGGCCATTGCGACGGCCAAGCGACTGGGTGCAGTCATCGAGGCTTCTGATGTGCGGCCTGCGGTAAAAGAGCAGATCGAATCGCTGGGCGCCAAGTTTGTCGATGTCCCTTACGAGACCGACGAAGAACGCGAGTGCGCCGTCGGTGTTGGTGGCTACGCGCGCCCGATGCCCGCCAGCTGGATGCAACGCCAGGCGCTGGCCGTGCACGAACGCGCCAAGCAGGCCGATATTGTCATCACCACGGCATTGATCCCCGGCCGCAAGGCACCTGTACTGCTGAGCGCCGACACTGTGGCGCAAATGAAGCCAGGCTCGGTGGTCATCGACTTAGCAGCCGCGCAAGGGGGCAACTGCCCGCTGACCGTGGCAGATCAAGTGGTCGTCGAAAACGGCGTGATCATTGTCGGCCCGACCAACCTGGCCGGAGAAGTGGCCGCAGACGCATCAGCGCTGTACGCCCGCAACCTGCTGGACTTCCTCAAGCTGGTCTTCACCCCCGAAGGGCAGTTCCAGATCAACCTTGAAGACGACATCGTCGCCGCGTGCCTGATGTGCCGCGACGGTCAAGTCGTGCGCAAAAACGGCTGAGGATAAAAATAATGGAAGAGCTCATCTCCCCCGGCATCTACAACCTGATCATTTTCGTACTGGCTATCTATGTCGGGTACCACGTGGTCTGGAACGTAACCCCTGCACTGCATACCCCGTTGATGGCCGTCACCAACGCCATTTCCGCGATTGTCATCGTCGGCGCCATGCTTGCCGCTGCGCTGACCGTCACGCCACTGGGTAAAACCATGGGCACCCTGGCGGTCGCTCTGGCAGCCGTAAACGTATTCGGTGGATTTTTGGTCACCCGGCGCATGCTGGAAATGTTCAAGAAGAAAGCACCTAAAGCTAAAGAAGAGGTGCGCAAGCCATGAGCATGAACCTGGTCACTGTTCTCTACCTGGTTGCGTCGATCTGCTTCATCCAGGCCCTTAAAGGCCTCTCGCATCCCACCACTTCGCGGCGCGGCAACCTGTTCGGCATGCTCGGCATGGGCCTGGCCGTTCTGACCACCATCGGTCTGGTCTACAAACTGGGCGCAGAAATTGCGACCGCAGGCATCGGCTACGTGATTGTCGGCCTGTTAGTCGGCGGCACCGCTGGCTCGATCATGGCCAAGCGCGTTGAAATGACCAAAATGCCTGAGCTGGTCGCCTTCATGCACAGCATGATCGGCCTCGCTGCCGTGTTTATCGCCATCGCAGCCGTGGTAGAGCCCCAATCGCTGGGCATCGTCAAACACTTGGGCGACGCCATCCCGGCGGGCAACCGTCTGGAACTGTTCCTGGGCGCAGCCATTGGTGCGATCACCTTCTCGGGCTCGGTCATCGCGTTCGGCAAACTGTCGGGCAAATACAAGTTCCGCCTGTTTCAGGGCGCACCCGTACAGTTCAGCGGCCAACACAAACTGAATCTGGTACTTGGCCTGGCCACACTAGGTCTGGGCATCACCTTTATGCTCACCGGCAACCTCAACGCATTCGCGCTGATGCTGGCTCTGGCGTTCGTACTGGGCGTGCTGATCATCATCCCGATTGGCGGCGCCGACATGCCGGTCGTGGTGTCGATGCTTAATAGCTACTCGGGCTGGGCCGCAGCCGGTATCGGTTTCTCGCTGAACAACTCGATGCTGATCATCGCCGGCTCGCTGGTAGGTTCTTCGGGCGCCATCCTTTCGTACATCATGTGCAAAGCGATGAACCGCTCGTTCTTCAACGTGATCCTCGGCGGCTTTGGCGGCGCAGCCGATGTCGGCGGCCCTGCAGGCGCACAAGAAGCACGCCCGGTTAAATCCGGCTCGGCTGATGACGCAACCTTCCTGCTGACCAATGCCGATACCGTGATCATCGTTCCGGGTTACGGCCTGGCCGTGGCGCGGGCGCAACACGCACTCAAAGAGCTGACCGAAAAACTGACCCACCGCGGCGTGACCGTGAAATATGCGATTCACCCGGTCGCGGGTCGGATGCCTGGCCACATGAACGTTCTACTGGCCGAAGCAGAAGTGCCTTACGACCAAGTGTTCGAAATGGAAGACATCAACTCCGAGTTCGGCCAAGCCGACGTGGTGTTGGTGCTCGGCGCCAACGACGTGGTCAACCCGGCGGCCAAGAACGATCCGAAATCGCCGATTGCCGGCATGCCGATCCTCGAAGCCTACAAAGCCAAAACCGTCATCGTTAACAAACGCTCCATGGCCAGCGGCTATGCAGGCCTGGATAACGAACTGTTTTACCTGGACAAAACCATGATGGTCTTCGGCGACGCGAAGAAAGTTATTGAAGATATGGTCAAAGCCGTCGAGTAACATCCAGACCTTGCAACACCCAGAACCCCGGCGCTGAATTCACCGGGGTTTTTTATTTCCTGAAACATCCCGACCAAAGGCTCTAAATCGGCCTGCGGCATTCGACCATGGTAGCGGGACGCTGCGCTTTGAAAATGAATAGACTGCGCATCTTGCTTCCGTTGCCCGAGATAACAATCCATGTACCGTGAACGTATTCGCCTGAACTCCCTGCACGATAAGGTTATGAGCGCCGAAGAAGCCGCCGCCCTTATTAAAGACGGCATGACCGTCGGCATGAGCGGTTTTACCCGTGCCGGTGAAGCCAAAGCCGTCCCGCACGCCCTGGCCGAGCGGGCCAAGCTTGAACCCCTGAAAATCACCCTGATGACCGGCGCCAGCCTGGGCAACGACCTCGACAAGCAATTGACCGAAGCCGGTGTACTCGCACGACGCATGCCGTTCCAGGTCGACAGCACGCTGCGCAAGGCGATCAACGCCGGCCAAGTCATGTTCATCGACCAGCACCTGTCCGAAACCGTTGAGCAACTGCGTAACAAGCAACTCACGCTGCCGGACATCGCCGTCATCGAAGCCGTTGCCATTACCGAGCAAGGCCACATCGTGCCAACCACCTCGGTGGGCAACTCCGCCAGCTTCGCGATTTTCGCCAAACAAGTGATCGTCGAGATCAACCTGGCGCACAACCCGAACCTGGAAGGTCTGCACGACATCTATATTCCGACCTACCGCCCGACGCGCACACCGATCCCGCTGGTAAAAGTCGACGACCGCATCGGCAGCACCGCCATCCCGATCCCGGCAGAAAAAATCGTCGCGATCGTGATCACCAACAAACCGGACTCGCCGTCGACCGTGTCCGAACCCGACCACGAAACAGATGGCATCGCCTTCCACCTAATCAACTTCCTCAAGCAGGAAGTTGCAGAAGGCCGCATGACCAACAAGCTCGGCCCGCTGCAAGCCGGTATCGGCAACATCGCCAACGCGGTGATGTGCGGCTTGATCGACTCGCCGTTCGAAGACCTGACCATGTACTCCGAAGTGCTGCAGGACTCGACCTTCGACCTGATCGACGCGGGCAAGATGAGCTTTGCATCGGGCAGCTCGATCACCTTGTCCGAGCGGCGCAACTCAGATGTCTTCGGCAACCTTGAGCGCTACAAAGACAAACTCGTGCTGCGCCCGCAAGAGATCTCCAACCACCCAGAAGTGGTTCGACGCCTGGGCATCATCGGCATCAACACTGCGCTGGAGTTCGACATCTACGGCAACGTCAACTCCACCCACGTCTGCGGCACGCGGATGATGAACGGCATCGGCGGCTCGGGCGACTTCGCCCGTAACGCACACCTGGCGATCTTCGTGACCAAGTCCATCGCCAAAGCCGGAGCAATATCCAGCGTTGTGCCAATGGTCAGCCACGTCGACCACACCGAGCACGATGTCGACATTCTGGTGACCGAGCAGGGCCTGGCAGACTTGCGCGGCCTGGCACCGCGTGAACGCGCTCGCGTGATCATCGACAACTGTGTTCATCCAGACTTCCGTGAAGCCCTGAACGACTACTTCACCAAAGCCTGCGCCATTGGCGGCCACACCCCGCACATCCTGCGCGAAGCCTTGAGCTGGCACATCAACCTGGAAGAAACCGGGAAAATGCTGCCGTAACACGCGAACTAGACAGCCGCCGGAGAAAACACTGTTTTTCGGCGGCTTTTTTATGCCCGCCTGACAAAAACTGTACTGCTGTACTGGTTGTTTCCTACCCTTAACAGTCATCCTTCCTACTAAAAAAGCTAATTTCGCACCAACATAGTGCCGACAGGTACAGTTGTGCTCATTTTTGGCCGTACAGCACCCATAAACAGTTAACTGGCCCATCGCAATACAGTTGAACTGTATCTACAGAGTCTGGACAGAGAGGAGGATCATTGGCATCAGTTAAACCACTACCTAATGCCGCCACAAGCGGAAGGATGCCGTCATGGAACGTACACTCAGTTCCGATCTGTTCAGCGAAAGCAACACTGTAAACACCCAGGCTTCGATGCCTCTGCGCGTACTTGCCAACCTGATGTTGTGGCAGCGCCGTATCTCCAGCCGCCATCAATTGGCTCGTCTGGATTCGCGTCTTCTGGCTGATGCCGGTATCAGCGAAGCACAGCGTTACGAAGAGCTGAGCAAGCCGTTCTGGCGCTAATGAGCGCTCGCTGGCCCTGACCATCGGTCCACTGCCAGCACCCAGAATTGAAAAAACAAAACCCGTCGCGGGTAACCGCGACGGGTTTTGTCGTTTCAGGCACCTGATTTCAACAGGTTAACAGCGGACAGATACAGTTTTAACAAACCAAAAACTAAACAGTACAGTTAGCCAAAAGCCTGATCCAGAGCACTCCTTCTGCGCCAATCGTCAAAACCACCTTTGCGCCAAGCAGCCCTGCGCCTACTATTCGCCTCAGAATCGTCTATTTTTATACGACCCTCTTCTGGAGCAACACCATGCCCACTCTTCGTCTGTTCAGTGCCGCTGCTTTGCTGACACTTGCTGCCAGCGCCAGCGCCTCCAGCTTCCTCGTCACTACCGATGCCATCGTGGGCGCCCTCAAAGCCACCTCCGACCTGACTTCGGACGCCACCGGCTCACTGCGTAACAACAAAATTGTGCGCGAAGCCCGTGACGACGCTGCCAGCTTCGTCGCCAGCGAAGGCGTTATCCGCGGCGTGAAACTGGAAAGCGCATTCGACACCATTCGCCAGCAAGCACCTCAACTGCAAGCCACCGATGCCCAACTGGCGCAGGCCATTCTGGCAATCTGATGTTCGGGTGGGAGCTGCCGCAGGCTGCGATCTTTTGACTTTTTACAGATCAAAAGATCGCAGCCTGCGGCAGCTCCCACGCAAGTAGGCGCACGCCACACGTCTATTCTCTTAAAGCTTCATGAAGATCCCGACCCCGTACTGGTTCTGCTCCGACCATTACGCTAGCCTTGGGCCTCGATCACACAGAACGAGACCCATGCGTTTTTCTTTATTAGCGCTTCTTGCACTCTGCTGGACCCACTCAGCTTTCGCCTTCGACACGACCACCCAAAATGTGGTGCTCAGTGGTTACGTCACCAGTAAAGTGACGTCCGCGCCTTTCGATAACAAATTGATTTGTGCCGCCCAGGATGACGCTGCCGTCTTTATTGCCAGTGACGGCCAACAACGAGGCGCACAGCTGGAGTCGGCCTTGCGCTACCTGCGCCAGACCCAGCCAAAATTGAATGCCTCCGACCTTGAACTGGCACAAGCAATTCTCGTCCAATAAGCACCCGCGTTTTCTGGAGATGTTTCATGCGTAGCCCTTTAATTGTCGCCACCCTTGGTCTGTTGCTGCTCGCCGATATGGCGCAGGCACACACCGTCGTGCAGACCAGTAACATCATCGTGCGCGCGTTTGGTCGCACCATCGACTTCACATCCGACACCACCACGTCCATTCGTGACTCCAAAGTGGTTCGTGAAGCCCACGACGACGCAGCCACATTCGTTGCCAGCGAAGGCACTATTCGCGGTGCGCAACTGGAATCAGCCTTCAACACCCTGCGTGACCGCGTGCCTGAAGCGCGTAACGCCAGCGACCACGACCTCGCCGAAGCTATCCTCGCTCTGTGAAACAACTGACTGGCTGGCTCGCGGCATGCGCCCTGCTGTTTATCGCTAATAGCGCGCACGCAACCCTTCATTTGCAGCTCAAGACAGATGGCCTCACACCTGCTGAGCAGCAAGCCAGCCAAGCGCTGCTCGACGAAGCCATGCAAAAGCTTCCACCACGCTTTATCGAGCAACTGGATCGCCAGATTGTGGTCGGCTGGAGCAATGACATGCCCAGCAACGCTTACGGCCAGGCGTCATTGGTGTCTGAGCTGGACTTGAATCGCAACCTGTTGGCCGGTCTGACCGATGGCTCAGCCGCGACCCAAAAGACCAACCGCCCTCACGGCACCGTGCGTCAGGAAATGCTCGCCACCGTGCTGCACGAACTGACCCACCTCTACGACCGCGCCCGCCTCTGGCCAGCCGCAGAGCGTGCCGTCATCCAACGCTGCACACGGCAAAACAGCAGTGCGGGGCTGATTGGCCTGCCTGACCAATGCCGCGGCCAAACCGAGCGCCGCTTCACCCTCAGCGATGACCCTCGCCTGCTTGACCTCGCGGGCTGGCAGCAATATGTGGGTCGCCGTGGTGAGCGTGAACAAGACAACCACCAGATCGTGCGCAGCCCCGATCTGTACGAAGTCAGCAACCCCAAAGAATTCGTCGCGGTCAACATGGAGTACTTCCTCCTTGACCCGGCCTACGCCTGTCGGCGCCCCGCGCTGTATCGCTACTACAAAGAGCGGTTCGGCTGGGCCCCCGCCGCCAAGGACGAATGCCCCAAAGCCTTTCCCTTTCTGAATGCCGGCAACGACTTTGGCAAACAACCGCTCGGCAGCGTCGACCCCGAGCGGGTGTACGCCGTCGACTACCTGCTGGCCGAAGCCAATCAGGAATGGGCCAGCCGTTGGGGTCACAGCATGCTGCGCCTGGTGATTTGTGCACCCGGTCGTCCTCGCGGCCCTGACTGCCGACTCGACCTGCAAGAACACTTGGTGTTGTCCTACCGGGCTTTCGTTAACGACGTACAGCTTTCAAGCTGGGACGGCCTGACGGGCGCCTACCCTTCGCGGCTGTTTGTACTGCCGCTGGCTCAAGTCATCGACGAATACACCAAAACCGAACTGCGCAGCCTCGCTTCTGTGCCGCTCAACTTGAGCCGCCCGGAAATCGAAGAAGTGGTCGAGCACGCCGCCGAGATGCATTGGAGCTACGATGGCAACTATTACTTTGTGTCCAACAACTGCGCGGTCGAAACCCTGAAACTGCTGCGCAGCGGCAGCGACAACGCGCAGCTCAAAGGCCTGGACAGCATCGTGCCCAACGGCCTGCTTGAAGTGCTCAAGGCCCGCGGCCTGGCAGACACCCGCGTGTTGGACGATCCCCGCGAAGCCCTGCGCATGGGCTATCGCTTTGACTCCTACCGCGACCGCTATCAAGCCATGTTCAACGTCTTGAAAACCCGCTTGCCGATCCAGCAAAAAACAGTCGAAGACTGGATGGCCCTGAATGCTGACGAGCGTCGCCCGTGGTTTGCCCAAGCCGACCTGCGTGCCAGCGCGGCCATGCTGTTACTCGAACAAGCCAGCTTCCGGCGTCAGCTGTTGTTGGCTCAGGACGAAGTGAAACAAAAGTACCTGGGCGCGCGCGGGCTCAAAGATGGCGGCATGGATAAAGCCAACAAAACCCTGCAAGAAATACTCGCCAGCAGCGGCTTCCTCAGTCGCCCGGCCGAGCTGCTTGGTAGCAGTGGCTATGGCCTGCCACAAGCCAAAGAATGGGAAATGCTCGAATCCGAAAGCAGCCAGCGCCAGAAACAACTGCTGCGCCTGACCGGTGATTTAGACAAAGAAGTGCGCAGTTTGCTGGAGCCTGCCCGAGCCGCCGAAATGGCCGCCACCGAAACCAACGTCAAACAGATCGCTGAACACCTGCGAGCGATTCACAAAGCGGCGGGCGGGTTGCAGCTGCCGTAACCCACACCCAACCCTGTGGGCGCCTGATGCGGTTTATCCGCTAAACCGCGTCAATACCTTCGCGGGCAAGCCCGCTTCCACAGGATCGACGCCATCACCTGTTAAGCGCCCGGCACAAAGTGCTTCTGCGCTGTGCCGTGGGCGATCAGCCGCGAGAGGTAATTCATTTTCTCGGCGTCCTGGTCGACAAAGCGGAAGGTCAGTTGCAACCAGTCGCTATCAGGTTTGGGCTCGTACGCCACGATGGCATGCAAGTAGCCATTCAAACGCGCCACCTCAGCCCGCTCACCCTGCTCAAGGTCCAATACCGCGCTGGCCAACACCTGCGGCAGCACTTCGCCACGACGCACCACCAGCAGCGCCTCCTTGAGGCTCAGCGCTTTGATCACGCAAGCCTGGATGCCCGTGGGCAAACGCAGTTGCCCTTGGCCGCGACCCGCCAGTGTCTGGGCAGCCGGTTTGGCCACGGGCGCGGGTGTCGGTGCTGGACGCGCCACTGGCGAAGGCGCCACAACCTGCGCCTTGCCGCCCGTCAGCGCATTCAGTGAATCATTGGCCAGGGCCGTGCTGACACGCGTCGGCGCGCTGGCCATCACCGCGCCAATCAAACCCGCCTTGGTGAAAGCCTTTTTCACTTTGGTCAGCAATTGCTCATTGGTGAATGGCTTGCTGACAAAGTCCGAAACGCCCGCCTGGATCGCCTGCACCACGTTCTCTTTGTCGCCACGGCTGGTGACCATGATGAAGGGCAGCGTTTTCAGGCGGTCCTGCTCACGGCACCACGCCAGCAGCTCAAGCCCGGACATTTCCGGCATTTCCCAGTCGCACAGCACCAGATCAAATGGCTCCCGGGTCAGCAAGGCCTGGGCTTTGCGGCCGTTGACCGCGTCTTCAATCCTGATACCGGGAAAATAGTTGCGCAGGCAATTTTTCACCAGATCGCGAATAAACGACGCGTCATCCACCACTAACACACTGACCTTGCTCATCGACTGCTCCTTTAAAATCCTGACACCCTGCGCCCAATGATGGCCAATTGCCAAGACCGATCAGCACCTCGCCCCCATTACAGTTCACCAAGCGCCTTAACTATAAACGCCATAAACGAAAACGCCCGGCAATGAGCCGGGCGTTTTATGTCGCAGGCAGTCTTAGTTATCGTCCGCTGGCGACTCAACATTAGCCTTGGTGCCTTCAACTTCTTCGCGCATGCGCTTGAGGCCCATGTGCCGCACGTCTGTACCCCGCACCAGGTAAATCACCAACTCCGAGATATTGCGCGCATGGTCGCCGATACGCTCCAGCGAACGCAGCACCCAGATGATGCTCAACACACGCGAGATCGAACGCGGGTCTTCCATCATGTAGGTGGCCAGCTCACGCAAGGCTGTCTTGTATTCGCGGTCGATGATTTTGTCGTACTGCGCGACGGACAGCGCCAGCTCAGCGTCAAAGCGGGCGAACGCGTCCAGGGCATCGCGCACCATGTTGCGCACCTGGTCGCCAATGTGGCGCACTTCTACGTAGCCGCGCGGGGCTTCACCCTCTTCACACAACTGAATCGCGCGGCGTGCGATCTTGGTCGACTCGTCGCCAATGCGTTCCAGATCAATCACCGACTTGGAGATGCTGATGATCAAACGCAGGTCAGAAGCCGCCGGTTGGCGCCGGGCCAGAATGCGCAGGCACTCCTCGTCGATGTTGCGTTCCATCTGATTGATCTGCTCATCGATCTCACGCACTTGCTGAGCCAACCCGGAGTCAGCCTCGATCAACGCAGTGACCGCGTCGTTAACCTGTTTCTCGACCAGACCGCCCATCGCCAGCAAGTGGCTGCGCACGTCTTCGAGTTCCGCGTTGAACTGAGCGGAAATGTGATGGGTGAGGCCATCCTTTGAAATCATGGTCTTGCTCCGCAAAAGCCTCAAGCGACAAGCTTCAAGCTACAAGTTGATTGTGTCGTTACGCCGATCTGCTTTCTCTTGCCGCTTGAAGCTAAACGCTTGCAGCTGGCAACTAGCCATATCGCCCAGTGATGTAGTCTTCGGTCTGCTTTTTCGCCGGGTTGGTGAACAAGGTGTCGGTGTCACCGTACTCAACCATTTTGCCCATGTACATGAACGCGGTGTAGTCCGAAACCCGTGCTGCCTGCTGCATGTTGTGCGTCACGATCACGATGGTGAACTTGGACTTGAGCTCGTAGATCAGCTCTTCAACTTTCAGCGTCGAGATGGGGTCGAGTGCCGAGCACGGCTCATCGAGCAGCAACACTTCGGGTTCGACCGCGATGGTACGGGCAATCACCAAACGCTGTTGCTGACCACCGGACAAACCCAGCGCCGAGTCGTGCAGACGGTCTTTGACCTCATCCCACAGCGCCGCGCCTCTCAGTGCCCACTCAACCGCTTCGTCGAGAACACGCTTTTTGTTGATGCCCTGAATCCGCAGGCCATACACCACGTTTTCGTAGATGGTCTTGGGGAACGGGTTAGGCTTTTGAAACACCATACCCACGCGACGGCGCAACTCGGCCACGTCTTCGCCTTTGCGGTAGATGTTGTTGCCGTACAGGTTGATCTCGCCTTCTACGCGGCAACCATCAACCAGATCGTTCATGCGATTGAACGTGCGCAGCAGCGTGGACTTGCCACAGCCAGACGGGCCGATAAACGCCGTTACCCGTTGCTTCGGGATGTTCAGGCTCACGTCGTACAGCGCTTGTTTTTCGCCGTAGTACAGGTTCAGGCCCGGCACTTCAATGGCGACGGTTTCGTTCGCCAGGTTCAGGCTTTGTTTGCTGCGACCCAAGGCCGACATGTTGATGCCGTGGGCTGAGGAATCATGCTGCATGGGTTGCTCCATACGCTAAAAATTCGTTTCGATCACGGTGACCGAGGTTTCATCTGTAGGAGCGGGCTCGCCTCGTGATCTTTTGATCTTTAAAAGATCGCGAGGCGAGCTCGCTCCTACAGGTTGTGAATCAATCAGCTATCCAGCGCCTTGTACTTCTCGCGCAAGTGGTTACGTATCCACACGGCCGACAAGTTAAGGGTCGCGATCACCAGCACCAGCAGCAGCGCGGTGGCGTACACCAGCGGGCGGGCCGCTTCAACGTTCGGGCTCTGGAAGCCAACGTCATAAATGTGGAAACCCAAGTGCATGATCTTCTGATCGAGGTGCAAGTACGGGTAGTTGCCGTCCAGCGGCAGCGAAGGCGCCAGCTTGACCACGCCCACCAACATCAGCGGCGCCACTTCACCGGCCGCACGGGCCACCGCCAAAATCATGCCGGTCATCATGGCCGGGCTGGCCATCGGCAGTACGATCTTCCACAGCGTCTCGGCTTTGGTCGCGCCCAGCGCCAGCGAGCCCTCACGCAGGGTGCGCGGGATGCGCGCCAGCCCTTCTTCCGTGGCCACAATCACCACCGGCACGGCCAACAGCGCCAAGGTCAGCGAGGCCCACAACAGGCCCGGCGTACCAAAGGTCGGCGCTGGCAAGGCTTCGGCGAAGAACAGTCGGTCAACCGAGCCGCCCAGCACGTAAACAAAAAAGCCCAGACCAAACACCCCGTAAACAATCGCCGGGACGCCAGCAAGGTTGTTGACCGCGATGCGGATCACCCGGGTCAACGTGTTCTGTTTGGCGTATTCACGCAGGTACACCGCCGCGAGCACGCCGAATGGGGTCACGATCACGGCCATGATCAAGGTCATCATCACAGTGCCGAAAATCGCCGGGAAGATTCCGCCCTCCGTGTTGGCTTCACGTGGGTCCTGGCTCAGGAACTCCCAAATGTTACTGAAATACATCGCCAGCTTCTGCCAGCTGTTCATGGCGTTCGGCTGGTAAGCCTTGACCACTTTGCCAATGTTGATTTCCAGCTCTTTGCCGTTGGCATCACGGGCAGTGAGGCTGTCGCGGTTGAACTCGGTGTGCAAGTCGCTCAAGCGCTCCTCAATGGCTTTATAACGCGCATTCAGCTCGGCACGGCCAGCGTCCATATCGGCTTGCGCGGCAGCGTCCAGATTGCCGGCCAACTCCAGCTTGCGGCCATGCAGACGAATACGTTCCAGTCCGGCGTTGATGGCGCCAATGTCTTTCTTTTCCAGTTGGCTGAGCTGCGATGCCAGGTCATTAACGCGTTTGACTCGGGCTTGCAGCTCTGGCCATGCCGCAGCGCCTTCTGCCACCACCTTACCGTTTTCTTTCACATTGACCAGGTAGCCGTAGAAGTTGCCCCACTCGCGGCGCTCAATGGCCATCAGCTCTGGCGGCGTGCTCTCACCGGTCAACCACTCACCCACCACCCAGGTAAAGTCGTTACCGTTCAGGTCACGGTTACCCACCTTGATCAGCTCGCGCGTCATGAACTCAGGGCCTTGCGCCGGGACTGGCAAGCCCGCACTTTTCAGGCGCTCACGCGGGACCTCTTCTTTTTGCACCACTTCGCCGATCACCAAGTGATTGGCATCACCCGGCACGTCGTAGTGCGCGTGAATCAGGTCGGCGGGCCAAAAGTGCCCGAGGCCGCGCACGGCAATCACCGACAGCAAGCCGATGGTCATGATAACGGCGATGGAAACGGCACCACCGCTGATCCAGACGCCGGGGGCGCCGCTCTTGAACCAGCCTTTGAGGGAGTTCTGTTTCACAGACTTCTACCTTCCTTAAAGCGACGAATATTTCTTGCGCAGACGCTGACGAATCAGCTCCGCGAGGGTGTTCATGATGAACGTGAACAACAGCAGCACCAGCGCCGAGAGGAACAGCACGCGGTAATGACTGCCGCCCACCTCCGACTCCGGCATCTCTACCGCCACGTTCGCCGCCAAGGTGCGCAAGCCTTCGAACAGGTTCATTTCCATGACCGGGGTGTTGCCCGTGGCCATCAACACAATCATGGTCTCGCCGACCGCACGGCCCATACCGATCATCAGTGCCGAGAAGATCCCCGGGCTGGCAGTCAGGATGACCACGCGAGTCATGGTTTGCCACGGCGTGGCACCCAGCGCCAGCGAACCCAGGGTCAGGCCGCGTGGCACGCTGAACACGGCGTCTTCGGCAATCGAGTAGATGTTCGGGATAACCGCAAAGCCCATCGCCAGACCCACCACCAGCGCGTTGCGCTGATCGTAGGTGATGCCCAGGTCATGGGAGATCCACAGGCGCATGTCGCCACCAAAGAACCAGGCTTCCATGTGCGGGCTCATGTACAGCGACAGGCCACAGACAAACAAAATCACCGGGATCAGGATCAGGCTTTCCCAGCCCTCTGGCACACGCAGACGAATCGACTCAGGCAGGCGGCTCCAACCAAAGCCCGCCACCAGAATGCCAACCGGCATCAGCACCAGCAGGCTGAAAATACCCGGCAAGTGCCCCTCAACATACGGCGCCAGGAACAGGCCCGCGAAGAAGCCCAGGATCACCGTCGGCATGGCTTCCATCAGCTCGATGACCGGCTTGACCTTGCGGCGCAGGCTCGGCGCCATGAAATAAGCGGTGTAGATTGCAGCGGCAACGGCCAGCGGTGCGGCCAGCAGCATGGCGTAGAACGCTGCCTTCAACGTACCGAAGGTCAAGGGCGCGAGGCTCATCTTCGGTTCGAAGTCGGTGTTGGCAGCAGTCGACTGCCACACGTATTTAGGCCCGTCGTAGTTCTCGTACCAGACCTTGCTCCACAGCGCACTCCAGGACACTTCCGGGTGCGGGTTCTTCAAGGTCAGCGGCAGCAGCTTGCCACCCTCTTCCACGATGATCCGGTTAGCGCGTGGCGACAGGGCCATGATGCCAGGGCCTTCAGCCACTTTTTCGACCAGCAAAGTACGATGCGCGGTGCTGTGGAACACGCCAATCTCACCGGCGGCATCCAAGGCCAAGAAGCCCTTGCGACGTTGCTCAGCGGTAATCTCAACAATCGGTGAAGTGCCCATCTGGAAACTGCGGATGTGCTTGAAGCGCTGCTCGCCATCCGGGTCACGGGCCATGAACCACTGGCTCAGGCCGCCGCTCGAATCCCCGAAGATCAACGAAATACCGCCCACCAACTGCGTGCTGGCAGTGATTTCAGTGTTGGCGTCTTCCAGCAACTTGTAACGACCATTCAGGCTCTTGTCGCGCAAGCTGAACACATCCGCCTGGGCACGACCGTTGACCACATACAGCCACTGCTGACGCGGATCGACATACAGCGCCTTGACCTTCTCGGTCATCTGCGGCAAATCGATGCGATTCTCGGATTTCGTGACTTCGCCGGTCATCGCGTTTTCTTCGCTGCTCAACGACAGCACGCTCAGTTGTGAACCCGACGAACCCGCAATCACCAGCGTTGAATCGTTGACGCTGAGGTTCACGTGATCCAGCGAACGCCCTTGCGGATCAAGCGTGATCGGATCTTGGCCGTACGGGTATTCAATGGCAGGGGAGATGGTCTTTTTGCCATCCGGGTAGCTGACTTTATAGGTGTGACGGAACACCAGCGCCTGACCATTGGACAAGCCCAAAATCACCACCGGGCTGCCGGGCTGGTCTTCGCCGAGCGACGTCACGTGCGTATCAGCGGGCAATGGCAAATCAAGCCGCGACAGTTCTTTGCCATCCTTCACGCTAAAGAACAACACCTGGCCCTTGTCGGACACCCGCATCCCCACCTGATTCTGCTCTTCAACCGAGATCATCAGCGGCTTGCCAGCGTCCTGCATCCACACCGGCGTAATCGCCTGCTTGGCATTCAGGTCAGCCCCCTGAAACAGCGGGAACACCACATAACCGAGAAAGAAGAAGATCAGGGTGATTGCGCCGAGCACGGCAAGACCGCCGATAAAGACATACCAGCGGGTCAGGTGATCTTTAAGCGCGCGAATGCGGCGCTTGCGCTGCAATTCAGGCGTATTGAAGTCAATGCGCTTGGGAGCGGGGGACGTCGTCATTGTGGAATTGGCCAGATCATTCATGCGCACACCCTAGCGGTCCTGTATGACAAAAAGATGACAAAACGGTGACGCAAAAAAGCCACCGCGCAATAGTGCTGGCAGCTCAGTGAAATATTAGTCGATGCAGGGGCAAGTTAGCCCGCTCCCTGCATCTCGCCTGAAACTCTGCTCAGGCGTTTACGGCGTTTTACTTGCCTTCATGCAGGCCCAGATCAGCCAAGGCCTTGGCAGCCACTTTGGCTGGCAGCGGGATGTAGCCGTCTTTCACGACCACTTCCTGACCTTGCTTGGACAGAACCAGCTTGATGAATTCGGCTTCCAGCGGGTTCAACGGCTTGTTAGGCGCCTTGTTCACGTACACGTAAAGGAAACGCGACAGCGGGTATTTGCCGTTCAATGCGTTTTCTTCGGAGTCTTCGATGAACTCAGTGCCGCCTTTCTTGGCCAGCGCTACGGTTTTCACGCTAGCCGTTTTGTAACCGATACCCGAGTAACCGATGCCGTTCAGCGAAGAGCTGATCGACTGCACAACCGAAGCCGAACCTGGCTGCTCGTTCACGTTTGGCTTGTAGTCGCCTTTGCACAGGGCTTCTTCTTTGAAGTAGCCATAAGTGCCGGATACCGAGTTACGGCCGAACAATTGAACAGGCTTGTTGGCCAGGTCGCCGGTCACACCCAGGTCGCCCCAGGTTTTCACATCAGCTTTAGCGCCGCACAGACGAGTCGACGAGAAAATCGCGTCAACCTGTTCCATGGTCAGGTGCTGGATCGGGTTGTCCTTGTGCACGAACACCGCCAGCGCATCGACAGCAACCGGGATTGCAGTTGGCTTGTAGCCGTACTTCTGCTCGAAAGCAGCCAGTTCGGTGTCTTTCATTTTGCGGCTCATCGGGCCCAGGTTAGAAGTGCCCTCAGTCAACGCAGGTGGCGCAGTGGCGGAGCCAGCGGCCTGAATCTGAATGTTTACGTTTGGATATTCTTTCTTGTAAGTCTCAGCCCACAACGTCATCAGGTTCGCCAGGGTATCGGAACCAACGCTGGACAGGTTGCCCGACACACCGGTGGTCTTGGTGTAGGCCGGAATGGTCGGATCAACACCCGCGGCAACCGCATTCGCAGTTGCAACGCCTGCGGCGACAAAAGTCAGGGCCGCCATCACACGCTTTAGTTTCATGCCTTACTCCTAGCAAACGGGGTTAGATGAATCGGGGGCCAGTATCAGCAGGCCATATGACCACTCTATGAACCGATTGTGACAGTTAGATGAAAGGCCATCATTTCGGCATTAATCATCGAAGGTTCACTACCCTTCTGCGCCGCGCTACAGCTATACACCTGTTATTTCTGACAGTAGACACCTACATCAAGGGCAAATACTGTGTTTCAGAACCAAATCTACTCAAGAAGTGTTTGCTATGGTGCCGAATTTGGTTTGGCCGGATCGCTGGACTCCGACACTTTTAGTGTCAGACCCGCGTTCGCGGCCTATTCGTAGCATTGCATACTGCCGAAGCACAATTGGGCAACCCGCTGATGAGCGGATCACACGCCAAAGATTCGATGGCGCAGGGCGTTTCGTCGCCTCCCGCGATCCTCGGTTAACCTCAGATAACCTCACAACGGTCAACTCACTCTCTGGTAAACCCCTTCTAACGGAAAACGTCGATGCTGGCTGGCGCTTGAGCCTCTGGAGTGAGGCTGGCAAAGTGCTGACTCATTGGGATAGTCGTGGTACCGAGCAACAAACAGTCTTTGATGAGCTCCAGCGCCAGATTTCTATCAGCGAACAATCGGAGGTGGTTGAGCGATTTACCTATGGTCAAACAGGCGCTTCTAATCAAGCAGGACGCTTAATCAGGCACGATCATCCGGGGGGCACCCGACTCATCCCCGATTATGGGTTATCGGGTTTGCCACTCGTTGAAACCCGTTTGTTTTTGACCGCGTTACAGTCACCGAATTGGCCAGAAGCGTTAGATGATCGAGATCAGATGCTGGAGGCTGACTGTTATACCGATCACTTTGTTTTCAACTCTGTGGGTGATGTGATTGCGCACACGGATGCGAAGAATAATACACGTCATTTTATGCACACGCTTGCCGGTGAACTTAAATCCGTTAGTTTGATGCTTGCCAATAAATCCACCCATTTAATAGTCAGCGACATTCGCTACACCGCACGAGGTCAAATTGAACGTGAAACGGCCGGGAATGGCATTATCACCCAGTCAATTTATGGGGCTGCTGATGGCCGCCTGATTAATAAGTCTGCCGGTTCGCTGCAAAACCTTTCTTACGACTACGACCCCATCGGAAATATTCTATCCATCAAAGATACAGCGCACCCCACCACGCATTTCAGAAACCAGCGCATTGATCCCATCA
Source organism: Pseudomonas sp. CCC3.1 (assembly GCF_034347405.1). Classification (NCBI taxonomy): domain Bacteria; kingdom Pseudomonadati; phylum Pseudomonadota; class Gammaproteobacteria; order Pseudomonadales; family Pseudomonadaceae; genus Pseudomonas; species Pseudomonas sp. CCC3.1. Next base: position 5,202,655 of record NZ_CP133778.1, read on the forward strand.
ATCACTATCGCTACGACAGCCTGTATCAATTGATAGAAGCTACGGGGCGTGAAGTAACATCGGCGCAGTTCGGCTCACCACTACCTTCATTACAGCCGACGCCTCTCGACCCCCATCAACTCGTCAATTACACCCAGAATTTCGAGTACGACGCAGCGGGCAATTTGCAGGTAATGCAACATATCAGTCCTAACGCAACCTCTTATAGTCAAAAAATGATAACTTCCCAGCACAGCAATCGAAGCCTGTTACTGGTTAATGACCACTGTCCGAGTGAGCAGGAGATATTCGATAGTTTTGATGCCAACGGCAACCTCAAAGAATTGCAACGCGGTCAAACAATGACATGGAATGTGCGAAATCAACTTCAACAGATCAATAACGTTGTACGTGAAGATGCGCCGAATGACTCAGAAGTCTATCTGTATGATGACGCCGGTCAACGAGTACGCAAGGTGCGTATCACTCAAGTCGCTGACCGAACTCGGCTGGCGGAAACATACTACTTACCCGGACTGGAAATACACCGCAACACTGCGACAGGCGAAGTCTTTCATGTGATCCGCGTTGAGGCCGCAGGTTGTAGCGTGAGAGCACTGCATTGGGACACGCCTCCGCCGACCGGCATCAGTAATGATCAAGTGCGTTATAGCCTGGGCGATCATTTGGGCTCCTGTACTCTGGAGCTGGACGACCAGGCTGACTTAATAAGTCAAGAAGGTTATTACCCGTTTGGGGGGACAGCGTGGTGGGCAGGCCGAAGTGCAGTTCAAGCCAAATATAAAACCATTCGTTACTCGGGAAAGGAACGAGATGCAACAGGGCTTTATTATTATGGATTACGCTATTACGCACCTTGGCTGAAACGCTGGATCAACCCAGACCCCGCAGGTGACATAGATGGCCTGAACAGGTTTGTTATGGTGAATAACAATCCGATTAATTTTTATGATGCTAATGGCCTGCAAAAATACAAAGGCAAACACGACCTACTTGAAATATCTGTAACTATGGACAGAGGAAAAATACTTGCACGAGGTCTTTCCAAAATAAAAGAAAAGGCACCCGAAGCTGGCGAGGGCCTGCAAAGGGCATTGGACTATGCAAAAATTGCTACGAGCGAAGCCTCTGGCATGCTCGAAAAAAATAACCTTTCAGACAACCAATCAAAATTAGCCGTTCGTATATTCGGTGCCCGCGCGCACGACGAAAGCGTTAAAGCAGATCTACAGGCACGGGTAAAAATAATAAACAATGCCGTTCATGATTACATCAGTAAAAGCTCTGAGCAGATAGTGGCGATCAAATCAAATAAGCCTTCAGAGCTGGCATTCACGATAAAGAAAGACAACAAAGAGCGTATTTTTTTTACAGAGGTTGGATTAAAACAATCATCTCACGACATTGCGAAGACGTTTGTTCATGAGATCTCACATCGAGTACTGGACACCGAAGATTTCCACTACTATGGCAAAGGCCATCATATAAACCCCGAAGACATGTCTACTGGCAACCTTGAGGCAGACAGGGTATCTCAGGGCAAAGAAGATGAACGGCTCGCCAAATACACCTCTGAAAACGTGCCTAAAAAAGCGGCAACAGGAATATTCGGTACTCATGATAAAACTGGCATTTTAGCCACGATGGAGGCAAACCCGCTGACTAGGTCAAACGCACTATTAAATAATGCAGATTCAATCGCACTTTATATTTTTGGTCTTGCTCATGCACGCATACAACGAGCACAGATGGGTATTAATAGTTGATGGCTTGGTTGAGTCAAGCCATCGCACATAGCGTAGACAGATAGTCCGCGTGATCAGCGCCCCTTTTTCCACAGATAAGCGCCCACACACAGGCCCATCAGAGAAATGATCGCCACGTAATACGCCGGGCCCATCGGGCTTTCCTTGAGCAACAAGGTCACGGCCATGGGTGTCAGGCCGCCGAAGATGGCGTAGGCCAGGTTGTACGAGAACGACAAACCGCTGAAACGCACCACAGGCGGGAAGGCTTTAACCATCACATACGGCACCGCGCCGATGGTGCCTACAAACAAACCGCTCAAGGCATACAGCGGGAACAGCCAGTCCGGGTGCTGCAACAGGCTGTGATAAAAGACCCACGTGGTCGCCAGCAGTGCAGCACACCCCACGACGAAGACTTTGCCGGCGCCAAAACGGTCAGCCAAAGCACCCGAAGCGATGCAGCCCAGGCTCAGAAAAACGATGGCCAAGCTGTTGGCTTGTAACGAGGTGGTCGCCGAAAAGCCGTACACCGTTTGCAGCACGGTGGGCGTCATCAAGATAACGACGATGATCCCGGCCGACAGCAACCAGGTCAGCAGCATCGACACCACAATTGCGCCACGATGGTCACGCAGAACGGTCTTGAGCGGCACTTCTTCGGCCAATGCCTTGCGCAGTTGCAGCTCGGCAAACACCGGGGTTTCGTGCAGCCAGCGGCGCAGGTACACCGAGAACAGCCCGAATACACCGCCCATCAAGAAAGGAATCCGCCACGCGTAATCAGAGACCTCAGCCGGTGTGTAGATCGTATTGATCGCCGTGGCCATCAATGAGCCCAGCAAAATACCCGCCGTCAGACCGCAGGTCAGGGTGCCGCAGGCGTAGCCAACGTGACGTGGCGGCACGTGTTCAGCCACAAATACCCATGCGCCGGGCACTTCACCGCCAATGGCAGCGCCCTGGATGACGCGCATCAGCAGCAAGAGAATCGGTGCCCACAGGCCGATCTGCGCATAGGTCGGCAGCAGGCCCATGATCAGGGTCGGTACGGCCATCATGAAAATGCTCAAGGTGAACATCTTTTTGCGCCCCAGCAGGTCGCCGAAGTGCGCCATGACGATGCCGCCCAATGGGCGAGCCAGGTAACCTGCGGCAAAAATGCCGAAGGTTTGCATCAGGCGTAGCCACTCCGGCATGTCCGCCGGGAAAAACAGCTTCCCGACTACCGTGGCGAAGAACACAAAAATAATGAAGTCGTAAAACTCTAGCGCCCCGCCCAAAGCAGACAGCGACAACGTTTTGTAGTCATTACGGGTTAACGGTCGCGAAGGTGGCGCGGCGCTGGAAGACTCAGTGATCATGGGGTATTGCTTCTCTTATTAGGCTCGACGAAAAGCTGCATCTACGCCGGCAGGGCTTGGCAGGTTTTGAAAGATAACAAATTGTTTGCAAAAGCACAGAGCTAGACGCATGGCGTGCTGAAAAAGCCGAATCAGGAGGTCGTCGGGCGGACGATGGCCCGATATACTCGCAGGCCGTAAGAAACATTCAGCAACTGCTGAAGTTGCTGTGCGAAACGCCTGCTAGACACTCTCCAGCCGGTTTCGCCGAGTTTCTCTTCGCGCGGCTTATGAAGAACGTGACGAACGTAGTATGTTCGGGCTGAATCGTTTTTCTAAAGACGTCTATTCACCCGCAGTACACATGATGAATCACGGGTCAGAGGCCCTTTGGCATGCTAGAGCTCGAACAAGAAGATCCAATCCCGCAAGGCGACCTGGCCTTGCAAATCACCGCCCTGCCACGCGAAACCAATGGTTTCGGCGATATTTTTGGCGGCTGGCTAGTCTCGCAAATGGACCTGGCAGGCACCGCAATGGCCAGCAAGGTCGCCGGTGGCCGTGTTGCAACGGTCGCGATTGATCGCATGGCATTTCTGGTACCTGTGGCCGTCGGCGCACAGTTGTCGTTCTACACCCAGGCACTGGAAATCGGCCGCAGCTCGATCCAGATGATGGTTGAAGTCTGGAGCGACGACCCGCTGTCCAGCGAATGGCGCAAAGTCACCGAAGCCGTGTTTGTGTTCGTAGCCATTGATGGCAGCGGCCGCACACGTTCCGTTCCACCACGCCGCTAATCCGCCCCGAAAAAAAGAGCCTGTCATGCACCACATTGAGTCTCTCACCCTGGACGAACTGGAGTGCTGGCACTTTCAGCATGGTCAGGCCCAACTGCTGGTCGCCAAACAAGGCGCGCAAGTGCTCAGCTATCAGGTTGGCGATGAGCCGCCGATTGTCTGGCTCAATGAAAAAGCCCAGTTCAAAGAAGGCAAAGGCATCCGCACGGGCATGCCCGTGTGCTGGCCATGGTTCGGTAATTTGGCGCGCAATCCGCAAAGCGTACAGGCCATGCGCGTCAGCGATGAACCTGCAACCGCTCACGGCCTGGTGCGCACCCGCGAGTGGGAAGTGCTGGAAATCGATGACGCAGGCGAAGCGCTGCACATTGAATTGGGCCTGCCTCATATCGAAGGCGGCTTGCCCGGCTGGCCGCACGACGTGGCGCTGACCCTGAACATTCGTCTCGATACCCAGTTGCACGTCAGCTTAACCAGCCATAACCGCAGCGATACGCCGGTCAGCATCAGCCAAGCGTTGCACAGCTACTTTGCTGTCAGTGATGTGCGCAAAGTTCACGTGGACGGCCTGGACGGGCTGACGTACATCGAAACGCTCGACGACTGGAAACACGTCCAGCAAAACGGCGCGCTAACCTTCAGCGGCGAGACCGACCGCATCTACCTCGATACACCGCAGCAGTTGAGCATTGTCGATGCCGACTGGCACCGCAGCATCGAACTGACCAGCCGTGGCTCACGCACTGCTGTGATCTGGAACCCGTGGACCGACAAGACCGCCACCTTCAGCGACATGGCGCCCGATGGCTGGCAGCGCATGCTGTGCATCGAAACCGCCAATGTGATGGATGACGTGATTACGCTGGAACCGGGCGCGAGTCATACGCTGGGTGTAAGTATCGCCAGCAAACAGCTTAAAACCTGACGGACACAAAACCTGTGGGGGCCTGGCTTGCCAGCGATGCAAGCGATGCGGTTTTTCTGTCAAACCGCGTCGATACCATCGCGGGCAAGCCCGCTCCCACAATTAATTGGTATCAGGCCCACAACGGCTACAAATCCGCCTCAACCACAACCCGTACCTTGCTCGCATCTAGCGCATAGGCGGCATCCGCCAAGTCATTACTGACCTTCTCGACCTTTAGCGTGCCCATCACCCACAGCGGCGTGTAGATGTCGTCCAGCTTCAAGCCTTTTGGATAACGCACCAGCACCAACTGGTTCGGTGGCGGCGGTGGCACATGGATGCACGCGCCCGGGTATGGCACCAGGAAAAACAGTGTGCTGCGACCCTTGGCATCTGTTTCCAATGGCACCGGATAACCACCCAAACGGATATTTTTGCCGTTCATGCTGGCGACGGTTTTGTTGGAATACATCACGGCCGGCAGGCCTTTGCTTTGTTTCAAGCCACCCTTATCGGTAAACGTCCCCTGAGCTTCAGGCGAGTCATGGTCGATTTCGGGCATTTCTTCGAGGGCTTTTTGATCCGACTTGGGCATCAGGTCAAGCCAGTCGGTTTCGGGCAATTCTGCCGCGTGTACCAGGCCGCAGCCCAGCAAAAGAAAAATCGCTACAAGACGACGCATGACGGGCTCAGTAAAAGAGGGCTGATGACGGCGCGCATTCTAGCGCTCTCTGTCACTCAGACAGAGAGCGCCGAAGGCTTGAATCAGCTCTTTTTCGTGACCAGGCCGTAAATCACCAACAAGACGATCGCGCCAATCACAGCACCGATAAAACCGGCGCCCTGGCCTGCCTGGTAGATACCCAGCGCTTGGCCACCATACGTCGCCGCCAACGAACCACCGATACCCAGCAGGATAGTCATGATCCATCCCATGCTGTCATCGCCGGGTTTCAGGAAACGAGCCAGCAGGCCGACGATCAAGCCGATAAAAATGGTTCCGATGATGCCCATGGACGCTTCCTCTCTTTAGATGGCGTTAACCAAAGCCTAGTCAGCACTTTGGTATCACGCCATCAGAGAGCAACAAGAACCGAATGGTTCCATCGACTGCAGGCTTATGCCTCGTCGATCAGCGCCTCAACACGCAAGATCTGCGCTTGCAGGGTCGCCATGTCGGCGCAGCGCAGGTTGGCGTGGCCGACCTTGCGGCCAGCCTTGAAGGCCTTGCCGTAGTGGTGCAAATGGCAGTCGGCAATCGCAATGACCTTCTCAACCGGCGGTACGCGGCCAATAAAGTTAAGCATCGCGCTCTCACCCACTTTGGCCGTCGAACCCAGCGGCAGGCCAGCGATGGCACGCAAGTGGTTTTCGAACTGGCTGCACTCGGCGCCTTCGGTGGTCCAGTGGCCGGAGTTGTGCACACGCGGGGCGATTTCGTTGGCTTTGAGGCCACCGTCGACTTCAAAGAACTCGAACGCCATCACGCCGACATAATCCAGTTGCTTGAGCACACGACTGGAATAGTCTTCGGCCAAGGCTTGCAGCGGGTGATCGGTGCTGGCCACCGACAACTTGAGAATGCCGCTGTCGTGAGTGTTATGCACCAGCGGGTAGAACTGTGTTTCGCCATCACGGCCGCGTACGGCAATCAGCGACACTTCACCCGTAAACGGAACAAAACCTTCCAGCAGGCACGCGACGCTGCCCAGTTCGGCAAACGTACCCACGACATCCGCCGGCGTACGCAGCACTTTCTGACCCTTGCCGTCATAACCCAAGGTGCGGGTTTTGAGCACGGCAGGCAAACCGATAGTGGCCACCGCAGCGTCCAGATCCGCCTGGGACTGAATGTCGGCAAACGCAGGCGTCGGAATGCCCAAGTCTTTGAACATGCTCTTCTCGAACCAGCGATCACGCGCAATGCGCAGCGCTTCGGCACTCGGGTAAACCGGGACGAATTGCGACAGGAAGGCCACGGTTTCAGCCGGAACGCTTTCGAACTCAAACGTCACCAGATCGACTTCGTCGGCCAACTGACGCAAATGATCCGGGTCGCTGTAATCCGCACGAAGGTGCTCACCCAGCGCTGCTGCGCAGGCGTCAGGCGCTGGATCCAGGAAAGCGAAGTTCATGCCCAGCGGAGTTCCCGCCAGAGCCAGCATGCGGCCCAGTTGGCCGCCACCGATTACACCGATTTTCATCGTCTAAAACCTCAGGCTTCGCGCGGGTCTGGATTGTCCAGCACGCTGTCAGTCTGCTCAGCACGGAATGCTTTCAATACGGTGTGAAACTGCGGGTGCTTGGCGCCCAGGATGCTCGCCGACAGCAAGGCGGCGTTAATCGCGCCTGCTTTACCGATGGCCAGAGTGGCAACCGGAATACCGGCCGGCATTTGTACGATGGACAGCAGCGAATCTACGCCCGAGAGCATCGCTGACTGCACCGGCACGCCGAGCACTGGCAAATGGGTTTTAGCGGCACACATGCCTGGCAAGTGGGCTGCGCCACCGGCTCCGGCAATAATGACCTCGATCCCGCGGCCTTCGGCCTCTTCGGCATACTGGAACAGCAAGTCCGGAGTGCGGTGGGCAGAGACCACTTTCACTTCGTAAGGAATGCCGAGTTTTTCCAGCATATCGGCGGTGTGGCTGAGGGTGGACCAATCGGACTTGGAGCCCATGATCACGCCTACCAGTGCACTCATCGTCGCGCCTCTTCTCTTGGGCGCCCGCAGGCGCGTCAAAAAACAACAAGCCACGTGGAGGATCCGACGTGGCTTGTTATAGGAATTAAGGCCGGTCAAGCCAGCCGAAGGCCGCGCAGTATACACCGAAGAAGTCGCTTGAAAGCACCTTTGACGACCATCTGTCTGCGGCTTTATCAATCACCAAAAGAGCCGGTTTTACTGACCCTGCGGTCAAGCCCGATGCCCCGTTAACGGTACGGCCAGCTCGCCCCTAAAGAGGGCACGTTGGCTTAACGTCAACTTATTCCGGCTGAGCCGCGCTCTCCAATTTGCGCCACAACAAACGCACGTTGGCTTTACGGACCAGAGCACAGCGATAAAGGCGTATCTCCAACGGCACGTGCCATTGCGTACCACCACACACCACCAACTCACCGCGCGCCAACTCAGCCCGCACACTTAAATGCGGCACCCAGGCAATACCCAGCCCTTCAAGCGCCATGCTTTTAAGACTGTCAGCCATGGCAGTTTCATAAATAGTGGTAAAGCGCAGGCTGCGTTGGCGCAGCAGCAAATTCACCGAACGCCCTAAAAAGGCCCCGGCGCTGTAAGCCAACAACGGCACGCTGGCGTCACCCTCCAGATCGAACAGCGGTTTGCCGTCCACATCAGCAGCACACACCGGCAGCATTTCGGTATTGCCCAAGTGCAAAGACGGAAAAATCTCCGGGTCCATCTGCAATGCCGCATCTGGATCGTAAAAAGCCAGCATCAAATCGCAGCCACCTTCGCGCAAGGCATGCACCGCATCTCCGACGTTAGTCGCAACCAGCCGCGTAGCGATGTTCAGCCCTTCGTTGCGCAATTGAGCAATCCAGCGCGGGAAAAACCCCAGCGCCAGCGAGTGCGCTGCAGCCACTTGCATGACCTCACCCTGCCCGCCTTCAAGGTGATGAAGATGACGCAACACCTCACCCAACTGCTCCACCACGGTACGTGCCGTGACCAAAAACAGCTGACCGGCCGCAGTCAACTCCACCGGGGTGCGGGAACGATTCACCAAGGTCAGCCCCAGCGCCGCTTCCAGGCTGCGAATACGCCGACTGAAGGCAGGCTGAGTGACGAAACGACGCTCCGCTGCCTGAGAAAAGCTGCGGGTTGCAGCCAAGGCACTGAAGTCCTCTAACCATTTACTTTCGAGATTCATCGAGTCCTCCCGGACGCGCACCAAATTGGGTCGCACGTTCGACGCGGCCGTCGCGTCACGTCGGCATTATGCCGTTTCTGCATAGGTTAGTGTTTAAAGGCATTGGCCCAAAATAGTCCGCAAGCCTAGGATTCGCAGCGTTCCGGCCCAGACCGGGTCCATATCGAGATGATTTCTATCATGTCCTCCGCTGCATCATTCCGCACAGAAAACGACCTGCTTGGCGCCCTCGAAGTACCGGCTCAAGCGTATTACGGCATCCAGACCCTGCGAGCGGTGAATAACTTCCGCCTTTCAGGCGTTCCGATTTCGCATTACCCAAAACTGGTTGTAGGTCTGGCAATGGTCAAACAGGCCGCTGCTGATGCCAACCGTGAACTGGGTCATCTGAGCGCAGCCAAGCACGCCGCTATCAGCGAAGCCTGTGCACGATTGATCCGCGGTGATTTCCACGAAGAGTTCGTGGTCGACATGATTCAAGGTGGCGCCGGTACGTCCACCAACATGAACGCCAACGAAGTGATCGCCAACATTGCCCTCGAAGCAATGGGTCACCAGAAAGGCGAGTACCAGTACCTGCACCCGAACGACGACGTCAACATGGCGCAGTCGACCAACGATGCTTACCCGACCGCGATCCGCTTGGGTCTGCTGCTGGGTCATGACGCACTGCTGGCCAGCCTCGACAGCCTGATTCAGGCTTTCGCAGCCAAAGGTGCAGAATTCAACCACGTCCTGAAGATGGGTCGCACCCAACTGCAAGACGCCGTGCCGATGACCTTGGGTCAAGAATTCCGTGCATTCGCCACCACCATGGGCGAAGACCTGGCCCGTCTGAAGACGCTGGCCCCGGAACTGCTGACTGAAGTGAACCTGGGCGGCACCGCGATCGGCACCGGCATCAACGCCGACCCGCGCTATCAAGCGCTGGCCGTACAGCGTCTGGCGCTGATCAGCGGTCAACCGCTGGTACCGGCCGCCGACCTGATCGAAGCCACCTCCGACATGGGCGCCTTCGTGCTGTTCTCCGGCATGCTCAAGCGCACCGCGGTCAAGCTGTCGAAGATCTGCAACGACCTGCGCCTGCTGTCCAGCGGCCCACGCACCGGCATCAACGAAATCAACCTGCCGGCACGTCAGCCAGGCAGCTCGATCATGCCCGGCAAGGTCAATCCGGTTATTCCGGAAGCCGTTAACCAGGTGGCGTTCCAGGTCATCGGTAACGACTTGGCGCTGACCATGGCAGCCGAAGGCGGCCAACTGCAACTGAACGTGATGGAGCCGCTGATCGCCTTCAAGATTCTCGACTCGATCCGCTTGCTGCAACGCGCCATGGACATGCTGCGCGAGCACTGCATCGTCGGCATCACCGCCAACGAAGCTCGCTGCCGTGAACTGGTCGAACACTCGATCGGCCTGGTCACCGCACTGAACCCGTACATCGGCTACAAAAACGCCACCCGTATCGCCCGTATCGCCCTTGAAAGCGGCCGCGGCGTACTGGAACTGGTGCGCGAAGAAGGCTTGCTCGACGACGCCATGCTCGACGACATCCTGCGCCCGGAAAACATGATTGCCCCGCGTTTGGTGCCTTTGAAGGACTAACGCCGTAACACCCGCTACAGATTTGAAGCTCACCAGGTCGAGGGACTAGACACCTCTCACCTTTTGAGGGCTTGCAGACACATCTGCAGGCCCTTTTTTTTGCCTGCGATTTGAGGGCGCTGTGCGTTTTCGTAGCAGTTGCCGAAGGCTACGTCCGGGGGCGAAGCCGCCGTAAAATCAGACACCTCGATGCACCAGCAATACTGCGTATTCAGGATTTACGATCGCTGCGCAATCGGACGTAGCCTTCGGCAACTGCTACATGTTTTGCGTAGCCCCCGACCGATGGCTCGCTCAAAAAATCGCAGCCTGCGGCAGCGGCTACAGATTTTGTTTCGGGCTTTTCGGACGACTCACACATGAAAAATCAGTCACTTATGGAGACGCTTCCTACACTCCTAGGTATAGTGCCGCCCCTCTTCCCGTGCGCGGCCCCTACAGTAGCGGCCGCCGACAGTACGGAAACAGCATCGTAAACCAAGCAGCAACATGGCCAGGATCCCTTTGATTACCTAGCTTTATGCCCTGTCTTGACGGGCGTAATGGGTAACCCTGATCCGGTCGTTTTGCCATCAGATAAAAACAGCGAGGAATAATCCATGCTAGAAGTCATCAATGACTTCCTCTCAGGGAAAGTACTAATCGTGCTCATGGTTGGGCTCGGTGGCTACTTCACGATCCGCTCGCGTTTCGTTCAGTTTCGTTACTTCCTGCACATGTTTGCCGTTTTCAAAGACAGCCTGCGCAGCAGCGCTGGCCAACTCAGCTCGTTTCAGGCATTGATGCTGAGCCTGGCGGGCCGTGTAGGCGCGGGTAACATTGCCGGTGTCGGCATCGCCGTGACCCTCGGCGGCCCCGGTGCAGTGTTCTGGATGTGGGTGACCGCCCTGGTCGGCATGTCCAGCAGCCTGATCGAATGCTCGCTGGGCCAGTTGTACAAGCGTCGCGACGCTGAAGGCCAACTGCGCGGTGGCCCGTCCTTCTATATGAAGCACGGCCTGGGCAAAAGCTGGATGGGCAAATTGATGGCCGTCTTGCTGCTGGTCACCTTTGGTTTTGCCTTCATGGGCCTGCAAGCGCACGCCGTGACCCACTCGCTGGAAAACGCCTTCGGCTTTAACGTCAACTACACCGGCGTGGTCATTGCCGTGCTGTTGGGCCTGGTGTTTATCGGCGGTATCAAGCGTATCGCTTCGGTCGCGGACCTGCTGGTGCCGGTCAAAACCCTGGCTTACATCGCCGTGACGGTTTACGTGATCGTGCTGCAATTCGATCAAGTGCCCGCCATGCTCGGCCACATCGTGAAAAGCGCTTTCGGCATGGACCCCGTGTTTGGCGGTCTGATCGGCAGCGCGATTGTCATGGGTGTTAAACGTGGCGTTTTCGCCAACGAAGCCGGTCTGGGTAGCGCCCCGAACGTGGCCGCGGTGGCCGACGTAGAACACCCGATTGCCCAAGGCGTGGTTCAGGCGTTCAGCGTATTCCTCGACACCTTCGTGATCTGCACCTGCACCGCGTTGCTGATTCTGCTGTCCGGCTTCTATACCCCGGGCTTTGAAGGCGACGGCATTGCCCTCACCCAAAACTCGCTGGCCGCTGTCGTCGGCGAATGGGGCCGGGTATTCATCAGCGTGGCACTGGCGTTGTTCGTGTTCACCTCGATGCTCTACAACTACTACCTGGGCGAAAACAACCTGCGCTTCCTGGTTGGGGAAAGCCGCAAAGCGCTGTTGGGCTATCGCGCCTTGGTGTTGGCGCTGATTGTGTGGGGCTCGATTGAGAACCTGCAAACCGTCTTCGCCTTCGCAGACATCACCATGACCCTGCTGGCCTTCGTCAACCTGATCGCCTTGGCGATGCTGTTCAAGATTTGCATGCGCGTGCTCAAGGACTACGACGACCAGCGCCGCGCAGGGATCAAGACACCCGTGTTCGATTCCAGTAAATTCCCGGATCTGGATCTGGACTTAAAAGCTTGGCCGCCTCTGCCACCGGCCAAGACCGAAGACACAAAACGCTAATAACAACGCGGCGGTTCTGACAGAACCGCCGCGTTTTTGCTTAGGGGGACTTTAAATGACAGCCACTCATCACATTGCCCAGCGCGTCATGGTGCTCTACACCGGCGGCACCATTGGCATGCAAGCCAGCGCCAACGGCCTTGCCCCTGCATCTGGCTTTGAAGCCCGCATGAGCGACTACCTGGCCAGCCAACCGCAACTGCGCGTACCACAGTGGCGTTTTCGCGAGATGAGCCCGCTGATCGACAGCGCCAACATGACGCCCGCCTACTGGCTTCGACTGCGCGCAGCGATCCTCGAAGCCGTCGAACAGGATGGCTGCGATTCGGTATTGGTCCTGCACGGCACCGATACGTTGGCTTACAGCGCAGCCGCCATGTGCTTCCAGCTACTGGGCTTGCAAGCCCCCGTACTTTTTACCGGCTCCATGTTGCCTGCGGGCGTGCCCGACAGCGACGCCTGGCCAAACGTCAGCGGCGCATTAAGTGCTTTGGGCCAAGGCCAGCCTCATGGCGTGCAACTGTACTTCCACGGCGAACTGCTGGCCCCGACTCGCTGCGCCAAAGTGCGCAGCTTCGGCCACCACCCGTTTGTTGCGCTCAAGCGCAACGGTGGCGGCACAAAGGCCGAATCCTTGCCGCTCGCACTGACGTATCAACAGCCCAAGCAAGAAGCCAGCGTCGGTGTATTGCCGCTGGTGCCGGGGATCGGTGCCGCACAACTGGATGCCATTCTGGGCAGCGGTATTCAGGCCCTGGTGCTGGAGTGTTTCGGCAGCGGCACCGGCCCCAGCGACAACCCGGCGTTTCTGTCTAGCCTGCAACAGGCGTACGAAAAAGACATCGTGGTCGTCGCCATTACCCAATGCCACGAAGGCGGTGTGGAACTGGATGTGTACGAAGCAGGCAGCCGCTTGCGTGGGGTTGGTGTGCTCTCGGGTGGCGGCATGACCCGCGAAGCAGCGTTCGGCAAACTGAATGCATTGCTGGGCTCAGGCTTGCCAGTTACAGATGTGCGCCGCTTGGTCGAATTGGACCTGTGCGGCGAGTTGGCCTAAGCCCATTTCCTACAAAAGTGTGTCCAACGCCCGGCACACAACTTGCTCGCTTCCAGCACCTCCACGCAGGAAGCGAGCATGCTGCATTCACACCTCACCACACTTAATGCGGTTTCGCTGGTGCTCAGCACCTTCAAAGCCGAAGGCTTGCCCAGCGAAGCCCTGCTAGCAGGCAGCGGCATACGGGCCGCGGACTTGAGCCGCGCAGACATTCGCATCACCACCAATCAAGAAATGCGCGTGTGCGCCAACGCCGTGGCCCTGCGGCGTGAAATCGGCCTGGAACTGGGGCGCCGCATGCATGTGTCGTCCTACGGCATGCTGGGTTACGCCCTACTCACCAGTGCCACCTTAGGTGACGCTTTGCGCTTGGCCATACGCTACCCGGCACTGCTGGGAACACTGTTTGAGCTGAGCCTGGCAGTCGACGGGGATCAGGTCTGGTTCTGCGCTGACCAGTACCACGAAGACCCGCAGCTGGCCGTGTTCAATGCGCAATTGTGCATGGTGTCACTCAAAGTCATTTGCGAAGACCTGATCGGGCAATCGTTGCCGTTAGTGGCCGCACGCTTCGCTCATAGCAAGCCGGACTACCACGCGCGCTACGAACACACCTTCAATTGCCCGCGCCAGTTTGAGGCCCCCGACAACGCGTTCGCCTTTGCCAAACAGTGGCTTGATCACCCTCTGCCGCTGGCCGATGCCATCACCCACCAGGCCATGGCTGAGCGCTGCCGCAAGCAAAACCTGGAGTTCACCGGGCGCCAAACCTGGTTATCGCGCATCCGCCAACTGCTCGCCGCCCAACTGCATGCCGCGCCGGGGCTCGAAGGCCTGGCCGAACAAATGAACTGCTCGCCGCGCACCTTGCGTCGGCACCTGCATGACGCCGGGTGCAGCTATCAAGGGCTGCTCGACGAACTGCGCTTTGAGCGCGCCAAGCTGTTGCTTCACGAGACCGAATGGCCGATTTATCGAATTGCCGACACGCTGGGTTTCAGCGAAACAGCGAGCTTTCGTCATGCGTTCGTGCGGTGGAGTGGCGTGTCACCGAGCCAGTTTCGGGCATAAATGCCCTGAAAAGGGGCGAATTTCGGACAGCTATTTCGGCCGTATCGATCTCCTTTTGGCCGCTCCTGCCGTTCTCTGAAACATCCTGCGCCGCAAAACTGTAGGCCACCGATCAAGCCTACGGAGAATAAGAAAATGCTGACTATCTATTCTGATGATCATCATCTGCATCATGGCCGCTGTGAGTTGATCGACGGGCAATTGCTGCCTTGCTTCGAAATGCCCTCACGCGCAGACCATATTCTGCAACGGGTACAAACCCGCAAACTCGGCCCCGTGCAAGGCCCGCAGGACTTTGGCCGCGACCCGATTCAGCGTATTCACAGCGAGGCCTACCTGGATTTTTTCCAGGGCGCCTGGGACCGCTGGCTCGAACATGGCAAAGACGGCGACCTGCTCCCGTACACGTGGCCGGCCCGTACTCTGCGCGCCGTTGTCCCCACCAGCCTGCATGGCCAGTTGGGTTATTACAGCTTTGACGGTGGCGCACCGATTACCGCGGGCACCTGGCGCGCAGCCTACAGCGCAGCACAAGTCGCACTGACCGCGCAGGCTGCCATCCAGAACGGCGCACATAGTGCATTTGCGCTGTGCCGTCCGCCGGGCCATCACGCGGCCAGCGATTTGATGGGCGGCTATTGCTACCTCAACAACGCCGCCATTGCGGCACAAGCGTTCCTTGATCAGGGCCACCGCAAGGTCGCCATCCTCGACGTGGACTACCACCACGGCAACGGCACGCAGTCGATTTTTTATGATCGCAATGACGTGCTGTTCACCTCGATCCACGGCCACCCCGAAGCTGAGTTCCCGTTCTTTCTGGGCTACGACGATGAGCTCGGGGAAGGCGCGGGCGAAGGCTTCAACTTCAACTACCCGCTGGCCGCCGGTTCAGGCTGGGATCGCTGGAGCGCTGCCCTTGAGCAGGCTTGCACCCAGATCGAACGCTACAACGCCGACGTAGTGGTGGTTTCGCTCGGCGTGGACACCTTCAAGAACGACCCAATTTCGCAGTTCAAGCTCGACAGCCCGGACTACCTGCTCATGGGCGAGCGCATTGCGCGCTTGGGTAAACCGACCCTGTTCGTGATGGAAGGCGGCTACGCGGTCGAAGAAATCGGCGTAAACGCAGTCAACGTGCTGGAAGGGTTTTTGAACATTTCCAAGGCGTAAAAAGAGTGGAAGCAACGGTCTTGATGCCTTCTTTATTCAAGGCTTAACTACACCCCGTAGCAGTTGCCGAGCTCTGCGAGGCTACGTCCGGCTGCGTAGCAGTCGTAAATAGGCTATCTCGGTTCTTCAGTTAAATCGGGCTCTCCGGGTTTACGATCGCTACGCAATCGGACGTAGCCTCGCAGAGCTCGGCAACTGCTACGAGGCTTCATGCCACGTAAATTCATCGCCACACTTTTCTCAACCGCCCCAACGCTGCCTTGATGTCAGCCTCCGGCACCGCTGCAAACCCCAGCACCAGCCCCGCGCGTTTATCCACAGGCTCAATCGAGTCGTCCAGCCAATAGCGGCTTAAACCGTTGATCTCAACCCCAACCTGTTCAGCCTGCGCCAGCAAGGTCTGCTCGCGCTCATAACTGCTGACCGGCACAGTCAAGTGCAAGCCCGCCACAACGCACGGTGCCACGCCCAATCCACAAACATCGGTCGGCCAATCCGCCAGCAAGGCGTTGCGCCGCGCCAGCGCAGCACGGCGCATGCGACGGATATGCCGCTGAAAATGCCCCGCCGCCATGAACTCAGCCATCACCACTTGAGTGCTGACCTCCGAATGGCGCATGTCCAACGCACGCCGCTGAGCAAATGGCTCCACCAAGGCTGGCGGCAGTACCACATAACCCAGGCGCAACGCTGGAAATGCCACCTTGCCGAAAGTGCCCACGTAAATCACCCGACCCTGACGGTCCAATGCCGCCAGCGGAGCCAATGGCGCCCCCGAATAACGGTACTCGCCATCGTAGTCGTCTTCGACAATCCAGCCCTGTTCGCGCTCGGCCCACGCCAGCAATTCAAGGCGCCGAGCCAGGCTCATCGTCACGCCTGTCGGGTACTGATGCGAGGGGGTCACGTAGGCCAGCGTGCAATCGTTTAACCCCGCCAGCGCCGCACAATCCATGCCTTCCTGATCGACCGCCACACCCTGTACATGAGCCCCTGCAATCGCAAAGGCTTGAGCCGCTGCGCGATAGCCTGGGTTTTCCACAGCAACACCCCGTCCCGGCTCTACCAGCAACTGTGCACAAAGGCTAATTCCTTGCTGTGCGCCGCTGGTGATCAAAATTTGCTCAGGCGAGCACGATAAACCACGCGACGTACGCAAATAGACAGCAATTAATTCTCGCAGCCGCTGTTCGCCTGCCGGGTCGCCGTAGCACAGATAGTGCAAATCTGGCTTGCGCCAAAAAGCCGCCTGGAGCTTGCTCCAGACCTCAAACGGGAACAAATCATAGGCCGGAACCCCCACCCGAAACGCCCGTGGCGCCCCCTTGGCGGGCAACGGTAATGGGTGCTGAACAACCCTCCCCAATGCCGAGCTGTGGATAACTTTACTGGATGTAATCACAGGTAAATCACCCATTTTTGTGGATAACCCTGTGGGTAAGCTTGTTGAAAACCCTGTGGATAAGTTGGTGGACAACTTTTTCAGCGGTAATGCTTTTTCAGGCAATCGAGCCACATAGGTCCCATCCCCGACCCGACCCTCGATAAAACCCTCGGCATAGAGCTGATCGTAAGCGCGCACCACGCTGTTGCGCGAAACCCCAAGTGCTGCCGCCAGGTCGCGACTGGCTGGCAGCCGCGAACCACTGTTGAGCCGACCGTCGAGCACCCGTTGGCGCAGCGCCTGATACAGCTGAGCGCTCAAGCCTTTTTTAGGGTCCAGCTCGATTCCGGCCGGATTGAAAGCAATGGACAACGCTGAATCAGGCATGGATTGGACCTATAAAAATGACCCGTAATGGCTCTTACAACGAACCAATAGCCTGCCTAGGATGCAGCCATACGCCAAGGAAATTTTCTATGTACGTTCCCCGCGCCTTTGCTGAAAACGACACCGCCACCTTGCATGAACAGATGCAAGCCACCCCCTTGCCCGTGCTGATTACCCACGGCAGCCAAGGCCTGATCGCCAGCCATGTTCCGCTGCTGCTCAACCCGGACGAAGGCACCCACGGCACGTTATACGGGCATCTGGCGCGGGCGAATCCACATTGGCAGGCATTGGCCGAAGGGGCCGAGGCGCTGGTGATTTTTGCGGGCGAACAGGCCTACATCAGCCCGTCTTTCTATCCGAGCAAAGCGGTGGACGGTAAATCGGTGCCCACCTGGAACTACCTCGCCGTTCACGCATACGGCCAGGCCGAGGTGTTCGATGACGCCGAGCGCCTGCTGGCATTGGTCAGCCGACTGAGCAGCAAGCATGAAGCCAATCGGCCAGCCCCCTGGGCGGTCAGCGACGCTCCCCGCGATTACATCGACAGCATGCTCAAGGCCATTGTGGGTTTCAGCCTTCCCATCTCGCGACTTATCGGTAAACGCAAACTCAGCCAAAACCGCAGCGCGGCCGACCAGATCGGTGTGCGTGACGGCCTGTTGGCCAACAGCAATTCACACGACCACGCACTCGCCCACTTAATGGCTAAGGAATAGCAACATGGCTCAGCACCTACAGATCAAACCCGCCACCGCCGCCGATCACGACCAGTGGCTGCCGCTCTGGCAGGCGTACCTGACGTTCTACAAAACCGAACTGCCCGCCGAAGTCAGCCAATCCACTTGGCAGCGTTTTCTCGACCCGGCCGAACCGACCCACCTGGCCATTGCCTGGCTGGGCGACAGGGCTGTGGGCATCGTGCAGTTCATTTATCACCGCTCCAACTGGAGCATGGGTAACTCCTGCTACCTTCAAGACTTGTTTGTCAGCCCCGACGTGCGCGGCACGGGTGCCGGCCGCCTGTTGATCGAGCACGTTTACGCCCAGGCTCGCGACAAGCACTGCGCCAAGGTTCATTGGTTGACCCAGGAAACCAACGCCACCGCGATCCAACTCTACGAGCGCATTGCCGAACGCCCTGGCTTTATCCAGTTTCGCAAAGCCTTGTCATAAATAAGGAACCCGTGATGCCTCAATCTCTAGAACACTGGCAGCCCGCCAAGCGCCCGCACAATCAGGTACTTGAGGGGCGTTACATTCGTCTGGAAAAGCTAGACCCACAGCGTCATGGCGATGATTTATGGCTAGCCTTGGAAGGGCCTGAAGGCGATCCCAAACTCTGGGACTACCTGGCCTGCGGCCCTTTCACAGAACGCGCGGCATTTGATGAGTGGCTCAACAGCAATGCCGCCAGCCTCGACCCGTACTTCTACACCGTCATCGACAAAGCCAATGGTCAGGCGCAAGGCCTGCTTAGCCTGATGTCCATCGTGCCCGAGCACGGGCGCATCGAAATCGGCCACGTCACATTCGGCGCGCCGATGCAGCGCTCACCAAAAAGTACCGAAGCCGCCTACTTGCTGGCCAAAGAATCCTTCGCACTGGGTAATCGTCGTCTGGAGTGGAAGTGCAACAACGAGAACGCCAGATCCAAGCGTACAGCAGTACGATTGGGGTACACATACGAAGGCGTCTTCCGCCAGCATATGGTCGCTAAAGGCAAGAATCGTGATACTACGTGGTACAGCATTATCAGTACGGAATGGCCCGCTATCGCGACCGGCTTTGAAAAATGGCTGGCACTGGATAACCAACCCAAAAGTGGCCAAATCAAGACGCTTGAAGAATGCAGAGCTATCGCTGATTAAATTTTGATCAACACGCCCAACAAGGACTGTTGGGCGTTTTTGTGTACGGAAGGGATTTAAAAACTTTTTGGTCGACGAACCACGCCCATCTGCAAGCCAAAAGGCTTGAAGACTGCATTCAGGGATTTGAGTGTTGGATTACCTTCGTCGCCCTCGATTTGGATCAAGGTGCGAACCGAGATTTTGCACATCCCGGCAAATCGGGTTTGCTGCAACGTGGTGACATCAACCCTCAATCGCCTCACCGCCTCGCCTAACGTGATCTTGCCCCGAGCCAAATCAGCCTCAATGTTCTCGATCTTCAACTGGCGCACATCAATGCTAAGGGTCATTTGAGGCCCCATTCTTGTAAGCGTTGTTGCAGATTTTTAAGCGCAATTTGCGGGTGATTCATCGTTAGGTCAGGCAAGCCACTGGCGCTAAGCACGTCAGGCAACGCCAATAATTGCAGCGCATCGTGGCGCAAGCGCTCAAAGGCCAAATCTGGCGCAATAATCGCGCTCAGCAACTCACAGGCGGCCCGCCAATTAATCTGCCCTGCTCTCTCAACATCTGCGCCCCACTTGGTGGTACGGGTAATGTCTTCATCATCCATCACCATGGGCGCCAAGTCGTAGATCGGAGCCAAACGAAATGAGTCCGCCTCACGAATGATCGCGGTATTGCGTCCATGGTTATCGCTGTTGCCCAAGATTTTATTCAATAGATCGCGACGCAAATATTCAGCCACCAAATCTGGGATTTGCGCCTGCTGCCCCGCCCGCTTCCACAACGCTGCCAATAACTCGATCACTTCAAGGTGGCTCATGTCACTGCCAGCCTCGGTCACTTGGGCTAATGAGTAAACCGACTCCACCGCCAGCCGCTCTACCCCCTGAGCCGTAACCCTGCGATCAAAGCGCTGCATCCACAGACTCGGCTTACGCCCCTCTTCCCATGCCAGACCTTGCGCCGGGACAGTATCGATACCCAGCGTATGCAGCGCTTTGTAGTAAAGATACTCGCTGCGCAAAATGGCCTGATCGCGCTCAAGCGCTTGATTGCGGGAAAACTTTATAAACCAGTGCTGCTTAACACGAGCATCGACAAGCGTGGCATCCGGGTACAACAAACCATCAGCGCCCTCTGCCATCAACAGCTTGGGCGCCTCACCTCCCGCCCCCGTGGCACCACCAATCGCAGCACCTTGCTCGTGTGCGTACTCAAGGAAGCCGTTGTCGCGAGCAATCACTTCCTGGCGGGCAAAACCAATGGGCGCACTTTTATCCAGTCTTTCAAACGACTCCTTTACTCGAAGATGACCAATCGGAGCAGGCGTGCTGCGCCCCAGCAGAAATAGGTCTATATCAAGTCCTTCGGGCTTTTCGCGACCTATTTGCCGAGTCAGAATTTTTTTAGCAGCACCTGCGGGTGCAATGTCATGCAGAAAAGCTGGCGCCTCTTTGCTGTGCCGAGCATCCCAATCAAGTGGTACACATGCACTCACTGAGGCTGAAAAAGGGCGATCTATGGCGTGCAGGTTTTCCACTAAATAATCCTGCTTGTACCCAAAGCGGCAAGGCCCTCTCAGACCTTTTTCCGGCTCAGGAAAAGCCAGCGTCATAGCATCCTGCCACTGGCCAGCGCCGTAGAGCTGAAGGGTTAACTGGAACATTCTTCCACCTGCAATTTAATGCACCTCAAATACAGAGAATAGCTTTTTAACTGCAATATAGTGCAGCTCAACAGATCTTTCCTGCTTAAAAATGCAATAAATTGCAGATAATGCAATGTACCTGAAAATTAATCTGCATTAAAACGCAGACCTTGTAGGAGCGAACTTGCCTCGCTCCTACGGGGTCGGCGTCAAATCTCGGGTAAAAAAAAGGGGAGCACATGCTCCCCCGAGGTTTAAAGCGTTTGGATCAAAGGCAGTATCAGGCTTCGATTTCGATCAGAATTTCGCCTGGGTTGACGCGGTCGCCTTTGATGACGTGGATGGTTACGATTTTGCCGGCGATGGAGGCCTGCACTTCGGTTTCCATTTTCATGGCTTCGGTGATCAGTACCGATTGGCCCGCCTTGACGGTGTCGCCCACGCTGACCAGTACGTCGACGATGTTGCCCGGCATGGCGGTGCTGACGTGGCCCGGTTCGCTGGCTTGTTTGCGCTTGCTGGAGGCGCCACCGACGAATTCGTTGAGCGGCTCGAACACCACTTCTTCCGGCATGCCGTCGATGGACAGGTAGAAGTGACGCTTGCCTTCAGCCTTGACGCCAACACCGGTGATGTCGACGCGGTAGCTTTCGCCGTGCACGTCAATGACGAATTCGGTCGGTACGCCTTCGCCGCCCGCCTTGCTCACGCCACCCGCCTCAGGAATCGGCAGCAGCACTTCTGGGGTCAGGGTGCCCGCTGCACGCTCTTCCAGGAACTTGCGACCGATGTCCGGGAACATGGCGAAGGTCAGGACGTCTTCTTCAGACTTGGCCAGCGCACCAATTTCAGCGCGCAGTTTGACCATTTCTGGTTTGAGCAGGTCTGCAGGACGCACGTCGATCAGTTCTTCGTTGCCAATGGCCTGACGACGCAGCTGTTCGTTCACAACACCTGGCGCTTTGCCGTAGCCGCCTTGCAGGTAAAGCTTCACTTCGTTGGTGATGGTTTTGTAGCGCTCACCCGCCAGCACGTTGAAGAACGCCTGCGTGCCCACGATTTGCGAGGTCGGTGTCACCAGCGGCGGGAAGCCCAGGTCTTCACGTACACGCGGGATCTCGGCCAGCACTTCACTCATGCGGTTCAGGGCGCCCTGCTCTTTAAGCTGGTTGGCGAGGTTGGAGATCATCCCACCCGGCACCTGGTTAACTTGTACACGGGTGTCGACGGCGGTGAATTCGCTTTCGAACTGGTGATACTTCTTACGCACGGCGTAGAAGTACAGGCCAATTTCCTGCAACAGCGCCAGGTCGATGCCGGTGTCGTATTCGCTGCCTTTAAGGGCCGCAACCATGGACTCGGTGCCCGGGTGGCTGGTGCCCCACGCGAAGCTGGAGATCGCGGTGTCGATGTGGTCGGCGCCGTTCTCAATGGCCTTGAGCTGGCACATGCTCGCCAGACCGGCCGTGTCGTGGGAGTGAATAAAAATCGGCAGGCTGATTTCAGCTTTCAGTGCTTTAACCAGGTCGCCCGTGGCGAATGGTGTCAGCAGGCCAGCCATGTCTTTGATCGCGATCGAGTCGCAACCCATGGCTTCCATTTGCTTGGCCTGAGCCACAAACGCATCAACGGTGTGCACCGGGCTGGTGGTGTAGGCGATGGTGCCCTGAGCGTGCTTGCCAGCGGCTTTGATAGCCTCGATGGCCACGCGCAGGTTACGCACGTCGTTCATGGCGTCGAAGATGCGAAACACGTCGATGCCGTTGACGGCGGCTTTGGCGACAAACGCTTTGACCACGTCGTCGCTGTAGTGGCGATAGCCCAGCAGGTTCTGACCGCGCAGGAGCATTTGCAGACGGGTGTTAGGCAATGCCGCACGCAGTTGGCGCAGACGCTCCCACGGGTCTTCTTTCAGAAAGCGTACGCAGGCGTCAAAGGTCGCGCCACCCCAGACTTCCAGCGACCAGTAGCCGACTTTGTCGAGCTTGTCGCAGATAGGCAGCATGTCTTCAGTGCGCATGCGAGTGGCCAGCAGCGACTGGTGGGCGTCACGCAGGATGGTGTCAGTAACGAAGATTTTCTTGGACATTGTTTTATTCCTCACAGGCCCGCGTGGGCGGCGATGGCGGCGGCGATGGCCAGGGCCAGCTCTTCGGGTTTGCGCTTGATCGAGTAGTTGGTCAGTTCTGGGTGGCTTTCTACGAAGCTGGTGTTGAACTGGCCACTACGGAATTCCGGGTTACGCAGGATTTCCTGGTAATACGCGGCGGTGGTTTTAACCCCTTGCAGACGCATGTCGTCGAGGGCGCGCAAACCACGGTCCATCGCTTCTTCCCACGTCAGCGCCCACACCACCAGTTTCAGACACATGGAGTCGTAATACGGCGGGATGGTGTAGCCGGTATAGATCGCCGTGTCGGTACGCACGCCAGGCCCGCCGGGCGCGTAGTAACGGGTGATCTTGCCGAAGCTCGGCAGGAAGTTGTTTTTCGGGTCTTCGGCGTTGATCCGAAATTGCAGGGCAAAGCCACGGTGCTGAATGTCTTCTTGTTTGATCGACAGCGGCAGGCCAGAGGCGATGCGGATCTGTTCGCGAACAATGTCGATGCCGGTGATTTCTTCAGTGATGGTGTGTTCCACCTGCACCCGGGTGTTCATCTCCATGAAGTACACCTCGCCCTCGGCGAGCAGGAACTCCACAGTACCGGCGTTTTCGTAGCCCACGGCCTTGGCTGCGCGCACCGACAGGTCGCCGATGTAGGCGCGCTGTTCCGGGGTCAGTTGAGGGCTTGGGGCAATTTCGATGAGCTTTTGGTTGCGACGCTGGATCGAGCAGTCGCGCTCAAACAGATGCACCACGTTGCCGAAGCTGTCACCCAGGATCTGCGCCTCGATGTGCTTGGGGTTCACGATGCATTTTTCGAGGAACACTTCAGCCGAACCAAAGGCTTTGGTGGCTTCGGAGATCACGCGTGGAAAGGCTTGTTCCAGTTCTTCACGGCTGTTGCAGCGACGAATACCACGACCGCCGCCGCCCGAAGTGGCTTTGAGCATGACGGGGTAGCCAATGCGATCGCCTTCGATCAGCGCTTCATGGATGTCGGCCACGTTGCCTTCAGTGCCCGGCGTCACCGGCACACCAGCTTTGATCATGCTGCGGCGAGCTTCTGTCTTGTCGCCCATGCGGCGAATGACTTCAGCGGCCGGGCCGATGAACTTGATGCCGCGCTCGGCACAAATATCCGCCAGCTCAGCGTTTTCTGACAAGAAACCGTAGCCCGGATGCAAGGCATCGCAGCCGGTTTCAACTGCCAAGTTCACCAGCTTGCGCGGGTTCAAGTATCCGGCCAGCGGATCTTCACCAATGCTGTGCGCTTCGTCCGCACGCTTTACATGCAATGCATGACGGTCAGCGTCGGAATAGACCGCTACGGAGCGAATGCCCATCTCGGCGCAGGCTCGCACGATGCGGACGGCAATTTCTCCGCGGTTGGCGATCAGGATCTTTTTTATCACTTGGATTTTTCCCTAAAGCCCATGGAACAAACGACCTGCTAGACCAGGTCAGCACGTGTCCAAATGTGTCTGGACCATTGCGTTGTCACACTAGCCCTCCGTATGAATAAACAAAAATCAATATTTCTTGGGCCGTGCATAAGCAAAGACTTATAGTCGAGCGACCTGTTTTTCTGAAGATTTTTTATAAAATGCGTAAGTCATTGATGCGTATAACTTTTCGACAACTTCAAGTGTTCAATGAAGTCTGCGATTTACGTTCTTACAGCCGTGCGGCAGAAGAAATGTCGCTGACGCAACCCGCCGTAAGTCTACAAATTCGGCAGCTGGAAGAGCTGATTGGCCAGCCCTTGTTCGAATATGTAGGCAAAAAGCTGTACATGACCGAGGCGGCTGAAGCGCTTAAGCTGGCCAGCCGCGACATTTTTGGGCGCCTCGAAAACCTCGATATGCAGCTGTCAGACATGCTGGGCTCGCTGCAGGGCCAGTTGAAATTAGCCATCGAATCGAGCGCGAAATATTTTGTCCCGCACCTGTTTGCCGCGTTCAAGCGCCAGCACCCCGAAGTCAATTTGCAGCTCACAGTGGTCAATCGTGCGCAGGCTGTGCGCAGGCTTTCTGACAACCGCGATGACCTGGTGATCATGTCGATGGTGCCGCAAGACATGGGTCTGGAATTTCTGCCGTTTTTGAATAACCCCATCGTCGCCGTCGCTCCCACCGACCACCCGCTGTGCGACCGTGGCCCGCTGCGTTTACAGGACCTGGAGCCATATACGTTGCTGATGCGCGAGCAAGGTTCGGGGACGCGTCTGGCGTGCGAGGAGTACTTCAAAGAGAAGCGCGTGCACTTCAATCAAACACTGGAAGTGTCATCCAACGAATCTCAGCGTGAATGTGCAGTAGCCGGGTTAGGCGTGGCGCTGTTAACGCGCCACGCCGTCAGCCTGGAGCTGGCGACCGGCCTACTGCGTGAGCTGCCGGTCGAAGAGTTGCCGCTGTATCGCAGTTGGTGCGTGGTGCAGGCCAAGGCTAAGCGCCTGTCACCGGTAGCGCATGCGTTTCTGGGATTTATCCGCAGTGAACGCCAACAGATCAGCGCGCTGGTTGAGCGTTTCGACGGCCACTTGCCGACGCAGCCTGCCAATAATTGATGGCGCCGAGGTCTGGGTAATCGGCTGTTTCCAGGCGCAGTTGGCGCTGGTCCGTAAGGTCTTCAATCGCACGACGAAAGGCCATGCGACGCTGGTCTTCTTGTTGACGGCGGGTCTTGACGGCGCTGTTGCGTTCTTCGTAAGGCTGAGCCATTTCGAGTCTCCCAAGGCGTGTACGGGAGTTTTACGATGGACTTTGTTTATGACGACTTGGCGAACGTACAGTGACAAGGGGATGAACGGTGACGAGGTGTAGGAGCGAGCTTGCCTCGCGATCTTTTGAGCGTTTAAAAGATCGCGAGGCAAGCTCGCTCCTACAGCGCAAAGGGGTTTTAATCGTCGTGGTTTTTCAGTGACTTTGGCGACAGGCGCAAGCTGCGAAGGCTGCGTTTAACGCTTTTAAGGTGGTTAACCAGGCTCGGGCCACGGGCCATGGCAACGCCCATCGCCAGCACGTCAATCACCACCAGGTGGGCGATGCGTGAGGTCAGCGGCGTGTAGATTTCGGTGTCTTCGTGCACGTCGATCGCCAGGTTGACTGTCGCCAGTTCTGCCAGCGGCGTTTGACTTGGGCACAAGGTAATCAAGGTCGCGCCCGTTTCGCGGACCAGGTTGGCCGTGATCAGCAAGTCCTTGGAGCGCCCGGACTGCGAGATGCAAATCGCGACGTCAGTGGGCTTTAAGGTCACGGCCGACATGGCTTGCATGTGCGGATCGGAGTACGCCGCCGCAGTCAGCAACAGTCGGAAAAACTTGTGCTGGGCATCCGCCGCCACAGCGCCCGACGCGCCAAACCCATAGAACTCAACCCGCTGCGCTTGCGACATGGCGGTCACGGCCCGTTGCAACGCAACCGGGTCGAGCTTTTCGCGCACGTCCATCAAGGTGTGTAGCGTGGTGTCGAAGATTTTCAGGCTGTAGTCCGCAACCGAGTCGTCTTCATGGATCGCGAACTGGCCAAAACTGGCTCCCGCCGCCAGGCTTTGCGCCAGCTTGAGTTTTAAGTCTTGAAACCCGGAGCACCCGATCGCCCGACAAAATCGCACGATGGTGGGTTCGCTGATGCCGACGCTGTGAGCAAGGTCGGCCATGGAACTGTGCATTACAGCCGCAGGATCAAGCAGCACGTGATCGGCGACCTTGAGTTCCGATTTACGTAACAAGTGGCGTGACTGGGCGATATGTTGCAGCAGGTTCAAAGGGCAGGACTCGGTCTGTAAGCGGCGGGCGCCGGGGATGTAGCAATCTTGTAGTTATACTACAAGAATTCGTTTTTTGCCCAACCAATACGTCGCCATACCCCCAACCTAACCCGCTAAACACAGCAATTTCGGCACTTTGTAGCCTGTGAGGACACTACAAAAGTGCGACGCCGACGCGTAACAAGTCACCTAGCGCCGCTGCGTTGATCGGGCTGCTGATCAAATACCCCTGCACTTCGTCACACTGGTGCGCCTTGAGAAACGCCAGTTGCACCTCGTTTTCAACACCTTCGGCCACCACTTTCAACTCCAGACTGTGAGCCATGGCGATGATTGCCTTGGTGATGGCATCGTCCTCGGCACAGGTCCCGACACCCCGAATAAAGGTTTGATCAATCTTCACGTAATCCACTGCAAACCGCTTGAGGTAGCTGAGCGATGAGTAGCCGGTGCCAAAGTCATCGATCGCCAGTTTCACACCCAGTTCGTTGAGTTGCTGGAAGGTCGCAATCACGTATTCGACATTCTCAAGCAGCTGACTTTCCGTCAGCTCAAGTTCCAGGCAGTGCGGCGCCAGCCCGGTGTCTTCGAGGACCTGACGCACCAGGCTGACCAGGTTGCCCTGGCGCAATTGATGGCCCGACAGGTTCACCGACACCCGTATCGGTACCAGCCCCGCACGCCTCCATTCACTGGCCTGACGGCAGGCTTCGCGCAATACAAACTCGCCAATTGCATCGATCAGCCCTGTTTCCTCGGCCAGCGCAATAAAGTCGCTCGGCGAGACGCTGCCCAACTGCGGGTGATCCCAGCGCACCAGCGCTTCGACAGCCTGCAACCGCCCTGTTTTCAGGCACAACTTGGGCTGGTAGAAAACACTGAGCTGGCGATCGGTGATGGCTTTGCGCAGTTGATTTTCCAACTGCAAACGCTCAAGGGTGCTGTGTTGCAAGCTGTGACTGAAAAACTGGAATGTGCCGCCGCCCACGTGTTTGGCCTGATGCATGGCTTTGCTGGCCTGGCTGACCAACAGCGCAATGTCGCGTGCGCTGTCCGGCAACAAACTGATACCGATTGACGCGCTGATCACCAGTTCGTGGCCATCCACCACCAGCGGCCGACCCAGCTTGCCAAGCAGCCGCGTCGCCACCCGCGCCAGACTGGTCAGGCTGCCATAGGCATCGAACAACACAGCAAACTCATCGCCAGACAGTCGCGCAATCGTATCGGCCTCCGGCAAGGCCTTGGTCAAGCGCTCGGCAATTTGTTGCAGCACTTGATCGGCCAGCTCATGCCCCAGGCTGTCATTGAGCAGCTTGAAGCGGTCGAGGTCGATGTGCAGCAGGGCGAGGTTGCGCGAGGTGCCCTGGCGAATACGCTGATTGGCCTCTTCCAGACGCTCTTTGAACAACAGCCGATTAGCCAGGCCGGTCAGTTCATCAAAATGCGTGAGATGGCGCACCCGCGCCTCAGAACGTCGGCGCGCCGAAAGGTCGCTGATAAACGCCACGATGTGGCTGACCTGCGCGGCTGCATCGCGCACCACTTTGAGTTGCAGCCATTGCGGGTAAAGCTCGCCGTTCTTGCGGGCCTCAACCAGTTCGCCCTGCCAACAGTCCTGCTGATCGAGTGAGGCGCGAATAATCGGAAAATGCCGACGCGCATCGCGGCTACAGGCCAGCTCATCGACGCGACGCCCCACCAGATCGTCCACCGCATAGCCACTGATCCGGCTAAACGCCTGATTGACCGCCAGCATTTTGTACGTGGGGTCGAGAATCACAATGCCTTCGCTGGCCGCCTCAAACACGGTCGACGCCAACCGCCGCTGCTCCACCTCATGGGCAAGCTCCGAATTCAGTTGTTCACTGCGGACATTGGCTTGCTGCAGGTCTGCGAACAACCCCTGGTGGTGCTGGCGACGTACTTGGCGACGCTGATTAATCAGATTGATTTGCCAGGCAACAGTACCCAGCAGCGCCAGAAAAAGCCCGAACCCTAAACCGGAATAAATTCCCAGCGAGGTAAAACTCTGATTCATCGGCAGTGTTCTTAAATAAAGTGGATGAGCCAAAACGTCGCCCGAGCATACACAAGCCGTGCCCGCGACCAAACGGTGAAACGTCAAAAAATAGACGAAATAGAGTCAGCGAATTAACTCGCCGATTTAACACTCTATATGCACTCATTTTTGACACTCGGCCCAGAGCTGCGACGGACGGCCAGGCAGACCTGCACATAGAACAGGATTGGGGTTTGCCCGGTTGGACCCAGCACCCTAGAATGCGCCGATGCGCGAAGACCTCTCTCTCTTATTAAATTCCCTCAACGATGCCCAACGTCAGGCCGTCACGGCCAGTGTCGGGCGTCAGTTGGTTCTGGCCGGCGCAGGTTCCGGCAAAACCCGTGTGCTGGTGCACCGTATCGCTTGGTTGATCCAGGTCGAGAACGCGTCCCCGCACTCCGTGCTGTCGGTGACGTTCACCAACAAGGCCGCTGCCGAGATGCGCCACCGCATCGAGCAGCTAATGGGTATCAACCCGGCCGGCATGTGGGTGGGCACGTTCCACGGGCTGGCTCACCGCCTGCTGCGGGCACACTGGCAAGAGGCTGGCTTGAGCCAGACCTTCCAGATCCTCGACAGCGATGACCAGCAACGCTTGGTCAAACGTGTGATGCGTGAGCTGGGGCTGGATGAACAGCGCTGGCCGGTGCGCCAGGCGCAATGGTTTATCAACGGCCAGAAAGACGAAGGCCTGCGCCCACAACACATTCAAGCCAGCGGCGATCTGTTCCTGGCCACCATGCGCAACATTTACGAGGCCTACGAGGCCGCATGCCAGCGCGCCGGCGTAATCGACTTCTCTGAGCTGCTATTGCGCGCCCTCGACCTGTGGCGCGACAACCCCGGCTTGCTTGCGCATTACCAGAAACGCTTCCGGCATATTCTGGTCGACGAATTTCAAGACACCAACGCCGTTCAATACGCCTGGCTGCGCTTGCTGGCCAAAGGCGGCGACAGCTTGATGGTGGTGGGCGATGACGATCAGTCGATTTACGGCTGGCGCGGCGCCAAGATTGAAAACATCTACCAGTACTCGACCGACTTCCCGGACGCCGAAACCATTCGTCTGGAGCAAAACTATCGCTCCACGGCGGGCATCCTCAAAGCGGCCAACGCCCTGATTGCCAACAACAGCGGGCGCATGGGTAAAGAGTTGTGGACTGACGGCGGTGACGGCGAAGCGATTAATCTGTACGCGGCCTTCAACGAGCACGACGAAGCGCGCTACGTGGTCGAAACCATCGAAAGCGCCTTGAAAACCGGTCTTGCCCACAGCGACATCGCCATCTTGTACCGCTCCAACGCCCAATCGCGGGTGCTTGAAGAGGCGTTGCTGCGCGAGCGTATCCCGTACCGCATCTATGGTGGCCAGCGCTTCTTCGAACGCGCTGAAATCAAAAACGCCATGGCCTACATGCGCTTGCTGGAAGGCCGCGGCAACGATGCGGCACTGGAGCGGGTGATCAACGTTCCAGCGCGCGGCATCGGCGAAAAGACCGTCGAAGCCATTCGCGAGCACGCACGCCACAGCGATGTGTCGATGTGGGAGGCCATGCGCCAGCTGATCGCCAATAAAGCCTTGCCGGGACGTGCCTCTGGCGCCATCGCAGGCTTTGTCGAACTGATCGAGAACCTCGCCGCCAAAGTCATGGACATGCCGCTGCACCTGATGACCCAAACCGTCATCGAGCAAAGCGGGTTGATTGCCTACCATGAAGCGGAAAAAGGCGAGAAAGGCCAGGCCAGGGTAGAAAACCTTGAGGAACTGGTGAGCGCTGCGCGCAACTTCGAAAGTAATGAAGAAGACGAAGAACTGTCGCCACTGGCGGCCTTCCTTGGCCACGCTTCACTGGAAGCGGGTGACACGCAGGCCGAGGAGCACGAAGACGGTATCCAACTGATGACGCTGCACAGCGCCAAAGGTCTGGAGTTCCCGTATGTGTTCCTGGTCGGAATGGAAGAAGGCTTGTTCCCGCACAAAATGAGCCTCGAAGAACCGGGCCGTCTTGAAGAAGAACGCCGTCTGGCCTACGTGGGCATCACCCGGGCGATGCACAACCTGGTCATGACCTATGCTGAGACCCGACGTCTGTACGGCGCAGAAACCTACAACAAGGTTTCACGCTTCGTACGTGAAGTGCCAAAAGGTCTGATTCAAGAAGTTCGGCTGTCCAACAGCGTCAGTCGTCCTTTCGGCGGCGGTCAACAGCAAAGCGCGAGCACGCTGTTTGGCGGTTCGGAGATCCCGGAAACCGAATTCAAACTGGGCCAACTGGTCAAGCACGCGGTCTTTGGTGAAGGTGTCATCCTCAATTTCGAGGGCGCTGGCGCACAGGCCCGCGTGCAGGTGAACTTCTCCGAGGGCAGTAAGTGGCTGATGATGGGCTACGCCAAGCTTGAAGCCGTCTGACAGCAACCCGACAGCGATCCAACGATAAGGTAGGCAACATGGGCTCAGGTTTTTTTTCTTCCTGGACATTCTGGGCCCTGTTGTCAGCCACCTTTGCGGCGCTGACCGCCATTTTTGCCAAAGTGGGCATCGAGAACGTCAACTCTGACTTTGCGACCTTGCTGCGCACCATCGTGGTGCTGGTGAGTCTGGCGCTGATTCTCTATGCCACCGGGCAATACCAGTCCCTGAGTTCGATCTCGCCCCGCAGTTACTTGTTTTTGCTGCTGTCGGGGTTAGCCACCGGTGCTTCGTGGATCTGCTACTTCCGCGCCTTGAAACTGGGGCCTGCGTCGCTGGTCGCCCCGGTGGACAAACTCAGCGTGGTGCTGGTGGCGATCATTGGTGTACTGCTGCTGGGTGAAAAACTCGACCTGCGCCAATGGGGCGGGATTGGTTTGATTACCGCTGGCGTGGTGATGTTGGTGTTAAAACGGTAGGAGCGAGCTTGCCTCGCGATCTTTTAAACGATCAAAAGATCGCGAGGCAAGCTCGCTCCTACAGAGACCACGCGACTCTAGGAACCGTCCTACTGCCAATTAGGCAAAAGCCCGAAACATATCACTGCTAGCCAGTCACACCTCACCTGTGCAACATGGCGCGCGTGTCATCCACAAATGGGAATTCCCTTTATGAAACGTTTTCTTAGCATCGCTATGGCGTTGTGCATCGGTTTGACGATGAGCCTCGACGCGAACGCCAAACGCTTCGGCGGCGGCAAAAGCTCCGGCGCCGCGCCGAGCCATCAGACTAGCCAAATGGCCCCTTCAGCGGGTGCTGGCGGTGCTGCTGCCACCGCAGGTGCTGCCGGTGCCGCAGGCGCGGCTGCCAAAGCCGGCGGTGCTTCGCGCTGGTTAGGCCCTCTGGCCGGTATCGCTGCTGGCGGTCTGCTGGCGTCCATGTTCATGGGCGGCGGCTTCCAGGGCATGCAGTTCTTCGACATCCTGATCATGGCGGTCATCGCCTTTGTGATCTTCCGCTTCATTGCCGCTCGCCGTCGCAAGCAGCAAGAAGGCATGGCTCCGGCTGGCGCTCCTATGCAGCGTGAAGTGTTCGAGCAAAAGCCTGCCATGGGCGCGATCTTCGGCGGTTCGGCTGCACCTGCTGCTGCCCGTCCGGTGATCAACGCTCCGGCCTGGTTCAACGAAGAGCGTTTCGTTGAAGCGGCGCGCAACCACTTCCAGTCCCTGCAGCAACACTGGGACGCCAACGAAATGGACAAGATCGCCGAGTTCGTGACCCCGCAACTGCTGGAGTTCCTGAAGCGCGAGCGTGCCGAATTGGGCGACGCCTTCCAGTCGACTTACATCGACGACCTGCGTGTACAGCTTGAAGGTGTGGATGATCGCGCCGACAAGACTATCGCGACCCTGACCTTCAGCGGCGTGTCTAAAACCTCGCGTTTCGACCAGGGCGAAGTGTTCAGCGAAAGCTGGAACATGGAACGTCCACAAGGCGAAAATCAGCCTTGGCTGGTTGCCGGTATCCGCCAAAACGGCTGATTCCTCAGGCGCTACACGTTGTAACCAAAGCCCCGGACTTGTCCGGGGCTTTGCATTTCACGATTGCACTTATAACGAGCTACTGTATAAAGCCCGTCATATAAACCGCGCCATAGAGCATGAGGATTGAGGTCGTGGAAGAAATCATCGAACAATTGCGTGAAGCCAATGAGCCTGTGCCCGTTCCCCTGGAACTGCCTGACGAAGATCAACTGGTAGAAATCGAAGAACAATTGTTCATCGACATTCCTTTTGTCTTCAGAGAGTTTTTGCTGACCGTCAGCGACGTCGTATACGGCAGCCTGGAGCCGGTGACCGTGACCGACCCGCAGTCGCACACTTACCTGCCCGATGTGGCCGCAAACGCTTGGGACGCTGGCGTTGACCGCAGCATGATCCCGATCTGTCAGGACGGCGACGACTACTACTGCGTCGAAGAAGACGGCACCGTGGTGCTGTGGTCAGGCGAAGAAGAACTCGTGACCGAAGAGACCTGGGAATCAGTCTGGCACTGGGCACGGGACGTCTGGCTGGAAAGCTGAGGCACAACAGCTTGCCTCGCGATCTTTTAAACCATCAAAAGATCGCGAGGCAAGCTCGCTCCTACCTGTTACTCAGTGGCCGCCTTCCTTGTGGTTGTCCAGCGTCTCCAGCAGCGCAACCTGCATGCGCGTATGGATGCGGATAAACCAGCGCCACAACAGCGCCGCAACCCCCGCCGCCACCACCGCAATCACGATGAGCAGCTCGTTGGTGGGCAGAATGCTCGCCGACAACGCCGACAGCAGCAGAAAAATCACCAGCAACGACAAAATCGGGATCACTTCAGAGATCACCCGACGCACACGCTGCGTGTGCCGCCCGGCCACTTCAGGTTTGACACCCATCTCCGCCAGCAGCATCGATAGCGCCTTAAGCTTGCGATACGCCGCGATTAAAAACGGCAGCGACAGCAGCAAGGCCAAGCCCCAGATCATTGCTTTCTGCCAGCTCGGTTCCAGAATCCAACCCTGCAAATACCGGCCGATTCGGGGAGCGAAATAACCGCCCGCAAAGAAAATAGCGATGACCAGCGCCAGGTTAACGCCCACCTGCAGCAATATTTTTCGGATCATGGCCGCGAGTAAGGCGCCCTCTCCCTGCGGCTGAATGCTGCGCAACCACTCGCCATACAGCCCAAAAACCCGCGAAACCCGGTTAGGGACAACCTGCGCCAGCTTCAGCGAGAGCGGGTCTGCGGCCCGAATCAGGTAGGGCGTCATCAAGGTGGTCAGAACCGATACCGCGACCGCGACGGGGTACAGGAAGCTGCTGGTGACCTGCAAGGTCATTCCCAGCGCGGCAATGATGAATGAAAACTCTCCGATCTGAGAGAGACCCATCCCTACCCGCAATGAGGTGCGTCCGTCATTGCCCGCGATAAAGGCTCCAAGCCCGCAGGAAAGCATCTTTCCCAGGACCACAGCGACGGTAATCACCACAATTGGCAACGCATATTCCATCAAAATGGCGGGGTCGAGCATCAGACCGATGGCGACAAAAAAGATCGCACTGAACAGATCACGTACCGGCTCGATCAGGCGTTCGATTTTCAGTAACTGACGCGATTCGGCCATGATTGCACCGATCAAAAATGCGCCCAACACCATGCTGTATTCCAGCTTGACCACCAGCAGGCAGAAACCGAAGCACAGCCCCAGCACGGTGATCAGCAACATTTCATTACTTTCAAACCTGGCCACATACGCCAGCACCCGCGGCACCAGCAAGATGCCGATGACCAGCGCCACAATCATGAACAGAGACAGTTTGCCGACCGTCGAAAAGACTTCTTCGGGGCTCACACTGCCACTGACGGCAATGCTCGACAGCAAGGCAATAATCCCGATGCCCAGGATGTCTTCAACGATCAGCACGCCAAAAATAAGCTGCGCAAAACGCTCATTTTTCATCTTCAGGTCGTTAAGTGCTTTAACGATGATCGTGGTCGAGGAAATCGCCAGAATGGCGCCCAGGAACAGCGAGTCCATGGTGTTCCAGTCAAACCAGCGGCCAATTTCATAGCCAATCCAGATCATCAGCGTAATTTCCATAAACGCTGCAATAAACGCCGTGGCCCCGACCTTGAATAACTTACGCAGGCTGAACTCCAGCCCCAGGCAGAACATCAAAAAAATCACCCCCAGCTCGGCCAGGGTTTTAATCGTTTCTTCATCGTGGATCAGGCCAAAAGGCGGGGTGTGCGGGCCGATAATAAAACCCGCCACGATGTAACCCAGCACCACCGGCTGCTTGAACCGGTGGAACAGAATAGTCACCACGCCTGCGACCAGCATGATGACTGCCAAATCCTGAATAAAGCTGATGGCATGCATGGCGTGACGCTCCTTTTTGATTTTTATCCAGCAACAAAACGACAGACACAGCCTAGCCAGCCGTGCATATCGCTTGTTTTAAATGTAGGAATTGTCCGATCGAAGGACTTTTGCAGGTTAACACCGCGACTTCCTACAGAAAGGCGGTGCAATATATGGAAACAGATACGTAAGTGCGTGACGGCAGCCAAAACGGCAACGTCCCGTTATTAACTGTTTCAAAAAATCGCAAAGTATCCGCAGAGATACCCATTTCACTGCTGCAACACAACCGCGAGCCTGCTGCTATGGAACCCGGAAACTCCCAACTGTCGATGACGGTCTTGATGACCCCGGACATGGCCAATTTTTCTGGCAATGTTCACGGCGGAACCCTGCTCAAGTACCTCGACGAAGTGGCCTACGCCTGCGCCAGCCGTTACGCAGGACGTTATGTGGTCACCTTGTCGGTGGATCAGGTTATTTTCCGTGAGCCGATTCATGTCGGCGAACTGGTCACCTTCCTCGCGTCGGTCAACTACACCGGCAATACCTCGATGGAAGTCGGGATCAAAGTCGTTACCGAAAATATCCGTGAACGCTCAGTGCGCCACACCAACAGCTGCTTCTTCACCATGGTGGCGGTGGACGACGACCGTAAACCGGCTTCAGTGCCGCCTTTGCAGCCGCTGAACAGTGAAGACAAGCGCCGCTTTATCCAGGGCAAACAACGTCGCCAGATCCGCCAGGAACTGGAAAAACGCTACCGTGAATTGAAAGACGAAACGCTGTAAAAACACCGCCCGCCTGTAGGAGCGAGCTTGTCTCGCGATCTTTTGATCGTCTAAAAGATCGCGAGGCAAGCTCGCTCCTACAGGGCGTTGGCGATATTGGCGGGTTACAAACTGATTGGCGTCGCTTCAAACCGCACACGCGGATGAGCAATGCGGTCTTGGGCACGCACCAGTTGCAACTCGTAGCTGGTACAGGCCTGGGTTTCGAGCAGCACTTCATGCACGGCCGCCGCTGTGAACTCAAAGGCCGCCACCAGGCTGTCACCCAGCAACACGCGCGCCAGGAACAACCCCGAGGTCAAATCGCCTACGCCCACCGGCTGGCGCGGGAAGGCCAACAGGGGGCGGCGCAGGTGCCAATTGCCCTCGGCAGTCACCAGCAACATCTCAAAGCTTTCTGCGGGCTTGCCGGGATAAGACAAGTGCTTGACCAGCACCGCTTTCGGGCCGCGAGCCAGCAGACTGCGCGCCATTGCCAGGCAATCAAAGAGCGATTGCGGCTGGCGACCACAGAAGCTGTCCAGCTCTAACTGGTTGGGGCACAAGAAATCTGCAACGGCGGCCGCTTCGTCGAGCAGAAAATCACTGACTTCCTGGGGCACGATGCAGCCTTTCTCCGGGTGTCCCATCACCGGGTCGCACAGGTACAAGGCCTTAGGGTTTGCCGCCTTGATACGCGCCACGCCGCTGAGAATCGCCCGGCCTTGCGCGGCACTGCCCAAATAGCCGGACAGCACAGCATCACAGTTACCCAGCTCGCCAATGGCGGCAATGCCTTCAACCAGCGCAGGAATTTGCTCTGGGGCCAACACTTCGCCTGCCCACTGACCATACTGAGTGTGGTTAGAGAACTGCACGGTATTCAAAGGCCAGACATTCACACCCACACGCTGCATGGGAAACACTGCTGCGCTGTTGCCGGCATGGCCGAAAACCACGTGGGATTGGATGGCGAGGAGATGAGGTGTACGTTTCATGCCGGATTCCAGACTGCGGATGGATTCGAGCCACGCAGTATGCGACTAAACACAACCTGTACGACAGACTGAAGACGCAGTTAAGCTGAACCGAATCTGTTGGAGCGCACTTAATGCTGACCCTTGGAAATATGTTTGTGCTGATGCTGCTGGCAACGGGCGCTGCTTGGCTGTGGCACAACCACGGCCTGCGAGAACGGGCGCTGGAACGGGTCAAACAGCACTGCAAAAAACTCGACATCGAGCTGCTGGATGAAAACGTCGCGCTCAAGAAAATCGGTTTTATTGCCGATGCCAACGGCCAGAAGCGCCTGGCCCGCGTGTATAACTTCGAGTTCACGGTAACCGGCGATCAGCGCCATACCGGGACCATCACTCAGTTCGGTGCCCACAGCGCCAAAATCGACCTGCCGCCCTACCCGGTCAAGGCCGAGGACGAACCTGAGCCAAGCGTCGTTCCCAGCGCCCAGGTGATTGAACTCAGCCAATGGCGCCAAGAACACAGCAAAACACGCCACTGACCTGCCGTCATAACCTCTGTAGCCGCTGCCGAAGGCTGCGATAAGGGCCGAAGGACTTTCGCTTTCAATGTGTCAGAGAGTCGCGACGCAACCCATCGCAGCCTGCGATAGCGGCTACAAGCCCCCTGTGGATAACTCCGCTATAACCCTTGATCTAGACACTTCCAGCAGCTTTTTCGGCAGAAAAACGGCTGCACACACTTTAAATTGTAGGACAATTTTACCAGCACAGAATCGCCGTAAACACTGGGTTTCTTACCCGTACAGCTCACCTCTCTTCCTTTATCAGGCAGTTTTCCAGACCGGAACGGAGCCATTCCAGGTCTTGCTGACCCTCAAATATCAATTCGATGCGTGAATCCTGACGCCATTCGCTGGATTTCCACTGCTCAAGCGAGTTATCCACAGAGTTACTTGAAAACCAGCCCTCTGAAGCGCGGATAACCAGCTTGGCACGGCGCCAATTCAAGCTTTTTAGCCAGTGCTCCAGCCCACTCAAATCAAATTGCCGAGAAGCATGCCAACGCCAACCAACACTCCATCCTTCAGGTTGAATCTGGGTCAGCTGAATCGGGGTTTCGGGGTCGGTAAAAACGCTGCCAATTCGAGTAAAATCCTTATAAATCAATGAGTTATCCACAGGATGAATATCATTCACGTGGGCTGCAGGCAGCGTATTTAAAGGGATTCGGCCCTGCTCGACCCATAAAACAGGGCACTTTGGCAGGCCATATGCAATTTGCTCACGTTGCTCATTTTGCACACTATTAGATTTATTCATGACCACTAAACCGGCCGTTTCCAGGGCCGTTTGCTGGGTTTCAGGCAGTGGTTTTCCTTGGGCCACGGCCTGTGCATCGAGCACCATGACGCACGGCTGCAGGGCCAAAACACCCAGCCAGGGAGCCTCGCTGAGCTGTTTCAGGATTTGCGCGGGATGCCCCAAACCCGAAGGTTCGATAAACAACCGATCAGGTCGGGCCTTGCGCAAAAGACGGCTCAAACCAATCTGAAAAGGCGCCCCGTTGACGCAACACACGCAGCCGCCAGCGACTTCAGCAATGGCGATGTCATCGCCTCCAGCGCTCATCAGCGCCGCATCCAGCCCGATTTGACCGAACTCATTGACCAGTACCGCCCAGCGTTCGTGCTCAGGCTTTTGCGTCATCAGGTGCTGAATCACGCTGGTTTTGCCGGCGCCTAACGGCCCGGCAATCACGTGGGTAGGAATGTTCTGCAACATCATCGCCAGCTTCTGTTTTGATCGAAAGAAGCAATATGCCTCAGGCCAACCAATCCAGGGTCAAAATTAACCGTCGCTCACCGTCTGCCAAGGCTGGAGAGCGGTGGATCAAACCCGCGCCCTCATTGCCCTGCCATTTCTCGCCCTTGAGCAAGGCCACTTCGCCGGTCTGTATGTGTTCAATGTGTGAAGGGTCGCTTAGCTCTGCATGCACTTGGCCCAAATGACGGCGCTCCATCACGCCTTCCTGCAACCACTGACTGCCAATACCCGCGTACGTGGTAATTAGCCTTACAGGCACGTGGTCCACGTGAAATCGTGGGCACATCGCCTTATCCAGGGCCCTGAGACGCAGTCCAACGCGTTTGGCGCCCAACAAGCAGGCGTAGGCACTGACGAGCCAGGAAATATCCGCAATGAAGCCCTCATAGCCTTCTAAATCATTGAACCTGCTGGCCAGCCCTTTCAGGTTGGGCTGGGCTTTTTCATCGGCCATTTCAAGCACCAGTGCGTCGGCCAGCGGCTCGTCGAGCGAGAGCAATAAAGCCGCAAAATCGCTGATATGCAGCGGTAACTGGCGCTGCCAAATCGCTAGATTGATGTCGTCGTCCAAGACTCGGGCCATGACATCAGGCGTTGTCCCACGCACGTGACCGACCAATGGCTGCGCAGTACGAGCTAGATTCATCATGCAGCCACCTCTTCGTGCCACTCGCCAAAGGGATCATTCAGCTGCTTCCAGCCCTCTACGCCGAGGGCCATTTCCTGATCATTGAGCAAGCACGCATCCAGCTCGGCCGAGAGCAGGGCAAAGTCGATGTGCTGGCCGATAAACACCAACTCCTGACGGCAATCAGCAGTATCCGGGAGCCATTTTTTAAGAATTT
Source organism: Pseudomonas sp. CCC3.1 (assembly GCF_034347405.1). NCBI lineage: Bacteria > Pseudomonadati > Pseudomonadota > Gammaproteobacteria > Pseudomonadales > Pseudomonadaceae > Pseudomonas > Pseudomonas sp. CCC3.1. The sequence continues at coordinate 5,242,212 of NZ_CP133778.1, forward strand.
CAGCTGTGCTTTCCGGGTCTTGCGGCCATTGGTCGCGGGGCACAAAACGCCACCAGCGCCCGGCAAACCCGTAACGCATCAACCCGCCCGCCTGTGACCAACTGCCCGCTTCCTGGTACTTGCTGGCCAGCCAGAAAAAACCTTTGGAGCGCAGCAATTTGCCGTTGGTCCAGGGGCGATCAATAAAGTTAAAAAACCGTTCGGGATGAAATGGCCGCCGTGCTCGATAGGCCGTGGACGCAATGCCGTACTCCTCGGTTTCTGGCACATGCTCACCGCGTAACTCTTGTAACCAGCCCGGTGCCTGAGCCGCTCGATCAAAGTCAAAACGACCGGTATCGAGAATTTTTTTCAGTGGGACTTCGCCCATCACCATCGGGATGATTTCAGCCTGAGCATTCAGACGCTCAAGAATGGCGATCAACTCCAGACGTTCGACGCTGCTGATGAGGTCGATTTTGCTGATCAAAATAACGTCAGCGAACTCGATTTGTTCAATCAACAGGTCCGTGATCGAGCGCTCATCATCTTCACCCAAGGTCTCGCCACGCGAGGCCAAGCTTTCTGCGGCCTGATAGTCCTGCAAGAAATTCAGGCCATCCACCACCGTGACCATCGTATCCAGCCGGGCAATATCGGCCAGACTTTGGCCCGATTCGTCGCGAAAGGTGAACGTTTCTGCCACGGGCAGCGGCTCTGAAATACCCGTCGATTCGATCAATAAATAATCAAATCGACCGTCTTTGGCCAACTTGCTGACCTCTTCCAACAAATCTTCACGCAGGGTGCAGCAGATACAGCCGTTGCTCATTTCGACCAATTTTTCTTCGGCGCGATTGAGGCTGACGTCACGCTGTACTTCACCGCCATCAATATTGATTTCACTCATGTCGTTGACGATCACGGCCACGCGCAAGTTTTCGCGGTTACGCAAAATGTAATTCAAGAGGGTGCTTTTTCCTGCACCGAGAAAGCCAGACAACACGGTCACTGGTAGGCGTTTACGCATGGAAGTTCCTCATCAGGGGTTGGCAGGTCAAAGCGCCCGCTTGTTGGCTTGACCCTTTCAGGTCTGCAGATAATGATACATTATAACAATACAGCTCAGTGTAATTGTTATCTTGTAACACCAACTCTATTTTCCCGACGGAAGCTCTTTTTATGAACGCGCTAACCCTTCCTGATATTGCCTCGCAAAACGCTCGACAAATTGTTCCTCTGGAATGGGTGGGGATGTGCGGCATTGCCCTGCCGATTGTGATTGAGGGTCAACGACTCACCGCCACGGCCGATGCAGGTGTGAGCCTGGATGATGGTGAAGCCCGTGGAATCCACATGTCGCGACTTTATCTAGCGCTCGAAGTATTAGAGTCGCAGGACCTGAACCCGCTACTTTTGAAAAAAATTTTGCAGCAATTTCTCGACAGTCACGATGATTTATCGATCTGCGCCTACCTGAGAATTCACACACAGATGCTGCTAAAACGCCCGGCGCTAGTCAGCCCATTGAGTGGCTGGAAGAGTTACCCGGTGAGCATCGATGCCTCTCTGAAAAACGGAATGTTCCACGTGGAACTAAAAGTAGAGGTGAACTATTCATCGACTTGCCCATGCTCAGCGGCCTTGGCACGGCAACTCATTCAGCAGCAGTTCGTGGATGACTTTGCTAATAAGCCATTGCAGCACGCTGAGGTTTTAACGTGGCTTGGCAGTTCGCAGGGCATTGTTGCAACACCTCACAGCCAAAGAAGCACTGCTTTTTTGCAGACACTGCTCAGTACCGAAGTGCAGCAATTACCCATCGAGGTAGTCATTGATGAGGCAGAAAGAGCGTTGGGGACCGCCGTGCAAACCGCAGTAAAACGCGCCGACGAGCAAGCCTTCGCGTTGGCCAATGGTCAGAACTTGATGTTTTGCGAGGATGCAGCGCGCCGGTTGAATGTCGCGTTAAAGGCCGTGCCGGGTGTGAATGGCTTCAACGTGAAGGTGGTCCACGCAGAAAGTTTGCACAGCCATGATGCTGTGGCTGAGAGTCGCTGGAACTGGAGGGCTCAGTAATCAGCAATCAATCCGCGCACGGCCTGAACACGTGCGCGGCGTTGATTCATCAGGTACGCGGTTTAACCGTTCCACAGTCTTGCCCTAGCCAAAGAGCACGCGTGTCCATGCTGCCCTTTTGCTGAACACCCGTGGCATTGAAAGTGCCCATCACCTGAGTCGTAAACTCACGATCGCTGGCGAACGTTGCTACCCCGGCACCCTGGGCTTTTGGACAACTAAACCGGAACTTCCACTGATTTCCACTACGCTCAGTAATCTGCTGATTACAACCGGACTTGGGGTCGGTCAGCGGAATGTCATTCGTCTTCACTTGCTCAGGTGTGAGGCACACGCGGATCCCTTTCCCGCCCATGCTTAACCCCTGGCTTTCCAACTGCCTCTTCATCTCTGGGGTCATCATGTTCTGAAACTGACCTAACATTACCTGCAGGTCTGGAAGCTGTTGACCGTCCACCTGCATATTGCTGGAGGTCACTTCCCAAAGACCCGGTTGCAGCATTTGGGCTTGAGCCACGGGGATGGATAAACCACAGGCTACAAGCAGCCCGAGCAGACGAACATTCATCAATGTCACTCCTACGGAATTGTCCGCGTTAGACGTCAAAAACAAGCGGGTGTTGCACTGCAAACCAAATAGCACATTCGCCCTAAAACACGGTCTGTTGTACTGAGGCGTTGGACATTCAGGAGCAAGGATACGCATGGATTATTTAGGCCCACACGTAATTGGTTATCTGATTTTACTGATCCACAGCTTAGGCTTGATTGCAGCGGTGCATGCGGTATTAACCGTACGAACAGCTCAGGGCTCGATTGCATGGGCCATGTCACTGTTCTTTATTCCCTACTTCACACTCATCCCGTACCTGATATTTGGTCGCAGCACCTTCGACGATTACATTCGCGCCCGACGCGATGCCAATCAGGAAATGCGCGAAGCCATCACCGATCTGAACTGGCGTCCGTGGGTTGAAGAAGCGCTCGCGGCTCGAAACTCCAAAGCCTACGCATCATTGCGTGCCATGCCAAAACTGGGGCGCATGCCGTGCCTGGCGAACAACAACGTGCGTTTGCTGATCAATGGCACGGCCACCTTCGAGGCGATTTTTAGCGCCATTCGCTCAGCCAAGAAGGTGGTACTGGTTCAGTTCTTTATCATCCACAACGACAAACTCGGGATGCAGCTACACGCCCTGCTATTGCAAAAAGCCGCTGAAGGGGTGGCGGTGCATGTGCTGTACGACAGCATTGGCAGCCACTCCTTGCCGAAAAGCTACAGTGAAAGCCTGCGCGCTGGCGGTGTTCAAACCTACGCATTTGCCACGCGCGGGGGCTGGATCAGTCGCTTCCAGGTGAACTTCCGCAATCACCGAAAAGTGGTCGTGGTGGATGGCGTGAAAGGGTTTGTCGGCGGCCATAACGTGGGCGATGAATACCTGGGGGCCAAGCCTCCACTCTCGCCTTGGCGCGATACCCATGTCGAAGTCAGTGGCCCGGTGGTGGCTTGCCTGCAAGAATCTTTTGCCGAGGACTGGTTCTGGGCATCACGGCAATTGCCGCCGCTGATCCTGCCGCAGAGCTATCCCGAAAACGGCATGCTCTGCCAATTCATGGCCAGCGGCCCGGCGGATCCATACGAAACCTGTTCACTGTTTTTCGTCGAGGCCATTCACGCCGCCAATCAACGGGTGTGGATAACCACGCCCTACTTTGTGCCAGATGAAGCGGTGTTCTCGGCATTGCGCCTCGCCGTTCTGCGAGGGGTGGATGTGCGCATCCTGATCCCGTCTCGCCCCGACCATAAAATTGTCTTCGCGGCATCCAGCCTGTATGCCTTCGAAGCAGTGCGAGCAGGCGTGCGGATCTTCCGTTATCAACCCGGTTTCGTGCATCAGAAAGTGGTGTTGGTCGACAACGAAATAAGCGCCATTGGCAGCGCCAACATGGACAACCGTTCGTTCCGCCTCAACTTCGAAGTGATGTTGCTGACCGTCGACCAAGCGTTCGCCACTGAGGTTGAACACATGTTGCTGGATGACTTCGCCTTGGCGCGCGAAGTGACCCATGACGACATCAAGGCCACGCATCGCTTACAACAACTGGGAATGCGCATCGCCCGACTGGTGTCGCCTATCTTGTAAAGCCACAAAAAAAAGCCGTGTCGCAGGCAGCGGCACGGCTTGGGAATGTTCAAACACGACGCTCAGCGATAAATATCCGCACGTGTCGGTGGCAATTCGATTGAGCCATCGGCATGGGGTTTGGTCGCCAATATTTGATCGATGTTGATCCAGCCATGGGTAAACGCATAGGCACAGCCCGCCAGGTACAGCCGCCAGATACGCAAGGCTTTCTCAGGCACCATCTTGGAAGCGGCCTCTAGATTTTTTTCCAGACGCTGACTCCAATGCTCCAAAGTGCGCGCGTAATGCAGACGCAGACTTTCGACATCGACCACTTCCAAACCGGCCTCACTGATCTCGGCGGTGATCATCGATAGATGCGGCAGCTCGCCATTCGGGAAGACATAACGGTCGATAAAATCCCCTGCCCCACGACCCACCGGGCGCCCGTCAGTGTGCTTGGCGGTAATGCCATGGTTCATCACCAGGCCGCCTTCGCGGACAGCGTTCGAGAGGATTTCGCAGTACTCACGCAAGTTGGCGTGCCCCACATGCTCAAACATGCCCACGCTGACGATTTTGTCGAAACGGCCGTCTTGCGGCAGATCCCGGTAGTCCAGCAGTTGCAGGTCAACTTTATCTTGCAGGCCTTCGGCCTTGACGCGTTCAAGCCCCAACGCCAGCTGTTCTTTACTCAGGGTAATGCCAAATACTTTGACCCCGTATTCGCGAGCCGCGAAGCGCGCCAGCCCACCCCAACCGCATCCCACGTCCAATAAATACTCGCCCGGCTTTAGCCGCAACTTGCGACACAGCAGGCGAAACTTGGCTTGCTGGGCTTCATCAAGCGTCTCTTCACCGGTTTCAAAATAGCCGCAGGAATAGGCCATATCGCGATCAAGCCACAACTGATAAAAGTCGTTGGACAGGTCGTAGTGATAAGAAATGGAAGCCGCATCAGTTTCTTTATCGTGGTGCACGCGCGAAGGCCGGGTGACATCTTCCGACACCAGCGCTTGGCTTAACTCATCACAGACCCGAATCACTTCGCTGATAGAGCCCTCAAGCTCAAGCTTGCCCTCGACAAACGCGCTGCCCAATAGATCAAGACTGGGGTGCGTAAACTCCGCCACGAGCTGCGGGTCCTTGACCACAATCGTGACACTGGGCTCCGGCCCCAAATTGAACTCGTGCCCGTCCCAAAGTTTTAGCCGTAATGGAAGCTGAAGTTTCTGTAAAGCTGGTGGCAGTTGCGCAAGCATCAGTGAGTCCCCCTTCATTCAGAACAACGAAACTATAGGTTAGACGATTAGCGGAAACTTTCAGCGCCAGGAGCCGAAAGGCGGAGTCTAGAGCCAATGTGGTCAGCTTTCGGGCTGAGCGTGAGTCACGCTGGCAGGTGCCTCCAGTGGTTCATGAAAACGCAGCAAGCGTCCGGCATTGCCCAGCACCAACAGCGTGCTGAGGTTGTGCAACAACGCGGCAATCATCGCGCCAGCAGCACCCAGCCAACCAAACGCGGCGGCGGCAACAATGGCCAAGGTCCAGCCAAGCCCGATGAACACATTGACCTGCAACGTCTGCCGACACTCGCGGCTCAGTCGCACGCAGGTGCCCAAGCGGCGCAGGTCACTGCCAATCAGCACGATGTCTGAGGAGGCCAATGCAATGTCTGCCCCGCCAGCGCCCATCGCAACGCCAACCACTCCGGCCTTGAGCGCGAGCGAATCGTTGATCCCGTCACCCACGACCATCGGCCTGAAGCCGCTGTCGATTTCGCTCAGTACACGCTTCAATTTGTCTTCTGGCAATGCCTGGGCCTGCACTTCGCTGATGCCCACCACTTGCGCCATATGCTCGGCCACGCTCTGACGGTCACCCGTCAACAAGACCTGACGCCCAAGCCCCAACTCACGCAACTCACTCAACGCCTGTTGGGCTTCTGGCTTGACGCTGTCTGCCAGTAGCAACCAACCGAGGAATTGCCCATCAAGCGAAAGCCCCGCAATCGGACCATCATGTTCCGGCACTGGCGTGGTGGTAATAGTCAATTGGTCGAATAACTCAGGCCGACCCAATGCCGCTTCGCCTTGCTCGGTGCTGGCCACCACCCCCAGTCCCTGACGCTCGCGAACATCGCTCAGCTCAAGCATGTGCGCATGGCTGACCAAACCCGCCAAGGCACGGCTCACCGGGTGACTGCTGGCGGCGCCCAGACTGGCGGCCAGTTGCAACAGCGGCGGGTGATCGGCGTGCTCGGTTTCAATCGCTTGCAGACGCAAGGTGCCGTAAGTCAGGGTTCCGGTTTTATCCACAACCAATGACGTCAGGTCAGCCAGTTCTTCAAGAAACGCCGAACTGCGGATCAAAATCCCGTGGCGCGCAGCCACCGCGATTCCGGCAATGGCCGTGGCCGGTGCCGATAACACTAACGCGCAGGGGCATGCAGCCACCAACACCGCGAGCATGGCTTGGGCATCGTTGGTGATAAACCAGGTCACGGCCGCGATCATCAACACCAGCACCATGTAACCGCCCGCGTAACGCTCCAGCAAACGGGTAATCGGCGGTTTGGCGCGCTCGGCGTTTTGCATCAGAGCGATGACTTTGCCCAGTGTCGACTCCTCACCTGTGCGCGTCACCTCAACCCGCAACAAGCCGTCGAGGTTGATTGCGTCACCAAAAATGGGCATCCCGACACTGACTTCCAGCGGCACCGACTCCCCGGTAATCGACGCCGTGTCGAGGCTCGCTTGCCCCGATAACACCACGCCATCAGCAGGGACCCGATCGCCAGCGCGCACTTCAACCTGGTCGCCAGGGTTGAGCGTGCTGTTGTCGACTTCGCGCAAGCTGCCGTCGGCCTGAAACAAACGCGCTTGGCTGCGGGTCAGTTTGCCCAGTGCATGAATGGCTTCTTGCGAGCCGATCACGCTGCGCTCTTCGAGCACGTGGCCAAAAATCATGATGATCGGCAACAGTGCTGCGGTCAGTAAATCGCCGGTGGCCCATGCGCCCAACATCGCCAGGGCTATCAGTTGGTCGGTGATGCCGTGCAGGCTTGGATAACGCAGGCTGTACCACGCCGACCGCATGACCGGCACCGCCACCAACAGCGAGGCAAACCCCAGCAGTAACTGACTGGTGCCCACTTGCAAGGGCATCCACCAGCGCCATACCAGACCAAGTGCCAATAAACCCAGCGCCAGCATCGCCAGGGTCAGTTGGCGGGCGGCGCTGCGTTGCTCGGCGCTGCTCAGCATGCTGACGGCGGGTTGCGTTGCAGACGTACTCATTGTTCGGCTCCCTGAATAATCAGGCGGGAATCATCTTTAGGGTCAACGGTGGTGACAGAACCGGCCTGCCCCAAAATTTTCGGCAGGCGTTCCCGATACAAACGCAGCAACAAACCGGGGTCATTGCCTGCCTGTTGCACCTTGGCCAGGTTGACGATGCCTGCTGTGTCCGACTGAGCTTGGGCCAAACGTTCACTGGCTTGAGCGTGCGCTTGTTCCACACTGCGGTCGGCTTCCTGGGTCGCCGCCTGAGTCACTTTGGCCGCGTCGTTGCGTGCATTGGCCACCGCTTTTTCGGCTTGCTGGCTGGCGGTGAGCACGGCGTTGAACGCATTCACTGCCGGGCCCGGCAAACTCGATTGCACGTCAACCCGCACCACTTCCAAACCCAAGCCCTGCCCCGTGGCGCTCAATGCCGCCAATTGCTGATTGATGCCTTGCACCAAATCACCGCGCAACCGCTCGCGGCGTTCGGCCGCCTGTTTGTCGCTGCCAATCAACTCAGGACGCGCCACCAGAATGGTGTCCAAATCCCGGGCCGCGGTCAGCGCCACTGCGCTGCGCGTGACCACCCGATCCAGCGCGGGCAACACATGTTCGCCTTGCAGCACGAAGGCATAAGGGTCGGTGACGTTGTAAAACACCCGCACATCCAATTGCACAACGCCCGCATCGCCGGTCAGCAAATACCCGGAGCCCGCCAGCGCATCGTTGATCGGCGTGGCAAAGGTTGCCACCCGATCAGCCTGCAAGGCGCTGTCCGAACGCAGCAGGTTTTCAATCCGCCGCTCGCTCACACGGTCGGCGGCAGGCACGATCACCACTTGTTCAAAAGGCTGCGGCCAGGCCCATAGCAAACCGGCATTGTGGATGCGATCCAGGGCGCCAAAGCGCAACACCACGGCACGGTTTTGCGGGTCGATCTGCCGCACATTGGAAACACCCCACGCCACAGCGGCAAAAACCGTCACCGCATATAGCCCCAAAAACGCTAAGCGCCCCGCTTGTTGCCACGGGCTGCTGACACCTGGGGTGTCTTCAGAGTCGAGGTTCATGGACGCGCTCCAGCCTTGCTGTCCAATGACGGCGGTCCGTCGACCAGAACCCGGAACGGTGCTGCATCCGTGCGCAAAATAATTTTGGTGCCCGGATTAACCATCGTCCCCAATGTATCGAGCGAGCGCAGCAGGTTGTACAGCTCTGGCGAACTGGCGTATGCCTGCCCATAAATCTGCGCCGCTTCGACCCGCGACTGAGCCTCGATGTCGGCCGCTTTAACGCTGGCATCAGCTTGCAGAATGCGCGCATCGCGCTCGGCCGCCGAACGAATCTGCGCCGCTTCACGCTTGCCCACAGCCGTGCGTTCCGTGGCGATGGTTTCACGCTCGGCGCGCATGCGATCGACCGTGGCGGTGAGCGTGACCGACGGCAGTGTGAGGCGCTCAATGCCCACTTGCAGCACGCGCACGCCATAGGTACTGAGCAATTGCTGTTCGAGTTGTTGACGCAGTTGCGCTTCAAAATCGGCAATTTTGACTTGGCTGGCATCGGTGTTCACCAGGCTCGACAGGTCAAAACTGGCCGCTGTGGTTTCCAGCGCTGAGCCGACAAAGGTGCGGATCTGTCGCGCGGCTTCATCAGGCTGGTTCTGCACGGCGCGCATAAAACGTTGCACGTTTTCGGCATCGCCCTGCACCTGCCAAGCCACGTAGGCCTGCACAATAATGCGCAGCCCGTCGCGTGTGCCTACATCTTGCAGACCGCTTGAGGTGGTGCGCAGGCGCAAGTCCACCGGCACGCTGACTTCAAATGGCGCAGGCCAGCGCCAGCCCAGACCGGGCTCCAGCAGCACGCGGGCCGGGTTGCCAAAACGAGTGATGACGGTAGCTTCGCCCGAGCGGACCTGCACCAGACTGGCCGCGGCCACCGCGAACAGTACCAACAAGGCGGCCCAGCCCATGCGCCGCCACGGAAATGGGCTCGGCTCATGCTCATCACCATGATGGTGACCGTGATGCGCGTGGCCGTGGTGATGGCCGCCGTGCGCGTGATGATCGTGTGAGTTGCTCAAAACAAGACTCCTTACTGAACAGCTTTACGCGGCGCGACAGGATCGGCCGGCAGCGTGAAAGAACGCAGATCGAGGGTCGGCGCGTTGCTGCCCCCAAGGCGGTGGTCGAGGATCAACAGTTTGGCGTTGTTCATGCCTTGGCTGAGCTGAGTTAAATACTGCTCCAGCACAAAGGCGTGACCGGCCTGGGCATAGGCTTTTTGTTCGGCGCCAAAACGCAGGTCGGAGGTCTGCGCTGTCGCGTTCACTTCACGCGCCACCGCGCTGGCCTGGTCCAAGGCAATGCTGGCTTGCAATTGAGCAACGTTCGCCTGTTCGCTGGCCGCGCCGCGCTCACGTGCGATCAATGCCTGCGCGCTGATTTGCGCGGCTTGCACTGCGTGATAAGCGTTCGCCGCACCGGCTGGCGGATGGATGGCCTCGACCACGGTGGCGAGAATTTCGACCCCGCTGTCCAGACCGTCCAGATCTGCCTGCACGGCCTGCCCGATGTCATCGGCCAGCGCCGTACGCTGTTCGCCCAACAGGCCATCCAACGTACGAGACGCAAAGTCATGCACCAGAATGCACTTGCGGTACTGCGGATCAGCGTCGGCACATCGGCACTGTGATAGGTCGCAGCAATCGCGGCTTGGTCGCTCAGGCCTATGCGGTACACAAAGCGCACGTCCATGTTGACGATCTGAAAGCCCTGCTTGTCGCCAATGCCGCTGGCAATGACCTGGGATTTGTCATTCACATGAGTGGCGTCCCACAACCGGTTGGCGGTCAGCGGCGGCAGGCCATCAGCAGATGCCAGCACCGGGTCAGCAGCCGATTCCGTGCTGGTGGCCAGCTCGTGCACCACGCCGTTTTCGACAGGCAGCACCCGGCCCAATGGCCACGGCAAGCCTGCGTGCAAACCCGGGCCGAGGACGTCAACCGGCTTGCCAAAACGCTCGTAAATACCACGGCCTTGCAGCGGGACTTCATTCACGCCGCTCAATATCCAACCCACAGCCGCGATCACTGCCAGCACCGGGAGGAACGCTTTGCGCATGTAACTGAACGCCCAGATTTGTCGCAGGTCGATGCCAAATCGGTTGTGCAATTCGTGTTGCAGCGCCAGCAACGGTTGCGGCGGCCAGCGCAACATCCCCGCGACAAAACTCTGCGCAATCATGCGCGGTTCAAGCCTGTCGCGCCGAGGGCTGAACACCGCTGCCACTGCCCGCAGGATTAACTCAATCGCCACGGCTGCTGGCAACACGCCCGTCAGCACTGCAAGACGGGCAGGCCATACAGAATCGTCGCTGCTAAACAGCAGGCATAGCGCGCTCAGCAGAAACGTGACGATCGGCACCCGCACCAGCGGCGCCAGCAACCGGGCTTCTGGCCATCTAGCGTCGGGTTGTTGCGCCAGATAACGCTCAAACACCAACAGCGCGAACGCCAGTAACACGGCGACCCCAGCCGCAATGCGGCCCCATGTACCCAAGGCCGCGCCGGGTAAAGACAGGTTCCAATTGTGCTGCACGCACCACACGGCCAGGCCGCCGACACCCGCAAGCCACAAGGCTGGAGCGCCGATATTGCTCAGCAACCGATACGACTCGGTGCTCAGCTTTCGGCACAAGCGTTCGTACGCACTTAAAGGCGCAGTGGGTTGCGCCTCGATGATCACAGCGGCTTGCGGGTTTAACGCCGCCTTGCGCCAACTGGCCACCCAGAAAGCCGATTGCGCGCCCGCCGCCAGCACCAACAACGCCGCCGCAGTGTTATCAAGCAACGCGGGCCACAGCGAATCGGAGGCAAACAAACCGATAAAAAACGCCACGGTCCACGCCATGATGGCGAGGGCGGCGAGTACAACGCCTAACTGGAAAAGTTGCCGGGCCTGAACGGAGGCGCTTTGAAAGCGAGACAAAGACTCAAGGCCACCCTCCTCGGCATCTAAATCGACACGCATGGAAGCTCCACTGTTTGAAATATATAGTTACGATATAACAAATAATGTGAAACTTCTGCGAGCCGCCCGCGATCTTCATCTTGGCGCGTGAAGAGCGCCAGACACCGTAACGCCTAGCCATCGGGCCATTAGATCGAGGTCGGTAAATGGTTGAGCGGAAGCACCGTTGGCGCCTTCACGGTCTGGATCGCAAAATTGCTGCGAATGTCACTGACGCCAGGCAACTTGAGCAGCACCCCCGTCAAAAAGCGTTCATACCCGCGCAAATCCGGAACCACAACCTGCAGCAAGAAATCAGATTCGCCGGACACCAAAAACGCTGAGATCACTTCTGGCAGCGCCGTCACGGCTAACCGGAACGCTTCGGCCTCAGCTTCGTGATGGCGCTCAACCTTGATCCCGATAAAAACGGTCAGGCCCAACCCGACTTCATCGCGATCCAGATTGGCTTGATACCCGCGAATCACACCCGCCTCTTCCAGCAACCGAACCCGGCGCAAACACGGCGATGCCGAGAGCCCAATTTCGTTGGCCAACTCGACATTGCTCAAGCGTCCATCACGCTGCAAAGCGTCGAGAATGCGGCGATCAAAAGCGTCTAATTTTATTTTTGGCATATTTGAATTCTTTTGATTAATCAAAACGTGGTTTCTGCCAAGACTAGCCGTTCTTGAAGCAGATTACGCAACCACCTGCTTGAGCCTTCCCCCCTAAAATCGTGGCTCACGTGCTAACGAGATGAATCGCCATGTTGATGTTTCTGATTGCGCTGGCTGTTATTTATTTACTGCCCGGACCGGACATGATTTTGCTGCTGCAAACCGGAGCCCGACATGGACGCGCTTTAGCCCTCAGCACTGCCTTGGGTCTGGGCATTGCCCGGGCATGTCATGTGCTTTTGGCGGCCGTGGGATTGGCGACATTGTTCAAAACAGCCCCTTGGACCTTTGATGGTGTGCGTTTGCTCGGCGCCGCTTATTTGTTGTGGCTGGGCGTGCGTATGCTTAAACCCGGAATGCTGACCACGTTGCAGTTATCCACAGGCCCGACGCTTGAACCCGCACTCACCTGGACCAGCGCGCTGCGTCGCGGCGTGTTAACCAATTTGCTTAACCCCAAAGCGTTGTTGTTTTGCTCGGTATTGCTGCCGCAATTTATCAACAGCCAGGCAGGCGCCGTGGGTGCGCAGTTTTTGGGGTTGGGGGTGGTGTTGGTGGCCGTGGGCCTGATGTTCGACAGCCTTTACGCAGTGACCGGGGCCTGGCTGGGCCAGTGGCTTAACAGCAGCCCCCGTGCACAACGTGTACAGCAATGGTTATTTGGCAGCCTGCTGATTGGTTTCGCCTTGCGTCTGGCGTTCGTTCAACAGGCCTGACCGTTGGCGTTATTCGGGGTGCGCGATCAACTGTTTGGCCAAGGCCTCAAATGCCGGGATGGTGACCGGGTCGTTCGCCGAGTTGCTGGCAATCGGATTGGATGCATAGCGCACGATGACCATCTCGGCTTTAGGGTCGATGTAGGTACGCTGGCCGTAAACACCCCGCGCCATGAATGCGCCATCCGCGTTGTGCATCACCCACCACATATCGCGATAACTGCCGCCTTTGAGCAGGTCGTAACCGGCCTTGGCAAACGCAGCTTTATCGCCGCCAGCACGAATATCATCGACCACCGCTTTGGGCACAATTTGCTCGCCAAGGTACTGACCGTTGTTGCGGATCATCTCGCCAAACCGCGCCATGTCCCGCAGCCCGGTGTTCAACCCGCCGCCTGCGAACGGCGTGCCGATGGAGTCGACGCTGAAGTACGCATCCTGCTCAGTGCCGAGGCGCTGCCAGATTCTTTCCGACAACAGCTGCGCCACATTCTTGCCGGTTACCCGCGCAATCACCCAGCCCAGCACATCGGTGTTCACCGTTTTATAAGCGAAAGCCTGACCATGCTCACCCTCGGGCTGAACGGTCTGTAAATATTCCATGTAACTTTGCGGCCCGGTGTAGTCCTTGGGTTTCGGCAGTGGATTACCCGCCTGCGCATGCTTCCAGACTTCCGCGTTGGGGTCGGCATAATCTTCGCTGTATTTGAGCCCGGTGGTCATGTCCAGCACTTGGCGCAGGGTTGCACTGCCAAACGCAGACTTGGCTAGTTCAGGCACATAATCGGCCACTTTTCGAGTGGCATCCAAGGTGCCATCCGCCACCAGCATCGCGCCCAGGGTGCCCACCACCGATTTGGTCATCGACATGGCGGCGTGCTGGCCTTCGGGGGTCAACACGCCAAAATAGCGCTCATAAATAATTTTCCCGCGGTGCAGCACGACAATGCCGTCGGTGTAGTTGGCCGCCAGAGAGTGTTCCCACGTCATCGGTTGGCTGGCGCCCAGCGGTATAAAGGTCAGGGCGTCAATATCTGAGCGCAAGGCGCGCGCCAGCGGTACCGGAGCACCGAGCCCGCGGGACACATTGGTGGTGGGCATCAATTGGCGGAAGTTCGAAACACTCCAGCGCATGGCCGGAAATTGAAAATAACTGCCATCGGCAAAACGTACGATTCGATCCGGTGGCGGTGGCGCGCCGACCATCCAGCCCATCGTCTTGGGATCACTGGCAGCGGCATCGGGGTACGTGGTTTTATCGGCAGCACATGCGATGGAAGCCGCCAGGCAAGTCAGTAAAAAAAACGCGCCGGTGCGGGCGGGTTTGAGAAATTGCTTGATCATCGAAAATTCCTTTTCAGTTCATGGCCGTGTCCTACCTTGCGGGATAAACAATAGCTACACCACCGCTCTTGTGTGAAAGATTGGTTTTATAGCCTGTGTTCACGTGGGTGTTTCACCCCGCAGGAGCACGGTTTGCCCGCGCTCCTGCACAGTGTCCCGGTTACCAGAGTGGCAAGTTGTAGGTCAGGACGATGCGGTTCTCGTCAAGGTCGTTGCCGAACGTCGAACGAATGGTAGCGTTGCGCCATTTCATGCCGAAGTTTTTCAGCGGTCCGCTCTGAATCACGTAGGCAATGTCAGTGTTTCGCTCCCATTCCTTACCATTGCTCGTGGCGGTTGTGTGCACCTCATCACCGTGTACGTAACGCGTCATAAAGCTCAACCCCGGCACGCCCACGGCAGCAAAGTCGAAATCGTAACGGGCCTGCCAGGACTTTTCATTGATGTTGCCGAAGTCATTCACCATCACGAAGTTGACCAGGTAAGGGTCGGCGCGGTTGATGTAGGGGAACGGATCACTGCCCGTCATTTTCTGATAGCCCGCTCCAAACGAGTGGCCCCCCACCGTGTAGGTAGTCATAAGGCCCAGGGACTTGTTGTCCAGGGACTGAAAGTTGCCGTCTTCACGGCTGACCGCGTAGCGCAGATCGGTCTTGAGCCGCTGCCCCTCTCCCAGCGGCAACACATAGAGGCCACCGAAATAATCCTGTTGATAAATCCCGTCCAACTGGCCGCGACGGTAGCTGGCAGTCAACGTCGGCAACACGGTGTAATCAAAACCGCCGAAACGGAATCGGTCGCTGGTGCCGCCAATACGACTGGCGCTCAGGTCTTGATAATCCGTGGATTCGTTGTAATTAAGTTTGCTGAGTTCGCCGTAGTTGAAGTTCCAGTCGGGTATTTCTTTGACCGTTAATAACGCACCGCGAAACGTACTGAGCAGTAATCGCGCATCTCCGGTATTAACCACCGGGTCTTTAACGGTGAAGTCGCCCACTTTCAATACGCTGTTGGATATTTTAACTTTCGCCGCCACGGCCAACTTGCTGTAGCTGTCGTGGGAGCCTCCGTCACTGTGAGGCAACAGCAAGTTAGTGCCGCCCGTGCCGCCCCCGGAATCAAGTTTCAACCCCAGCATGCCCACGGCATCCAGGCCAAACCCCACGGTGCCTTCGGTGTAGCCGGATTCAAGGCGTAATAAAAAACCCTGGGCCCATTCTTCAGCCTTGTCCCGGGAATCGCTCTGGCGAAAGTCGCGGTTGAAATAATAATTTCGCATTTCCAGGCTGGCATTACTGTCGGCAATAAAGTCGGCCTGGGCCAAAGGCGACAACAGTAAGCCCGCACCGATCAACGCCAGTTTATTAGCGTCCAGAGTTGTTGAATTACGCATGCAGCGATGCTCCATATCGTTCTAGGAAGGATGAGAGGGCAGGAGCAAAAAGGTGGAAGTTGGCACTTATTGTTATTTGACGGGCGCCTCGAAGACGCCCGTTAACAGCGGGATCAGCGCACCGCGCCGAGCTTTTTTTCAAGGTAGTGAATATTCACGCCACCGCTGCAGAACCCTTCGTCGCGGGTCAGTTCGCGGTGCAGCAAGATATTGGTCTTGATCCCGTCGACCACGATTTCATCCAGCGCATTGCGCATGCGCGCCATGGCCTCGTCGCGGGTCGCCCCCCAGGTAATCAACTTGCCGATCAGGGAGTCGTAGTTGGACGGAACCGTGTAGCCGCTGTACAGGTGCGAATCCACGCGAACGCCATTCCCCCCCGGGATATGAAAATGCTTCACCGTGCCCGGGCTTGGGACGAAGGTCTTCGGGTCTTCGGCGTTGATCCGGCATTCCAGCGCATGCCCCCGAATCACCACATCCTCTTGGCTGAACGACAGCGGGTTGCCCGCCGCAATGCTGAGCATCTCTTTGACGATGTCGATGCCGGTGACCATTTCGGATACCGGGTGCTCGACCTGCACGCGGGTGTTCATCTCGATGAAGTAGAAACGACCGTCCTCGTAGAGAAATTCGAACGTGCCCGCACCGCGATAACCGATATCGACGCACGCCTGCACGCAACGCTGAAACACCTGCTGGCGGGCGTTTTCGTCGATGCCTGGGGCCGGGGCTTCTTCAAGGACTTTTTGATGGCGACGCTGCAATGAGCAATCGCGGTCGCCCAGGTGGATCGCATTGCCTTGGCCGTCGGACAGCACCTGCACTTCCACGTGACGCGGGTTAGTCAGGTATTTTTCCAGGTAGACCATTGGGTTGCTGAACCAGGCGCCAGCTTCTTCGCGAGTTTGCCTGGCGGCTTCGATCAAATCTTGTTCGCGGTTGACCACGCGCATGCCGCGACCGCCTCCCCCGCCAGCGGCTTTGATGATCACCGGGTAACCGACTTCGCGGCCGATGCGCAGGGCGGTCTCGGGGTCTTCCGGCAACGGGCCGTCAGAGCCTGGAACGGTCGGCACGCCCGCCACGATCATGGCGTGCTTGGCCGAGACCTTGTCGCCCACCAGGCGAATGGTCTCGGCCTTCGGCCCGATAAAAGCAAAGCCGGATTTTTCGACCTGCTCGGCGAAATCGGCGTTCTCGGCCAAAAAACCGTACCCCGGGTGGATCGCCGTGGCGCCGGTTGCTTCAGCGGCGGCGATAAGGGCCGGAACGTGTAAATAGGATTTTGCGGCAGGCGGCGGGCCAATACACACCGACTCATCGGCCAGGCCCACATGCATCAAATCGCGGTCGGCGGTGGAGTACACCGCGACGGTCTTGATGCCCAGCTCCTTGCACGCCCGCAGGATGCGCAACGCAATTTCGCCACGGTTGGCGATCAGGACTTTTTCCAGCATCGCAAAGGCTCCGTGCTTCAAACGAGGGTAAACAGCGGTTGATCGAACTCAACTGGCTGGCCGTCTTCCACCAGGATGGATTCGATCGTGCCGCTGGTTTCGGCTTCGATGTGGTTCATCATTTTCATGGCTTCGACGATGCACAGGATGTCGCCCTTCTTCACGTGCTGGCCGATCTCGGCGAATGCAGGCGAGCTGGGTGAAGCCTGGCGGTAAAACGTGCCGACCATGGGCGAGCGCACAACGGTGCCGTTCAGTCGCGGAGCGCCCGGCGCTTCATTGACCGCTGGTGCTGACGGTTCGGCAGCGGGTGCTGGCGCCGCCATGTACACGGGTGCAGTTGGCGCCTTGCTGTGACGGCTGATGCGGATGGACGACTCGCCTTCCTTGATTTCCAGTTCGTCGACGCCAGAGGCTTCCAGCAGTTCGATCAGGCTTTTGACTTTGCGGATTTCCATTGCAATGAGTTCACTCGGTAAATAGCGAAAAAATTCTGTCAGGGCCGGGGGCGACGAATAGTCACACCTTCGCGTTCCAGGGCCTCGCGAATGGCGCGGGCGAAACCGGCTGCGCCGGGCTGGTCACCGTGTATGCACAAGGTGCCGGGGGTGACCGGCACACGGGTGCCCTGCATCGACACGGCATAGCCCTCGCACACCATGCTCAGCACTTGCTCAATGGCCGGGCCGATGTCGGTGATCATGGCGCCGGGCTGGCTGCGCGGGGTGAGCGTGCCGTCCTGCTGGTAGGTGCGATCGGCGAACACTTCGTGGGCCACCGCCAGACCAAGCCCTTGCGCGGCATCGGTCAGGGCACTGTTGGCCAGGCCGAACAGCACAAGGGCCGGGTCGATGTCCTTGACCGCCTGACAAATCGCGTCGGCCAGCCGTTTGTTCGTGGCGGCCATGTTGTACAACGCGCCATGGGCCTTAACGTGATGCAGGGCAACCCCCGCAGCAGCGGTAAAGCCCTTGAGGGCGCCGACCTGATACAACACGAATTCGTAGGCCTCGTCCGGTGTAATCGCCATGACACGCCGGCCAAAGCCTTGCAGGTCCGGCAGGCCGGGATGCGCGCCGACGGCCACGCCCAACTCGGCGGCCAGGGCCACGGTCTTGCGCATGGTGTGGGCATCCCCTGCGTGAAAGCCGCAGGCCACATTGGCCGAGGTGATGAACGGCAGCACCGCCTCATCGTTGCCCAGGTGATACAGGCCGAAGCTTTCACCCAGGTCGCTGTTAAAGTCGAGTTCAGGCATGCAGGGCCTCCAACTGTTGAATGAGACGGGCGCGGCGCACGGCCAGGGCCTGGGCAGCGGCCAGTTCGATGAGTTCGAAACGCACCTCTTCGCCGGGCAGGCGCTGCGCCAGCAACGGCAGGTCGACGCTCGCCACGTGGGCGATTTTCGGATAGCCGCCGGTGGTTTGCCGATCAGCCATCAGCACGATGGGCTGGCCGTTGGGCGGAACCTGCAAGGTGCCGAAGGTGACGGTTTCAGACAGTAATTCTAGCGCCGCATCGAGTTTCAGTTCGGCCCCCGTGAGGCGGTAGCCCATGCGTTCGGAATCATTGCTGATGCGGTACGGCTGCTCGACCAGCGCCTGCTGTGCCTCGGCGCTGAAGAAGCGCCACTCGCGCCCGGGGATCACCCGGATGCGCCGTTCGCTGGCGCTGGCAGGGTCTGCCTGCAACTCCGTCGGCAGCAGCACGCGGGGCACATTGCGAAAACTGGAGCGAATGGCCAGGGTGTCACCGGCCTTCAGCTCGCGGCCCTCGACGCCGCCAAACCCGCCACGACGAAACGTGCTGGTGCTGCCCAGCACGTCCGCCAGCAGGTAACCACCATGCACCGCGATGTAAGCGCGGGCGCCGTGAATACGCTTGCCGAAGGTCAGCAGCGAACCCGCCGCGACCTTGACTGCCTGGCCGGGCGCTAACGACACGCCATTGATCTCGGCCCCCAGGTCGGCACCGCCGATGGCCAGTAGGCAACCGCTGTCGATCCGCAGGGTCGGGCCCTGCAGGGTGACTTCAAGGGTGGCGGTGGCGGTCGGATTGCCCACCAGCAGGTTTGCCACCCCATGGGCCAGGGCATCCATAGGGCCGTTGACCGGCACGCCCAGGTGTTGATACCCCAAGCGGCCCGCGTCCTGCATCGTGGTGCACAGACCGGGCCTGATCACTTGAATGCTCATGGGTAAGCCTCCGCGCTCATGGCATCGAATGTCGCTGCATCGATTGAAACGAAGCGCACCTTGTCGCCACTTTGCAGCACGCAGGGCGACGGGTTTTCGCTGTTGAACATGCGCCAGGGCGTACGTCCGATCAGGCTCCAGCCACCGGGAGAATCCACCGGGTAAATCACCGTCTGGCGGTTGGCCAGGCCGATACTGCCGCGCGGTACCAGGGTGCGCGGCGAGCTGCGCCGGGGCGGGCTCAAGTCCGCGTCGAGGATGCCTATGTAGGGGTGGCCCGGGGCGAAACCGACCATCAGTACATCCAGCCAGTCACCGCTGTGGCGCGCTATCAGGGCCTCGGCGGACATGCCGCAGGTAGCGGCAACTTCGTGCAGGTCCGGGCCATGTTCGCCGCCGTAGCACACCGGAATTTCGATGCGCCGGGGCTCGCCCGCGCTGCCCACCGACTGACCCGCCAACAGCGCAGTGACTCGCGCCAGCAAAGCCTCGAAGGGTGACGTCTGCCCTGCGGGCACATCGATCCATTCAGGACGGTAGTGCACACCCACAGTGACCATCCCCGGCACGATATCGGTGATGCCCGTCAGCGCCCCGCGTTGCCAGGCCAGATTCAAGAGAGCCGCTGCCGATGCCGCTTGCCGATTGGCATCGCGGCTCAGGACCGAGGCAAATTCCAGCACCAGGCAACTGTCGCCCGAGGGCGCCGCGTGCCAGCGCAACGTTGAGGTGTGATCACTCATGGCTTCCGTTCGCATCCAGGACAAAAAAGGTCAGTGCTGCTGTTGCAAGTAGCGGGCAAAATCCAGCGGGTCGACATTACCGCCCGACAACACCAGCGCAGCGGTTCGCCCCTCAAGCCTGACCTTACCCGCCAACAGGGCGGCGAGGGCCACGGCGCCGCCAGGCTCGACCACCAGTTTGAGATGCTCGAAGGCAAAGGCCATGGCCTGCCGCGCATCGGCGTCAGACACGCTCAGCGCGCCTGCAAGTAGCTGGCGGTTGACCGCGAAGGTCAACTCGCCCGGGGTCGGGCTCAGCAGTGCATCACAGATCGAGCGGGCGTGCGGCGAGTTTTCGACCCGCTCGCCCAGGGCCAGAGAGCGTGCTGTGTCATCAAACTCCAAAGGCTCGACTGCGTAAATTTCAACGCTCGGGTGGTACGCTTTGACCGCCGTACCCACGCCAGCAATCAGGCCACCGCCGCCGCACGGGGTCAGCAGCAGGTCGAGGGATGCGTCAGTTTGCTGGGTGATTTCCAGACCGGCGGTGCCCTGCCCGGCCATGATCAACGGGTCATCGAACGGCTTTACCGTAATGGCCCCGGATTCACTCGCCAATTGCGCGGCGATGGCCTCGCGGTCGTCTTTATAACGGTCATACAGCACCACGCGGGCGCCATATTCCCGTGTGCGCAGGATTTTGATCTGCGGTGCGTCAGCGGGCATAACGATAGTGGCTTGCACCCCGAGCATCCGGGCGGCGCAGGCCACGCCCTGGGCATGGTTGCCGGATGAGAAGGCCAGAACGCCGCGCTGGCGCTCCTGGCTGTCGAGGCTCAGCAGCTTGTTGAAAGCCCCACGAAACTTGAACGAGCCGGTGCGTTGCAACACCTCGGCCTTGATCAGCACACGTCCGCCGCACAGCGCGTTGAGCGCGTCGCACTCCAGCAATGGCGTGCGCACAGCGTGGCCTTCAAGACGTTCGGCGGCCTGTTGAATATCACTGAGCGAAATCGGTAACGGCAGGGTCATCGTGCAGCTCCTGAATAAGGCGAGCGTCGGGGCCGGGCATGCGTTCCCCATTGCCACTCGCGATTGCTCGATTGCAAACAGGCTTCAATAGTTGAATAGTCTGTGCCGGGTGTCTATCTAAGAATGATCGCGGCATCTGTTCAATTAAACTGAACACCTCATGCCCACCGGGTGTGCAACACCGTGCAATTGCAGGGCTTCCTGCACCAGACTGAGGCAATTATGAACACTCGATTCGTTGAGACTTTCGTCCTGCTGGCCCGTGTCGGCAGTGTGCGTCAAGTCGCCAAACAGATGCACTCCACACCGGGAGCCATCTCCATGCGGGTGCGCAAACTGGAGGCTGAACTGGGCACGGTGCTGTTCAATTGGGACCACAGAACCCTGCAAATCACCGAAGAAGGCACCCGCTTGCTGCCTTACGCCGAGCGCCTGATCGAAGCCACCCAAGCCTTCGAGCGCACGGCCAGCGTGCCCGGCACTGAGCAGGGTCGGATCCGCATCGGGGTAATCGAAACGGTGGTGCATACCTTCCTGCCGGAATTCATGAAGGCCATGAACCGGGCGATGCCGGGCGTCATCATCGACCTGACGGTGGAACTCAGTTCCAACCTCAAGGAGCAGTTGATGCGTCGGGAAGTGGACCTGCTAATCCGCGTGATCGGCGATGAAGGCGACAACCCGTTTGCGGTGACCCGCACCCTCGCCGACCTGCCCATTCATTGGGTCGCCAGGCCCCGTGCGGTACCGGCCCGGGACATGGTGCGCAAGGTGCTGGGCAAACAGTTGCTGACCCAGATGCGAGGCTCGGCGCCTTACGAGGCGGCAGTGGCCATCGCCCACCAATTGGCGGCCGAACACGGGGTGTTGGCGAGTGAGTTGCGCATCTCCGGCTCGCCTTCGCTGGCGGCGTTGGTGTCGCTGGTACGTGAAGGCGTGGGGGTGGCAATCATGCCGGGGGTGCTGGTCAGGGACAGCCTGGAGCGGGGCGAATTGCAGGAGCTGCCGCTACCGGCCCCGCCCTCGTTCCAGATCGCCACGTCGCATATGAAGAACGCCTCATCGGTGGTCTCGGAGGCGGCCGATATTGCCCACAAGGTGTGCCGCGCTTATTGCAAGCGCCAGGGCGAGCACTGGATCACCAGCCCGGGTCAACCGAGTGCATGACCCACGTGGCAACGCCTCCCTTCAGGCTCCCGTCGCGGGGGCAAAAAGGGAGGCTGTTCATCTTTACTGAACACTCAACGCTTGAGGCTGCCCTTGGCGGTCTCCTTGAGCATCATCAGTGAAATCAGGCTGCACAGGGCTGCCCCGGCCATAAAGAAGCCCGGTACGAGCAGGTTGCCGGTCTTGCCGATGATCGCCGTCACGATGTACGGCGTGATCCCGCCCCCCAGGATGGCGCCCAGATTGATGCTGATGGCCATCGCCGTGTAGCGGATGCGCGTGGGGAATTGCTCGGCGTAGGTCGGATAGCCCACCGACTGAATGATCGGCATCGGCAGGGTCGCGACAAACATCGCCAGCGCCGCGATCCACAGGCTGCCGTTGTTCATCAGCATCATCATCGGAATCACCAGCACCGTGTAGCCGACAAACCCGATGGCCAGCGCCTTGCGCCGCCCGATGCGGTCAGACAAACCACCCCACAGGGGCATCATCGCCGCCATGGCCACGCTGATGCAGGCGATGACCCAATACACCTTGGACTTCTCGAACCCCAGGTAGGTGGTCAGGTAGATGTTCATGAACACCAGCCCGATCCAGTAACCGGCATTCTGGCCGAAGGTCAGCACCACCACCCGCAACACGGCTGGCAAATGGTTGGAGAGCACTTCGCGCACAGGCGCAGCCGGTGGTTTTTCCTTGCTGGCAAACGCCTTGAACTCCGGAGTTTCCTCAACGTTATGGCGTATCAGGCAGGAGAAAATCACCAGTGGGATGGCCAGGAAAAACGGAATTCTCCAGCCCCAGTCCTGCAATTGTTCAGCACTCAACAGCCCGGTGGTGATGCCACATACCGTGGCGGCCGTCGCGCCGCCCAGGGCCACGCCCACGGGAGTAAAGGCACCGAAGAAGCCCCGTCGGCCATTGGGTGAGGACTCGGCCACAAAGGCGGCGGCGCCAATGATTTCGGCACCGGCGAAAAAGCCCTGCACCAGACGAATCAGCACCAGCAGGATAGGCGCCAGAATGCCCGCCTGGGCCGCCGTGGGCAGCGCTCCGATCAACGCGGTGGCCACGCCCATGCCGATAACGGTGGTCAGCAACACGGTGCGACGGCCGATGCGGTCGCCCAGACGACCCAGCACCACACCGCCCAGCGGGCGAATCAGAAAGGCACTGCCAAACACGGCCAGTACCGACAGCAACGCCGCGGTGGGGTTATCACCGGGGAAAAACAACGGGGCGATCACAGTCGCCATATAGCCATAGACACCGAACTCGTAATACTCGACAGCCGTACCGGTTGCAGAGGCAAACGCCGCGCGACGGGCAATGGCCGAGGCATCATTTGCGGTGGGTTCAACAGTGGCCGTTGACGGCGCATGGAGGGGTTCAGCGAGCACGCGAGACATAAATCACCATTCACGGACCATAAATCATTATCAGCAGCAGGTTTAGCCTGCTCTGGCGGTCGTTCGCCCAAGGCGAACACGGTTGTGATGGGCAGTTGCAAAGAGGGGTGCACACAGGGTGCAGGGCGAAATCAGGCTTTTTCTTATTAGTTATGTTGGCAAAACTATCGGGGTGCGCGGCCGCTCGGGCTGATCGCGCACCGAGGGTGCGATCACTTGGCGAAGAGCAGACTCATGTCCTTGAACGCCTTGAACTCAAGGGCGTTGCCGCACGGGTCGAACAGAAACATCGTGGCCTGTTCGCCGACCTGGCCCTTGAAACGGACATAGGGTTCGATCACAAATTGGGTTTCCCGAGCCCGCAAGCGGTCAGCCAGCGCTTCCCATTCTTCCCAGCCCAGGATGATGCCGAAGTGCGGCACTGGGACGTTGTGACCATCGACGGCGTTGGTGTGGGCGGACTCTTGCGAGGCGGTTTTAGGGTGTTCGTGGATCACCAGTTGGTGACCGTAGAAATCGAAGTCGACCCAGTGATCGCTGGAACGACCTTCGGCCAGACCGAACACGTCACCATAAAAAAAACGGGCGGCCGGCAGGTCATAAACGGGGATTGCGAGATGGAAAGGCGAGAGGCTCACGGTGAATTCCTTGGTTCGGAAAGTGGGGCGGATTTATTCTTGAGCATTTTATTTTCGATGCATAGCGGATAATCTCGGCTCTGAGCACCACTTTTTTCGATGCTGAGAAAGCCATGATCCGAGAAATCCGCACGTTCCTCGCCGTCGCCAAACGCGGTACCTTCGCCGCCGCTGGTCAAAAAGTCGGGCTGACACAGTCGGCCGTCAGCTCGCAAATAAAAAATCTAGAAGATGCTCTGGGCATGGCGTTGTTCGACCGCACCGCCCGCTCGGCCACCCTGAACGCCGCTGGCAACCGGGCCATTCCCATCGCCGAGCAGATTCTGGAACTGTTCCAATCCATGGGCAGCCCGGACAGCCTCGACGGCTATCGCGGTGAGTTGCGCATCGGTGCCATCGGCACGGTGCAAACCGGAATCCTGCCAGCCACGTTGCTAAAACTGCGCCAGGAGGCTCCGAATATTGACGCCAAGCTGGTGCCGGGCGTATCGATCAACCTGCTCAGCCAGCTGGACGCGGGCGAACTGGACGTTGCCGTGCTGATTCGCCCGCCGTTTGCCTTGCCCAAGGAGTTGCATTGCGAAGTCATTGCACGGGAGCCATTCGTGCTGATCACCCCGCTGGGCATGGAAGGCGATGACCCTCTGCACTTGCTGGAACAGCAGCCCTTCGTGCGTTATGACCGCGGCTCCTTCGGCGGGCGCCTGGTGACGCAGTTCTTGCGTGAGCACCGTATCCATAACCGCCAGGTGCTTGAACTCGATGAGCTGGATGCCATCGTCAAGATGGTGCAGAACGGTCTGGGGGTTTCGCTGGTGCCACTGGCCGGACTGTGGCTGGAACATCGCGACAATGTACGGGTGATCGAACTGCACGAACGGGTGTTCTACCGCGAGCTGGTCTTGATCGAACGCTACTCCCAGCGCCACCGTCCGCTGCAACAGTTGTTCCGCCGCTGCCTGGCCATCTGATGCGCACCGCTGGTGCGCCCGCGCCGCCAGCGCACAAACAGCGTGCAAACAGTGTTCAGATTAGGTGAACAGCCAGGACGATTATTGTTGGATAGACACCAACGGCACACTATCCAACCATGGCTCCATCACCTGTCCACACCGTTGGAGCGATGCCATGAGTGCCACCTGGAACACCCCTGCCGAGTTTCGCGAGATTGTTCGCGCCGACCGCTATACCACCCCGACCGCGGGAGTTTGCCCGGACTTTACCCAAGGCAACCTGGCGATTCTGCCCCGGGAATACGCTGACGAATTTCTGCGTTTTGCCCGCCTGAACCCCAAGTCGTGCCCTGTGATCGGCATGACCGAGCCGGGCGATACCCGCGTGCCGGAACTGGGCGGCGTGGACCTGATGGCGGACTTTCCTGCTTATTGTGTATTCCGCGATGGCGAGCAAGTGGATGAGGTGCACAACTTGCGCGACATCTGGCGGGATGATCTGGTGGGCTTTGTGATTGGTTGCTCCTACTCCTTCGAAGGCCCGCTGGTGGATGCAGGCGTGCCGATCCGGCATATCGAGCAACAGACCAACGTTCCCATGTACGTCACCAATATTGCCAACCGCCCGGCCGGGCGTTTCGGCGGCAACATGGTGGTGAGCATGCGCCCGATGACGCCAGCCCAGGCCATTCGCGCCGTGCAGGTGACCTCGCGCTTCCCCAGTGTTCACGGCGCCCCGGTGCACCTGGGTGACCCTTCGCTGATTGGTATCCGCGACGTGGACCTGCCAGACTTCGGCGACCGCTCGATCATCAAGCCCGGTGAAATCCCGGTGTTCTGGGCCTGCGGCGTTACACCGCAGCAAGCCATCCGCTCGGCGCGCCCTTCGTTCGCCATCACCCATAAACCCGGCCACATGGTCGTCACCGACATCCGCAACAGTTTCCTCGCAGCACTCTGATACCCGCCGAATTTCGGCCTATAAAAATAACAACGGGTGGGATCTCATGCGCGCTCATGTCAGCTGGCACATGATCTGCTTTTCCTTTTCGACTGCCATAGCGTTTCACCATCCGTTCGAGGGGAGCACGTTATGAACAATCCGAGCATCGTCGCGCATCAGGTCCACGCACCTGCCAACCGCAACGCCATTTACCGCAAGGTCGCGATCCGCGTCATACCGTTCTTGATGCTGTGTTATGTGGCCGCGTATCTGGACCGCATCAATATCGGTTTCGCCAAGCTGCAAATGCTCGACGACCTGGGTTTCAGCAACGCGATCTACGGCCTGGGCGCCGGACTTTTTTTTATCGGTTATCTGATTTTCGAGGTACCCAGCAACCTGTACATGATGAAGGTGGGCGCGAAAAAAACCATTTGTCGCATCATGATTCTGTGGAGCCTTATTTCCGCCAGTTTTGCCTTTGTCGAAACCCCGACTCAGTTCTATGTCATGCGCTTTCTACTGGGCGCGGCCGAGGCCGGTTTCTACCCCGGCGTCATGTTGTACCTGACCCTTTGGTTCCCGGCCTCTCATCGCGCCAAAATCATCGCGTTATTTGTCAGCGCGGTGCCGCTGTCGGGCATGATCGGCGCACCGCTGTCCGGTGCCATCCTGGAGTCCACCCACGGCATGAGCAGCATGGCCGGCTGGCAGTGGCTGTTTATTCTCGAAGCCATCCCTTCCCTTCTACTGGGCCTGTTGTGCCTCAAGTGCCTGGTGGACAAACCCGAGCATGCCACCTGGTTGAGCGATTCAGAGCGTGCGCTGGTCGTGGATGAGCTGGCCGCCGAACGCCAACGCACGGCGAACGACGCAGCGACCCATTCTGTGCTCGCGACATTCAAGGACAAGCGCGTGTGGGTCATGGTGCTGATCTGTTTTTGCCAGGCGGTGTGCTCGTATGGCATTTCGTTCTGGCTGCCGACACTCGTGCAACAACTGCATGTGGGAGACATGCGCAGCGTCGGTTATCTGACTGCAATCCCGTTCACCGTAGCGCTGGTGATCATGAACCTGGTGGCGCGCAGCTCCGACCACAGCCGCGAACGCCGCTGGCATTTGGCTGTGCCCTTTCTGTGTGTCGCGCTGGGCCTGGTGGCCAGTACCTTCTTCAACAGCTCGCTGGGCATCGCGCTGTTTTGCCTGTCGATTGCCGCCGCTGGCGCCTACACCACCACCGCGATGTCGTTCGCCATCCCGGGATTGTTCCTGTCGGGTGTGGGAATGGCGGCGGGGATTGCGCTGATCAATTGCCTTGGCGGCCTGGGCGGATTCCTCAGCCCCTACATCGTTGGGCTGGTCAAGGACGCCACCGGCAGTACCGACAACGGTATTTATGCAATTTCCGCCATTGCCGTGATCGGCGCACTGGTGGCCCTGACACTCCCCAAAAAATGGGTGAACCGCTGAAATGACGACAACCAACCACTTACCCCAGGGTGGCCATTACGCCACCTGGCGCCAGATCGGTGACTGGCGACTGACTGCTGGAATTGTGCCGCGCGATGCCGCTCGCAACCTGCTCGGCACGACCATCGAAGAGCAGACCGCCGCCGTGTTTGACCGGCTCAGGGCAATCCTCGCCGAGTCGGGGGCCGCCTTGCAGGATGTGGTCAAAATCCAGGTTTACCTGGCAGACCTTGAGGAAATGGGACGTTTCAATGCCGAGTACGCGAAGCAGATGGGCGACCTGAAGCCGGTGAGGACGACCCTCGGTTGCCAGCTCAACGGGGTCAAAGTGGAGATTGATGCCGTCGCGTATACAGGCTCGGAACCGGTGAGAGGACCGCTGGCCTGAGCGTGTATGACGCCGCTGAAATTTATTTTTTCGATCAGCGCTTCCCGCTCATGCAAGGCGCCGTGGGCAAATTCGCTCACGGCTCCTGATCATGCACAACGTTAAGGTTGGAAACCCTGACAGCACGCGTCAATGGGCCAACTCAACATAACTCGACTCCCCGCCTCCGGTCGCGCCAGACAGCCAGCCCCAGACGAACGCCAGCGTGGTACGCCCTGCGTGATCCACGTCTACCGTGCCACGGGACCAGCCCGCGAGCAGTTCACCCTCAGTGGTGATGCACTGATAAAGAAGCTCGATGGTGTCGGGCCCTGTCGCGCGTCCGACCATATGCCCCTGGTGAATATGACCACCTTGGTAAGTGCCTGAAATCGCATGACCCTCAACATGGTAGTGAAACACGGTGCTGGCATCGGATAGCCCGTGAGCGTTTTGCGCGACCACAAAGCGCCGATTGTTCATGCGCTCGCGGATTTGAGAAAAGGTACTGTCCATCAATGATTGACCTCCCGATAGCATTCGACCCGCAGCGCGGGTCGAATGGGGTACTGCATTGAGTCGCGACAGAAATTATTCCACGGTGACCGATTTAGCCAGGTTACGCGGCTGGTCCACGTCGGTGCCTTTAAGCACAGCCACGTAGTACGACAGCAGTTGCAGCGGGATGGTGTAGAGGATCGGCGCCAGCACATCGTGGATGTGCGGCATGTTGATCACGTGGGTGCCTTCGCCATTGCTCATGCCGGCTTGCTCGTCAGCAAACACGATCAACTCACCGCCACGGGCGCGAACTTCTTGCAGGTTGGATTTCAGTTTTTCCAACAGTTCATTGTTCGGCGCAACAGTCACTACCGGCATGTCGTTATCCACAAGCGCCAGCGGGCCGTGTTTCAGCTCACCGGCGGGGTACGCTTCGGCGTGGATGTACGAAATTTCTTTGAGCTTGAGCGCACCTTCCATCGCCACCGGGAACTGAGCACCACGGCCCAGGAACAAAGTGTGGTGTTTGTCGGCAAACAGCTCGGCGACTTTTTCTACAGTGGCGTCCATCGCCAGCGCTTCACCCAGACGTGCTGGCAGACGACGCAGTTCTTCAACCAGTTGCGCTTCAACACCGGCTTCCAGCGTGCCGCGAACCTGGCCCAAGGACAGGGTCAGCAACAACAAGCCCACCAATTGAGTGGTAAAGGCTTTGGTCGATGCCACGCCAATTTCACGACCGGCCTGGGTCAGCAGGGTCAGGTCAGACTCACGCACCAGGGAACTGATACCGACGTTACAAATCGCCAGGCTGGCGAGGAAACCCAGCTCTTTGGCGTTACGCAGAGCAGCCAAGGTGTCAGCTGTTTCGCCCGACTGTGAAATCGACACGAACAAGGTGTCTGGCTGGACTACTACTTTTCGATAGCGGAACTCGCTGGCCACTTCGACCTGGCATGGAATACCGGCCAGCGCTTCAAGCCAGTAACGGGCAACCATCCCGGCGTGATAGCTGGTACCGCAGGCGACGATCTGAACATTGCGCACGTTGGCGAACAGTTCAGCCGCCTGTGGACCAAACGCCTGAACCAGAACGTGGTCCTGCCCCAAACGGTTTTCCAGGGTGCGCTGCACCACGCTTGGTTGCTCGTGAATTTCTTTGAGCATGTAGTGACGGAACTCGCCTTTGTCGGCCGCTTCGGCACCATCGCGGTATTGCACGGCTTCACGCTGAACGCTTTGGCCGTTTACGTCCCAGATTTGCACGCTGTCACGGCGGATTTCAGCGATGTCGCCTTCTTCCAGGTACATGAAGCGGTCAGTCACTTGGCGCAATGCCAATTGATCGGACGCCAGGAAGTTTTCGCCCAGGCCCAAACCAATCACCAGCGGGCTGCCACTGCGAGCGGCGATCAGGCGATCCGGTTGCTTGGCATTGATAACAGCCAGACCGTAAGCACCGTGGAGTTCTTTAACCGTGGCCTTCAAGGCTTCGGTGAGGTCGCTTTGCTCTTTGAGTTTGTGGTGCAGCAGATGGGCGATGACTTCGGTGTCGGTGTCCGAGGCAAACACATAACCCAGGCCTTTGAGCTGTTCGCGCAAGGCTTCGTGGTTTTCGATGATGCCGTTGTGCACAACAGCCAGATCAGAACCCGAAAAATGCGGGTGAGCATTACGCTCGCACGGCGCGCCGTGGGTCGCCCAACGGGTATGCGCAATGCCCAGGCGCCCCACCAATGGTTCACCGGCCAGTGCTTGTTCCAGCTCAGCGACTTTGCCGTTGCGACGTACGCGCTCCAGTGTGCCGTTATTGGTAAATACAGCCACACCGGCGCTGTCATAGCCGCGGTATTCAAGACGTTTCAGGCCTTCGAGCAGAATGGCCGTGATATTGCGTTCAGCGACTGCGCCAACGATGCCACACATAAAATTCTCCTAACCAAGGGCGGCGCATAACAGTGTTATGCCCCGGGCCTGAATCTGTTCGCGTGCCTCAAGCGGCAAGCGATCATCTGTAATAAGGGTATGGACGCTGCTCCAGGGCAGTTCCAGGTTGGGTATTTTGCGTCCGATCTTGTCGGACTCGACCATCACAATCACTTCACGCGCGACTTCGGCCATGACCCGGCTCAGACCCAACAACTCATTAAACGTTGTTGTGCCCCGCTGCAGGTCGATCCCATCAGCGCCGATAAACAATTGATCGAAGTCGTAAGAGCGCAGCACCTGTTCGGCAACCTGTCCCTGAAAGGACTCGGAATGAGGGTCCCACGTGCCGCCGGTCATCAACAGCACAGGCTCATGCTCAAGTTCACTGAGCGCGTTGGCGACGTGCAAGGAGTTGGTCATCACTACGAGGCCCGGTTGCAGGCCCAGTTGTGGAATCATCGAAGCGGTGGTGCTGCCGCTGTCGATAATGATGCGCGCATGTTCTTTAATCAGACCGACTGCCGCACGGGCAATGGCTTGTTTATAGAGAGAAACCGGCTGAGGTACATCGCTGACCAGTTCTTGCGGCATGGTGATGGCGCCGCCGTAACGACGCAGTAACAAGCCATTACTTTCGAGTGCCGCCAGATCCTTGCGAATCGTAACCTCAGAGGTTTCGAAGCGCTTGGCCAATTCATCCACGCTGACTTCACCCAGCTCTGCGAGCAAGGCCAGGATGTTGTGTCTGCGCTGGGGCGTGTTCCGTTTAGACATAACGACTCTAAGTTTCGTTTCGAAAGATAACGAAAGCAATGAAACCCTATCTCGAAATAGTCGTCAAGAAATTGTTGCGGATTATTTTTGTGAATAACTCACTTTGGTCCCCGTCTGCCGGGGCTTTGCTCGGTTGTTTTTGACCGATAACAGAGGGGATTATCCACAGGGAGGGGATAAGGACGTTCGTAACATATTGATTTAAAACAGTTATAGGATGACTGCAATTCGTAACAAAACACGATACGCGCTTGTGGATAACTTGTTGCTCGCGATCTTTTAAGATCAAAAGATCGCGAGGCAATCGAGCGTCGACCGGCTGCTCCTACAGAGGGGGCGATATTACGGCTTCGGCAGCTTAACTGGGCGTTTCCAGCCATCGATGTTGCGTTGGCGCGCCCGGCCCACGGCCAGTTGCTCCGGTGCCACGTTTTGGTTGATGGTCGAACCGGCGGCGGTGGTCGCTCCATTGGAGATATCCACAGGCGCGACCAACGAGTTGTTGGAACCGATGAACACGTCTGCGCCCAACACGGTCTTCCACTTGTTGGCGCCATCGTAGTTGCAGGTGATGGTGCCCGCTCCGATGTTGGTGCGCGGCCCTACTTCGGCATCACCCAAATACGTCAGGTGTCCACACTTGGCATCTTCGCCGAGGTGGGCATTTTTCAACTCGACGAAGTTACCCACATGGGCACGTGCATCGAGCACGCTGCCCGGACGCAAGCGAGCGAAAGGACCGGCATCGCTGCCCTCGCCCATGACTGCTCCGTCAAGGTGGCTGTTGGCTTTGACCACAACGCCTTTGCGCAAGGTGCTGTCTTTGATCACACAGTTAGGGCCAATCACCACGTCGTCTTCGATCACCACGCGACCTTCAAGAATCACGTTGATGTCGATCAGCACATCGCGACCGACGGTCACTTCGCCACGTACATCGAAACGCGCCGGATCGCGCAAGGTCACGCCCAAGGCCATCAATCGACGACCTTCGCGAAGTTGGTAATGACGCTCCAGTTCGCTGAGCTGTTTACGGTCATTGGCGCCCTGCACTTCCATTGGGTCATGGGCGTGTTCGGTGGCCACGACCAAACCATCGTCAACCGCCATCGCGATCACGTCGGTCAGGTAGTACTCGCCTTGGGCGTTGTTGTTCGACAGGCGACTCATCCAGTCAGCCAGACGCGCAGCCGGCAAGGCCAGAATTCCGGTGTTGCCTTCGGTGATGGCACGTTGCTCATCGGTTGCATCTTTATGCTCGACGATGGCGCTGACTTTACCGGCAGCATCACGCACGATCCGGCCATAACCCGTCGGGTCTGCCAGGTTAACGGTCAGCAAGCCCAATTGCTCGGGAGCCACCTGTTTGAGCAAGCGCTGCAACGTATCCACTTCAATCAGCGGCACATCGCCATACAGGATCAATACGTTCTCTGCCGACAGAAACGGCAAGGCCTGGGCTACCGCGTGACCGGTTCCGAGTTGCTTGTCTTGAAGCACAAAGTTCAGGTCATCAGCGGCCAGACGTTCGCGGACCTGTTCGGCACCGTGGCCGATGACCACGTGAATACCGGTCGGCTTAAGCTGGCGGGCGCTGTGGATAACATGCCCGAGCATGGAGTTGCCAGCCACGGGGTGCAGAACCTTGGGCAGGGCCGAACGCATGCGAGTGCCCTGACCTGCGGCGAGAATAACGATATCGAGAGACATGACTGGCTACCAATCCTGGGTGGTCAGCGGCTGTGACCAAAAAGTAAATCGCGGAAAAAGAAAAAGGGTAGCCGAGGCTACCCTTTTTAATCAATCGCACAATGAAGCAGGACGCTTAACCGCCGAACTTCTTGCGGATTTGCTGGACGGTGCGCAGCTGAGCTGCGGCCTCGGCCAGACGTGCAGCAGCAGATCCGTAATCGAAATCTGCGCCTTTTTCGCTCAGGGCCTTCTCGGCAGCTTTAACAGCTGCTTGAGCGGAGGCTTCATCCAGGTCGTCAGCACGTTGCACGGTGTCGGCAAGTACCTTGACCATGTTCGGCTGAACCTCGAGGAAACCACCGGAGATGTAAAACACCTCGGCTTCGCCACCCTGTTTGATCAGGCGGATCGGACCTGGGTTCAGACTGGTGATCAGCGGAGCGTGGCCCAGAGCGATACCAAGATCACCCAGTGCACCGTGCGCAATCACCATCTCAACCAGACCGGAAAAGATTTCTCCTTCCGCGCTGACGATATCGCAATGGACTGTCATATTAGCCATCTGATTGCCTCAACCTGATTAGCGCCCGTTTCCGGGCGCCCGAATTACAGTTTCTTGGCTTTCTCGATCGCTTCTTCGATGCCGCCGACCATGTAGAACGCTTGTTCTGGCAGGTGGTCGTAGTCACCGTTGAGGATGCCTTTGAAGCCAGCAATGGTGTCTTTCAGGGAAACGTATTTACCCGAAGCGCCAGTGAAGACTTCAGCCACGAAGAACGGCTGAGACAAGAAACGCTGGATCTTACGAGCGCGGGATACCAACTGCTTGTCGGTTTCCGACAGCTCGTCCATACCCAGGATCGCAATGATGTCCTTCAGTTCTTTGTAACGCTGCAACACGTACTGAACGCCACGAGCGGTGTCGTAGTGTTCCTGGCCGATTACGTTCGGGTCCAGCTGGCGCGAAGTCGAATCCAGTGGATCTACTGCTGGGTAGATACCCAGGGAAGCGATGTCACGGGACAGAACGACAGTAGCGTCCAAGTGGGCAAACGTGGTCGCAGGCGACGGGTCAGTCAAGTCATCCGCAGGTACGTATACCGCTTGGATCGACGTGATCGAACCGTTTTTGGTCGAAGTGA
This sequence comes from Pseudomonas sp. CCC3.1, assembly GCF_034347405.1. Taxonomy (NCBI): domain Bacteria; kingdom Pseudomonadati; phylum Pseudomonadota; class Gammaproteobacteria; order Pseudomonadales; family Pseudomonadaceae; genus Pseudomonas; species Pseudomonas sp. CCC3.1. The sequence goes on from NZ_CP133778.1 coordinate 5,276,220, forward strand.
TGCGCTCTTGCAGAGTACCCATCTCTTCAGCCAGAGTCGGCTGATAACCTACTGCCGAAGGCATACGGCCCAGCAGTGCAGATACTTCAGTACCGGCCAAGGTGTAACGGTAGATGTTGTCAACGAACAACAGTACGTCGTTACCTTCGTCACGGAACTTCTCGGCCATGGTCAGGCCAGTCAGTGCTACGCGCAGACGGTTACCCGGCGGCTCGTTCATCTGACCGTAAACCAGTGCCACTTTGTCCAGTACGCTGGAATCCTTCATCTCGTGGTAGAAGTCGTTACCCTCACGAGTACGCTCACCCACACCAGCGAACACGGAATAACCGCTGTGTTCCATGGCGATGTTACGGATCAGTTCCATCATGTTTACGGTTTTGCCTACACCGGCACCACCGAACAGACCAACCTTACCGCCTTTTGCAAACGGGCAGATCAGGTCGATAACCTTGATGCCAGTTTCCAGAAGGTCGTTGCCGCCTGCTTGCTCAGCGAAGGACGGTGCTGGGCGGTGAATGCCCCAACGCTCTTCGGTGTCAATCGGGCCAGCTTCGTCGATCGGGTTGCCCAGAACGTCCATGATCCGGCCCAGAGTCGCTTTACCGACTGGTACGGAGATGGCTGCGCCAGAGTCGGTGACTTCCAGACCGCGCTTCAAGCCCTCGGTGGAACCCATCGCAATGGTACGAACCACGCCGTCGCCCAGCTGCTGCTGAACTTCCAGAGTGGTTCCGGCCGCGCTTTGTACTTTCAGCGCGTTGTAGATGCTCGGTACGCTGTCGCGTGGAAATTCCACGTCGATAACGGCGCCGATGATTTGAACGATACGTCCGCTACTCATAGCTGGATCCTCTGAATATTTGAACCGTTAAACCGCGGCAGCGCCGCCGACGATTTCCGAGATCTCTTGGGTGATCGCAGCCTGACGCGCCTTGTTGTAGATCAGCTGCAAATCGCTGATCAAATCACCGGCGTTATCAGTGGCGTTCTTCATTGCGATCATCCGCGCAGCTTGTTCAGCTGCACTGTTCTCGACCACCGCCTGGTACACCTGCGACTCCACGTAACGCACCATCAAGCCGTCAAGCAGCTCTTTGGCATCTGGTTCGTAGAGGTAGTCCCAGTGGTGCTTGAGTTCTTGATCCGGGGTCGCCACCAGTGGAATCAATTGCTCCACAGTCGGCTGTTGCGTCATGGTGTTGATGAACTTGTTGGATACCACGGACAGGCGGTCAATACGGCCTTCCAGGTATGCATCCAGCATCACCTTAACGCTGCCGATCAAATCATTGATCGACGGTTCTTCACCCAGATGGCTGATGGCAGCGACGACGTTACCGCCGAAGTTACGGAAAAAAGCCGCACCTTTGCTACCCACCACGCACAGATCAATCTCGGCGCCGTTTTCGCGGTTTACCGCCATGTCCTTGACCAAAGCCTTGAACAGGTTGGTATTCAAACCACCGCACAAACCACGGTCACTGCTCACAACCACATAACCAACACGCTTAACTGGGCGGTCGATCATGAATGGGTGGCGGTATTCCGGGTTGGCGTTGGCCAAATGCCCAATAACCTGGCGGATACGCTCCGCATAAGGACGGCTAGCAGCCATGCGCATTTGTGCCTTGCGCATTTTGCTGACCGCCACTTTTTCCATGGCGCTGGTAATTTTTTGCGTGCTTTTGATGCTCGCAATCTTACTGCGAATCTCTTTTGCGCCTGCCATGTAACACCTATCAGGTTAGCAAGCGGGAGCCTTGCGGCTCCCGCTGCGGCTTACCAGGTTTGGGTGGCCTTGAACTTCTCGATACCGGCTTTGATGCCAGAATCGATGTCGTCATTGAAGTCACCTTTAACGTTGATCTTCGCCATCAATTCGGCGTGATCGCGGTTGAAGTAAGCAATCAGCGCTTGTTCAAAGCTGCCAATCTTGGTGATTTCGACGTCAGTCAGGAACCCACGCTCAGCGGCATACAGCGACAGCGCCATGTCAGCGATCGACATTGGTGCGTATTGCTTCTGCTTCATCAGCTCAGTAACGCGCTGACCATGCTCAAGTTGCTTACGGGTCGCTTCGTCCAGGTCAGAAGCGAACTGGGCGAATGCCGCCAGTTCACGGTACTGAGCCAGAGCGGTACGGATACCACCGGACAGCTTCTTGATGATCTTGGTCTGAGCGGCACCACCCACACGGGATACCGAAACACCGGCGTTCACAGCAGGACGGATCCCGGAGTTGAACATGGCCGATTCCAGGAAGATCTGACCGTCAGTGATGGAAATCACGTTGGTCGGAACGAACGCGGAAACGTCGCCAGCTTGAGTTTCGATGATCGGCAGTGCGGTCAGGGAACCGGTTTTGCCGGTCACTGCGCCGTTGGTGAACTTCTCTACGTACTCTTCGGATACACGGGATGCGCGCTCCAGAAGACGGGAGTGGAGATAGAACACGTCGCCTGGGTAAGCTTCACGGCCTGGTGGACGGCGCAGCAGCAGGGAAATCTGGCGGTAAGCCACTGCTTGCTTGGACAGATCGTCATAAACGATCAGCGCGTCTTCACCGCGGTCGCGGAAGTATTCGCCCATGGTGCAACCGGAGTACGGTGCCAGGAACTGCAGCGCTGCGGATTCGGAAGCACTGGCAGCAACGACGATGGTGTTAGCCAACGCGCCGTTTTCTTCCAGCTTGCGAACCACGTTGGCGATAGTCGATTGCTTCTGACCGATCGCTACGTATACACAGAAAATGCCGCTGTTCTTCTGGTTGATGATCGCGTCGATCGCCAGAGCGGTTTTACCGATCTGACGGTCACCGATGATCAGCTCACGCTGGCCACGGCCGACAGGGATCATGGCATCGACAGCCTTGTAGCCAGTCTGTACAGGCTGGTCTACCGACTTACGCCAGATCACGCCTGGAGCAACTTTCTCGACTGCATCAGTCTCGGTGTTGCCCAGTGGACCTTTGCCATCAACTGGGTTACCCAGTGCGTCGACAACGCGACCCAGCAGTTCCTTACCAACCGGAACTTCCAGGATGCGGCCAGTGCACTTGGCGCTCATGCCTTCAGCCAGAGTCGTGTATGCGCCCAGTACTACGGCACCTACAGAGTCTTGCTCCAGGTTGAGAGCCATGCCGAAGACGCTGCCCGGAAACTCGATCATTTCGCCGTACATTACGTCGGCCAGACCGTGAATCCGCACAATGCCGTCAGATACGCTGACGACAGTGCCTTCGTTGCGGGCTTGAGAGGTCACATCGAGCTTTTCGATGCGGCCCTTGATAATTTCACTTATTTCGGAAGGATTGAGTTGCTGCATTGCTCTGCTGCCCCTTCAAACTCAAGATTTCAATGCTTCGGCAAGGTTTGCGAGTTTCCCGCGAACCGAGCCATCGATAACCAGGTCGCCGGCGCGGATGATGACACCACCTATAAGGCTGGCATCCTCCGCAACTTGCAGGCGCACTTCCCGGTCGAGTCGTGCACTGAGAACCTTGGCGAGTTTGTCTTGCTGTTCTTGGTTCAATGCAAAAGCACTGGTCACTTCAACGTCTACCGATTTCTCTTGTTCGGCCTTGTACAGGTCAAACAGAGCGGCGATCTCCGGCAACAGCGGGAGACGGTCGTTTTCGGCTACAACATGAATGAAGTTCTGTACTTTTACATCGAACTTGTCGCCGCACACGTCAATAAACGTGGCGGCCTTTTCTGCGCTCGTCAGTCGCGGGGCCTTGAGCACGCGCTGCATAGTGTCGTCTTGCGACACTGCTGCAGCCAGGCCGAGCATGGCTGACCAAGAGGCCAGTTGCTGGTGGGCCTGGGCGTGCTCGAAGGCTGCCTTAGCGTAAGGTCGGGCCAACGTGGTCAATTCTGCCATGATCGCCCTCGCTTAAATTTCAGCAGCCAGTTTATTAACCAGCTCCGCGTGCGCGTTTTGATCGATTGTGGCACCCAGGATCTTCTCTGCGCCTTCAACAGCCAAGCCACCCAATTGGGCACGCAGGGCGTCTTTGACGCTGTTCAGTTCCTGTTCGATCTCGGCCTGAGCCTGAGCCTTCACACGGTCAGCTTCAACGCGAGCCAGTTCACGGGCCTCGTCTACGATCTGATTACCGCGTTTCTTGGCTTGCTCAATGATTTCAGCTGCTTGAGCCTTAGCTTCGCGCAGTTGCTGACCCGCTTTATCTTGGGCCAACTCCAGGTCACGAGCTGCTCGGTTAGCAGCGTCCAATCCAGCCGCAATCTTCTTCTGACGTTCTTGCAATGCCGCGATGACCGGAGGCCACACGAACTTCATGCAAAACAGTACAAAAATGAAGAACGCAACGGACTGGCCAATCAGGGTTGCATTAATGTTCACGCCAACACCTCGCTCGTTCGTTGTCCATCACTCTAATCAACTCGAAAATTCGAGTGATTAGCCAGCGAGTTGACCAACGAAGGGATTAGCGAAGGTGAAGAACAGTGCGATACCAACACCGATCATGGTTACGGCGTCGAGCAGACCGGCAACGATGAACATTTTAACTTGCAGCATTGGAACCATTTCTGGTTGACGCGCTGCGCCTTCCAGGAACTTGCCGCCCAACAGGCCGAAACCAATTGCGGTACCCAGTGCGCCCAGGCCGATCAACAGTGCAACAGCGATAGCGGTTAGACCAACTACAGTTTCCATCTTTCCTCCCGACTTTTACGTCGTATGGTTTAGGTTTTTAGATTAAAGCGGTAAAACAAAATCATTTTGCGACACCCTCTCACCGAAGCAAGAGGGGCACCAGACTCGCCGAGACGGGTCTTAGTGGTTCTCTTCGTGCGCCATCGACAAGTAAACGATGGTCAACATCATGAAGATGAACGCTTGCAAGGTGATGATCAGGATGTGGAATACAGCCCACGCCCATTGCAGCACCACGCCCAGACCGCTAAGCCAAAGCAGGCCGCTGCCGAACATTACGGCGATCAGGATAAATACCAGTTCGCCAGCGTACATGTTGCCGAACAGACGCAGTGCCAGCGAGATTGGCTTGGCAATCAGCGTCACGAATTCGAGCAAGAAGTTCACCGGAATCAGCAGCGCTTGAACAAAAATGTTCTTGCTGCCGAACGGGTGCAGGGTCAGTTCGCCGATGAAGCCGCCGATACCCTTGATTTTGATGCTGTAGAAGATGATCAACGCAAATACCGACAGGGCCATGCCCAGGGTAGCGTTAGGATCGGTCGTCGGTACGGCACGGAATGGGAAGTGCTCATCGCCTGTGATCAGGATGGCCAACTGAGGAATCCAGTCAACCGGGACCAAGTCGATGGCGTTCATCAGGAACACCCAGACGAAAATGGTCAGTGCCAAAGGAGCAATCACGGCGCTGCGGCCATGGAAGCTGTCTTTTACGCTGCCATCAACGAATTCCACCAGCACTTCAACGAAGTTCTGCAGTGCACCTGGTTGACCGGAAGTCGCCTTCTTGGCCGCCATGCGGAAAATGAGGATAAAGATCAGGCCTACAAACAGCGACCAGCCGAGGGTATCGACGTGGAATGCCCAAAAGCCCATTGCTTTAGCTTCTGCAACGGTGTGAGCAAAGCCCCAGCCGCCATCAGGTAGCTGCCCGAAGGTCAGGTTCTGTAAGTGGTGCTGGATATAGCCCGAAGCGGTTGTTTCTGCCATGGTTGCCTCAAACGCCCTAAGGTCTCGAAAGTGTTGTTCTCATTAGCAGGGGAGCGAACCAGCTGACCAGTTGGGTCAGCACGAAGACGCCGAATACAGCTAGCGGCGCCAATGGCTTCACACCTGCAAACGTCAGCGCGAACAGCACTGCCGTCAAAATTAATTTGCCTGCCTCACCGGCGTAAAACGACCGGACGATGGCTTGCGCTGCTCGAGCGCCGGAAAACCGGAAAGCTCTGTGAGCAAAATACACATTGGGTAGCAAAGCAATCAGGCCTCCGCAGAGTCCTGAATATCCGGCTACAACTCCATGCCATTGCCAGAGCCCCAAAGCAGCCAGCAGTAAAACGACAAATTGAGCCAGCAAAACCGGAAAAACCGCCAAGCGATGGAACGGCAAGCGGTTTGGCGTGCGTGTTTCCATCACAATTGCTCCTCAAAGGTCGGCTGCCAAAAAATAAAACTTGGCATAATTTGTGCCGACAAAATGCGCGCAGAGTATAGGGGCGCTTAAGCCCCTATTCAACTGTCAGGTAGTGATTTCCGACTGCGCGCTACATAAGGAAATGTTTCAGCGGATGTGAGCAAGCACTCCTTGGAGCTCATCCAGGGAGTTATAACCAATGACTAATTGGCCTTTTCCCTTCTTTCCGTGGCGGATCTGCACCGCAGAGCCTAGGCGCTCGGCCAGACGCTGCTCAAGGCGGGTAATATCCGGGTCTGCTTTAACCGGTTCAGCAGGCTCTTGTTTACCGCTCAACCACTGACGAACCAAGGCTTCGGTCTGACGGACTGTCAGTCCTCGTGCGACAACATGTCGCGCCCCCTCAACCTGCTGATTTTCGGGTAAACCGAGCAATGCCCGCGCATGACCCATTTCCAGGTCACCGTGCGACAGCATGGTCTTGATCACTTCCGGCAAAGAAATAAGTCGCAACAGGTTAGCCACAGACACGCGGGACTTACCCACAGCATCGGCCACTTGTTGTTGAGTCAGCTGAAACTCTTGCTGCAAGCGCTGCAAGGCAATGGCTTCTTCAATCGGATTGAGGTCTTCACGCTGGATGTTTTCGATCAGCGCCATCGCGATGGCGGTTTCATCGGGTACATCTTTGACCATCGCCGGGATGGTGTCTTTGCCGGCCTGTTGGCTGGCGCGCCAACGGCGCTCACCGGCGATGATCTCAAAACGGTCACCCGCGATCGGACGCACCACGATCGGCTGCATTACGCCCTGGGCCTTGATCGAGTTCGCCAGTTCTTCGAGCGCTTGTGGGTCCATGTCACGGCGAGGCTGATATTTGCCGCGCTGAATCAGGTCCAGTGGCAAATGCTGCAGTTCGCTTTGATCGACCTTGACTGCCTGCTCTTCCAGCGAGCTGACTGTAGGACCACTCAGGAGTGCATCCAGTCCGCGTCCTAGACCTCGTTTCTTGACGGCCATGGAATATCCTTAAGTTGGCTGAGCAGTGCGGGAGGTACGACGCTGACGACGAACCAGCTCGCCGGCCAAGGCAAGGTAAGCAATCGCGCCACGGGAATTTTTATCATAGGCCAGTGCAGGCATGCCGTAACTCGGCGCCTCGGCCAGACGAATGTTGCGCGGTATCACTGTGTCGTAAAGCTGCTCGCCGAAGTGTTCCTTGAGCTGGGCCGAAACATCGTTCATCAGGCTCAGGCGCGGGTCGTACATGGTCCGCAGCAGGCCTTCGATTTTCAGGTTCGGGTTCAGCAACTCGGCGATGCGCTTGATGTTATCCACAAGGTCGCTCAAGCCTTCGAGTGCAAAGTACTCACACTGCATGGGGATAATGACCCCATCGGCGGCAACCAGTGCGTTCAAAGTCAGCATCGACAGAGACGGCGGGCAATCGATCAGGATGTAATCGTAGCTTTCACGAACCGGCGCCAGCGCCGTACGCAGACGGCTTTCTTTCATCTGCATTTCGAGCAGCACAACTTCAGCTGCCGTCAGATCGCGGTTAGCGGGCAACAGCTGGTAACCACCGTGCTCGGAGACGTGCATGGCCTGAGCCAAATCGCATTCACCGATCAACAGGTCGTAAACCGAATTTTCAAGACCATGTTTATCCACACCGCTACCCATGGTGGCGTTGCCCTGTGGATCAAGGTCGATCAGCAGTACGCGGCGCTTGGTCGCGACCAGCGATGCTGCGAGGTTGATACAGGTGGTGGTTTTACCCACACCACCCTTTTGGTTCGCTATTGCGAATACCTTAGCCATTCTTGCTTGCGTTCCCAATCATGCCGTTCGGCGCAGTATCAGCAGATGGCGTTGGCCTTGGCAACCTGGAACAGTCAAGGCGTGTTCGCTATCTAGACGAAAATCAGACGGCAATGCTACCAGCTCATCGGCCGGATGGACGCCCTTCATTGCCAACCAGCGTGTTTCGTTGTTGCCCAGGTGGCGCGTCCAGTTGCTGAAGTTTTCCATGCTGCTGAAAGCCCTGGAAACAATCCCGTTAAACGCCAGCGCTGGCTGAAACTCTTCGACGCGACTGTGGATAACTTGCAAGTTGTCCAGTTTGAGCTCGAGTTTGACCTGAGTCAGGAAGCGGGTCTTCTTGCCGTTGCTGTCCAGGCACGTCACCTGTGACTCAGGAAACAGGATGGCCAAAGGAATGCCCGGCATCCCGCCGCCACTGCCCACATCCAGCCAGCGACCGTTTTCGATGAAGGGCATCACACTCAGACTGTCGAGCAGATGACGCGACACCATCTCGTCGGGGTTACGCACAGCCGTGAGGTTGTAGGCCTTGTTCCATTTGATCAACAGCGCCAGATAACCCAGCAGTTGCTGGTGCTGGGTTTCAGTCAAGTTGACGCCCAGTTGGCGAGCACCTGTGGATAACTCTTCGGCGTGTTGTGCAGTGACCAGCGAACTCAAGCGTTTTGCTCCAACTTGCGGCCAGCGCCGCGTTTTTTCAGGTGAATCATCAACAGGGAAATCGCAGCCGGAGTAACGCCGGGGATGCGCGAAGCCTGTCCAAGTGTCTCTGGACGGGTGGCGCCGAGCTTGCTCTGGATCTCTTTCGACAACCCGGAAATGTTCGTGTAATCGATATCCACAGGCAGTTTGGTATTTTCACTGGCCCGAAGACGAGCGATCTCATCCTGTTGACGGTCAATGTAGCCCGCGTACTTGGTCTTGATTTCGACCTGTTCAGCGACCAGCGGATCGCTTGCGCCCTGCCCGGTGACTTCAACCAGACCGGCGTAATCAATTTCCGGACGGGTCAACAAACTCAGCAAATTGTATTCATGGGTCAACGGCGTGCCAAATTTGGCCGCAATCGCTTCACCCTGCTCAGTGCCTGGGCGAACCCACGTGCTTTTCAGGCGCTGTTCTTCCAGGGCAATGCTTTCGCGCTTAGTGCAGAACGCTGACCAACGGGCGTCATCGACCAAACCAAGCTCGCGACCTTTTTCGGTCAGGCGCATGTCCGCGTTGTCTTCGCGCAGGATCAAGCGGTATTCGGCGCGGGAGGTAAACATCCGGTACGGTTCTTGAGTCCCCAACGTAATCAGGTCATCCACCAACACGCCGATGTACGCCTCATCGCGACGCGGGCACCAGCTGTCTTTGCCCTGTGCGAGCAAGGCCGCGTTGGCGCCAGCGAGCAAACCTTGCGCGCCCGCTTCTTCGTAACCGGTGGTGCCGTTGATTTGTCCTGCAAAGAACAAACCACCAATTACCTTGGTTTCGAGGCTGTATTTCAGGTCTCGCGGGTCGAAATAATCGTATTCGATGGCATAGCCAGGACGAACGATGTGGGCGTTTTCCATACCGCGAATCGATTGCACGATCTGGATTTGTACGTCGAAAGGCAACGACGTCGAAATGCCGTTCGGATACAGCTCATGGGTAGTCAAACCTTCCGGTTCGATAAACACCTGATGGCTTTCCTTGTCAGCAAAACGATGAATCTTGTCTTCAATCGATGGGCAGTAACGTGGGCCAATCCCTTCAATTACACCTGAATACATCGGTGAGCGATCAAGGTTTGAAGCAATGATTTCGTGAGTTCGGGCATTGGTATGGGTGATCCAGCAGCTCACTTGTTGTGGGTGCTGTTCTTTGTTGCCCATGAACGACATGACCGGAATAGGCGTGTCGCCGGGTTGTTCAGTCATGACTGAAAAATCAACCGAACGGCCATCAATACGCGGTGGAGTGCCGGTTTTCAGGCGACCCACACGTAAAGGCAGTTCACGCAGACGGTGTGCCAGGGCAATCGAAGGTGGATCGCCGGCCCGTCCGCCCGAGTAATTCTGCAAACCAATGTGGATAAGTCCACCCAGGAACGTCCCAGTGGTTAAAACCACGGCATCGGCCAGGAAACGCAGACCCATTTGGGTGACAACACCGCGAACTTGATCCTGCTCAACGATCAGGTCATCAGCCGCTTGTTGAAATATCCACAGGTTGGGCTGGTTTTCCAGAATTTCGCGTACGGCCGCCTTGTAGAGGATGCGGTCAGCCTGTGCGCGGGTTGCTCGCACGGCCGGGCCTTTACGCCCATTGAGTACGCGGAACTGGATTCCGCCTTTGTCGGTAGCAATTGCCATCGCGCCGCCGAGGGCGTCGATTTCTTTAACCAGATGGCTTTTACCAATCCCGCCAATCGCAGGATTGCAGCTCATTTGCCCGAGGGTTTCCACGTTGTGGGTCAACAGCAGGGTTTTTACGCCCATGCGTGCTGAAGCAAGTGCAGCCTCGGTTCCGGCGTGACCGCCACCGATGACGATCACTGCAAAACGGGAAGGGAAATTCACCACGCACCTCGTGCCTGTTACTAGGGGTTTTTTGGATAGACCGCGAAGTATAGGGACTTCGCCTTTCTTAAAGAACCCTTTGCACAAAATTTAACCAGCTTGTGGATAAGGCAAGATAGATAAATAAATAGAGAAGAAATTTATAAAGCTTTGTTTTTATGTTTATTTCTATGCAGGCACCTTTCTGTGGATAGATTGCTAATAGCCTTATTTTACCTACTGTACAGAGATTCAAAAGTCTGTGGTCATGTACCAATAAGGGGCGTGAATAAGTGGGTTAAGCCTGTGGGTAAAACAGGGGCTTATCCACAGGGCTGGTTATCTTCAGTTTTCAGGCCTACTTACCCACTGAGCTGAAGGACGGTTATGCACAGGGCTTATTCCTGTGTTTGAGTGTTTTCGGATCAATAAACAGGCAGCCGAAAGCCGCCTGAATGAGTCATTCATCAGGCGGTCAGCCGATCGGGAAGGGATTAATGTGATGAACGGCATGCCGAGCGAGGCTTAAACAGGCTCGTTCAACCACCCGTGGGGAGTTGCCAAGAGCCTGTGGGTAATTCCAATCGCGTCTAGAGACCGTTCGTCGTGTGAGGTCACGACCAGGGTGCCGGGGTCCGGTATTGGAAGAGATGTGGGTAACTGTCGCTGGATGATTTATCTATGTAGCCGCTGTCGAGGTACGAGGCTGCGATGGGTTGCGTAGCAGCCCCGGCAATCTGAAGGTCCTTCGGTCCTTTTGCAGCCCGCTCCTCAGCGGCTACAGTGCATTGTTATTTACCGATACAGAAGCTGGAGAAGATCCGCCCCAGCAGATCATCCGAGCTGAATGCCCCGGTAATCTCGCCCAACGATTGCTGCGCCATGCGCAAATCTTCCGCCAGCAACTCGCCAGCCCCCGCCAGGGTCAGCTGTGCCCGACCATGCTCAAGTGCATCACTGGCGTGCCCTAATGCTTCCAGGTGACGACGACGCGCGCTGAAGCTGCTCTCAGAGGTTTGCTCGTAGCCCATGCACGCCTTGAGATGTTCGCGCAGCAAGTCGAGCCCCTCGGTTGATCTTGCGCTCAGGCTGATCGTCACATGGCCATCCTCACTGACCTCAAGGGCGATGGCTTCCTCGGTGAGGTCTGCCTTATTGCGGATCAACGTGACTTTGGCCGGATCCGGGCGCTGCTCCAGAAATTCTGGCCACAGCGCAAACGGGTCGTCTGCTTCGGGAGCGGTTGCATCCACCACCAGTAACACCCGATCTGCCTCACCAATGGCCTTGAGTGCCCGTTGCACACCGATCTTCTCGACCTGGTCGTCGGTATCGCGCAAGCCAGCCGTGTCGACCACGTGCAGCGGCATGCCATCGATATGGATATGTTCACGCAACACGTCGCGGGTTGTGCCAGCGATCTCGGTGACGATGGCCGCTTCGCGCCCGGCCAGCGCGTTGAGCAGGCTGGATTTACCGGCGTTGGGCCGGCCGGCAATCACCACGGTCATGCCGTCGCGCAGCAAGGCGCCCTGACCTGCTTCACGTTTAACGGTGGATAACTCTTCGCGGACTTTGTCGAGCATGCCGAGTACGTGGCCATCCGCCAGAAAGTCGATTTCTTCCTCGGGGAAGTCAATCGCCGCTTCGACATAGATACGCAAACCGATCAGTTGCTCGGTCAAGTTATGTACACGGTGTGAGAAAGCGCCCTGCAAGGAGCGCAATGCGTTGCGTGCAGCTTGTGCAGAACTGGCTTCGATAAGGTCGGCAATTGCCTCGGCCTGGGCCAGGTCGAGTTTGTCGTTCAAAAACGCACGTTCACTGAATTCGCCCGGGCGGGCCAAGCGGCAACCCAGTTCAATGCAGCGTTGCAGCAGCATATCGAGAACGATCGGGCCGCCGTGACCTTGCAGTTCCAGCACGTCTTCGCCGGTAAATGAGTTAGGGCCCGGGAAATACAGCGCGATGCCTTCGTCCAGCACTTCACTGTTTTCGCCATAAAACGGCCCGTAATGGGCATAGCGCGGTTTCAGTTCGCGCTCAGTGAAGGCTTGCGCGGCGACACTGGCGAGTGGCCCGGAAATACGCACGATCCCCACACCGCCTCGGCCTTGGGCAGTCGCCACAGCAGCAATAGTTTGTGCCGGAACACTCATAAAAACAGGCCTCAAAAACAAAAGTGACAGATAGCAAAACGCCCCACTAGGGGGCGTTTTGAGTGGTGATCAACAGAGTAAGTTAAGCAGCTGCTTTTTTGGTAGCGGCTTCGATCTTACGCGTGATGTACCACTGTTGAGCGATGGACAGGCAGTTGTTCACAACCCAGTACAGCACCAGACCAGCCGGGAACCACAGGAAGAAGAAGGTGAAGATGATTGGCATCAGCTTCATCACCTTGGCCTGCATCGGGTCCGGAGGCGTCGGGTTCAGACGCTGCTGGATGAACATGGTTGCGCCCATGATGATCGGCAGAATGAAGAACGGGTCTTTGATCGACAAGTCGGTAATCCAGAGCATGAACGGCGCCTGGCGCATTTCAACACTTTCCAGAAGTACCCAGTACAAGGACAGGAACACCGGCATCTGCACCAGAATCGGCAAGCAGCCGCCCAGTGGATTGATCTTCTCTTTCTTGTACAGCTCCATCATCGCTTGCGACATTTTCTGGCGATCATCACCGAACTGCTCTTTGAGAGCGGCCAGTTTTGGTGCCACAGCGCGCATGCGAGCCATCGATTTGTAGCTGGCGGCCGACAGCGGGAAGAAGATCCCTTTAATCAGCATGGTCAGGAAGATAATCGACCAACCCCAGTTACCCACCAAGCTGTGGATATGTTGCAGCAACCAGAAAATAGGTTGAGCAATGAACCACAGAATGCCGTAGTCGACGGTCAGTTCCAGACCTGGGGATAACTCTTTGAGTACACCCTGGCTTTTTGGACCGGCGTACAGCGTAGCGCTGGTTTCAGCAGTTTTACCCGGCTCAACGGTCAAGGTTGGGCCAGTAAAACCGATGATGTAGTTGCCTTGGCTGTCTTTGCGGGTCTGAACGACGTTGTTATCGCCTTTCTGAGGAATCCACGCCGTTACAAAGTAGTGTTGCAGCCAAGCAACCCAGCCACCTTGAACGGTTTCTTTCAGCTGGCCCTTGTCGATATCTTTCATCGACACTTTTTTGTACGGTTCTGCACTTGTCCACAGGGCAGCGCCCAGGTAAGTCGCAGTGCCGGTGGCGGTGCTGGAAGAAGGATCAGAGCTGGCGTCGCGTTTCAATTGCGCGAACAGGTTGCCAGTCCACGGCTTGCCGCTCTCGTTATCAATCAAATAGCTGACTTGAACATCGTACAGACCACGCTTGAGCGTGAAACGCTTGATGTAGTTAACGCCGTTTTCGCTGAATTTGAGGTCAACGACCAACTGATCCTGGCCCGGAGCCAGTTCAAACGTCTTTTTGTCTGCACTGAAAACCGGGCGACCCGCGGTGCGAGCATCCGGTCCGTCAACGCCAGTCAGGCCACTTTGAGCCAGATAAGTACGCTCGCCGCCGTTATCGAACAGCTGGAAAGGTACGTCCGGGTGGTCTTGGCGACGTGGATAAAGCGGCAGACGCAGCTGGGCAATATCACCACCCTGTGGATCAATCGCGATGTCCAGAACATCCGTTTTTACGTGGATGAGGTCTTTGCTGGCAGCAACCGGTGCTTCAGTTGGCGTGCTGCTATCAGTATTGGCGCTGGGTACATCGGCACTGTTCGAAGCGTTGTTACCTGGCACCGTATCAGGCAAAGCCTGTGGAGTGGTGCTGCTGGCGGCAACATTCTGAGTCGGCAGGGCAGCTTGGCCGTAATCCTGGTTCCATTTCAGAACCATAACGTAGGACACGACTGCTAGAGCGACGATCAGGATCGTGCGTTTAATATCCATGATTACTCGGCCATCAAGAAGAACGGGAGGTAGGGATAGGTGGAACCGGGTCGTAACCACCGGGATTCCACGGGTGACAGCGACCTAAACGACGAAAGGTCAGCCAGCCGCCGCGAAGAACGCCATGATTTTCGATGGCTTCCATCGCGTAGCAGGAACAACTGGGGTAGAAACGGCAGTGGCTGGCCATCAAAGGACTAATGGCATAACGATAAAACTGGATCGGAAGGATCGCCAGTTTACGCATCAGGACTGCCTACCCCTACAGTTTCGGTTTTAACCGCTGGAACTGGCGTGTTACGGGCCAGGCGTTTCCAGAGTTTGCCGAAATGCTGAATCAATTCGGGGTTCTCTACGTCACCCAAACCTTTGCGCGCGACGATAACGATATCCCAACCGACCAGTTGATCCTGGTGGAGACGAAACGATTCACGCATCAAACGCTTGAGGCGATTGCGCTGAACGGAGAGCTTCACGCTCTTTTTCCCGATCACTAACCCCAGGCGGGGGTGATCAAGATCGTTGCTGCGCGCAAGGAGCAGGAGATTTTTCCCCGGAACCTTGCCGGTGGGGGAGTCAAAGACTGCCTTGAAATGTCGGGGAGTGAGTAACCGCTTTTCCCGACTGAAGTCCTGACTCACCACCATTGTCTGATTATCAAACTGCCAGACGCGCACGGCCTTTGGCGCGGCGACGCGACAGGACTGCACGGCCGTTTTTAGTAGCCATGCGTGCACGGAAACCGTGAGTGCGGGCGCGTTTGATAGTGCTTGGTTGGAAAGTACGTTTCATGTCGTGCTACCTGGTTCGTCCACAACGGGCCGGAATGGACCCCGTTTTAAGAGACCGGCGATTCTAGAGAATGCAAGCCAATAGGTCAATTTCCAACCAACGTTAACCGCTAAATAGATGTCAGGGGTTTTGCACAAGCGTTTTGTCAGCCAACTATAAAAATAAAGAAACGAAGTATTTAAAGCTCTTTTATAAAGCTTATTAAACTTAGAGACGCGATCATCTGTGGATAAGTCAAAGCAGGCCTTATAAATCAAGGTGTACAGAGAATGACAACACTGTCGAGAAGCCGTGCTCTGCCTGTGCTGCACCCTCGGATAAGCTGTGCATGAAAGGCCTCTTTATCCACAGGCCAGTTATGCACAGACTTTCGACCCCACTTGTGCAATGAGCTTAGACCCGCTTATCCACAGACCTTATGCACATACCATTTGTCGCTTTGTTCACAGCGAAAAGCCTGATCTCTCCTTATAGGCAGGCAACCTACGTGTGGATAAGTAGGCGAGTGGTCGCTACAATGGCGCCTGTTTTTGCCTCACCGGCTTTCAACTTAGGGGATATCCGTGTCAGTGGAACTTTGGCAGCAGTGCGTAGAGCTTTTGCGCGATGAGCTGCCTGCCCAGCAATTCAACACCTGGATCCGTCCACTACAGGTCGAAGCCGAAGGCGACGAGTTGCGCGTGTATGCACCCAATCGGTTTGTTCTCGACTGGGTTAACGAGAAGTATCTGAGCCGTTTGCTTGAACTGCTGAATGAGCACAGCAATGGCATGGCGCCAGCGCTGTCCTTATTAATAGGCAGCAAACGCAGCTCGGCACCTCGTGCTGCGCCCAACGCGCCCTTAGCTGCGGCAGCTTCTCAACAGGCCTCGGCGCCAGCACCTTCGCCAAGCACTCAGCCAAGCGCAGCGCCCGCGCCTGCTCCGGCCCCTAAACAGGCGGCCGAAGCGAGCGAAGAGCCTTCGCGTGACAGCTTTGATCCGATGGCAGGTGCCAGCTCGCAGCAAGCGCCTGTACGTGCCGAGCAACGGACTGTCCAGGTTGAAGGTGCGCTCAAGCACACCAGCTACCTGAACCGCACCTTCACCTTCGAAAACTTCGTAGAGGGCAAGTCCAACCAACTGGCCCGCGCTGCGGCGTGGCAGGTAGCGGACAATCCCAAGCACGGTTACAACCCGCTCTTCCTGTATGGCGGCGTTGGCTTGGGTAAAACGCACTTGATGCACGCGGTGGGTAACCACCTATTGAAGAAGAATCCGAATGCCAAGGTTGTGTACCTGCATTCCGAGCGTTTTGTAGCCGACATGGTCAAGGCCCTGCAACTCAACGCTATCAACGAGTTCAAGCGCTTCTACCGTTCGGTCGACGCCCTGCTCATTGATGACATTCAATTCTTTGCGCGCAAAGAGCGGTCTCAGGAAGAGTTCTTCCACACCTTCAACGCCCTGCTTGAAGGCGGTCAGCAAGTGATTCTGACCAGTGACCGTTACCCCAAAGAGATCGAAGGTCTCGAAGAGCGTCTCAAATCCCGCTTCGGCTGGGGCTTGACGGTGGCCGTTGAGCCGCCAGAGCTCGAAACCCGAGTCGCGATCTTGATGAAGAAGGCAGACCAGGCCAAGGTTGACCTGCCCCACGATGCCGCCTTCTTTATTGCCCAACGCATTCGCTCCAACGTGCGTGAGCTCGAAGGTGCACTCAAGCGGGTCATCGCGCACTCGCACTTCATGGGCCGCGACATCACCATCGAGTTGATTCGCGAATCCCTAAAAGACTTGTTGGCGTTGCAAGATAAGCTCGTCTCTGTGGATAACATCCAGCGCACAGTGGCCGAGTACTACAAGATTAAAATTTCGGACCTGCTCTCCAAGCGCCGTTCACGCTCGGTAGCACGACCACGCCAGGTGGCCATGGCGCTGTCCAAAGAGCTGACCAACCACAGCCTGCCGGAAATTGGCGACGTGTTTGGTGGCCGCGATCACACCACGGTCTTGCACGCATGCCGCAAGATCAACGAACTCAAGGAATCCGACGCGGACATCCGCGAGGACTACAAGAACCTGCTGCGAACCCTGACAACCTGATGACACCAACGCAGCTTATTAAGGCAAGGGACTAGACCATGCATTTCACCATTCAACGCGAAGCCCTGTTGAAACCCCTGCAACTGGTCGCAGGCGTCGTTGAACGCCGCCAGACCTTGCCGGTATTGTCCAACGTGCTGTTGGTAGTCGAAGGCCAGCAACTGTCGCTGACCGGTACCGACCTTGAAGTCGAACTGGTCGGTCGCGTCCAGCTCGAAGAACCGGCTGAGCCCGGCGAGATCACCGTACCTGCGCGCAAGCTGATGGATATTTGCAAAAGCTTGCCCAACGATGCACTGATCGACATCAAGCTCGATGACCAGAAACTGGTGGTCAAGGCAGGCCGTAGCCGCTTTACCCTGTCGACCTTGCCAGCCAATGATTTCCCGACGGTTGAAGAAGGGCCGGGTTCTCTGACCTGCAGCCTGCAGCAAAGCAAACTGCGTCGCCTGATCGAACGCACCAGCTTCGCCATGGCTCAGCAGGACGTTCGTTACTACCTCAACGGCATGCTGCTGGAAGTGTCTGCCGGTATCATCCGCGCAGTCGCCACCGACGGTCACCGCCTGGCCATGTGCTCTATGAAGGCCGACATTGGTCAGCCAGACCGTCATCAAGTGATCGTACCGCGCAAAGGTATTCTCGAAATGGCGCGTTTGCTGACTGAGCCAGACGGCGAAGTGAGCATCGTGTTGGGCGCACACCACATCCGTGCCACCACTGGCGAATTCACCTTCACCTCCAAGCTGGTAGACGGCAAGTTCCCGGATTACGAGCGTGTGCTGCCTAAAGGTGGTGACAAGGTGGTGATCGGTGACCGTCAGGTTCTGCGTGAAGCGTTCAGCCGTACAGCGATCCTGTCCAACGAGAAGTACCGTGGTATTCGTCTGCAATTGGCTAATGGTCAATTGAAAATTCAGGCCAACAACCCGGAGCAGGAAGAAGCGGAAGAAGAAGTAGGCGTTGACTACAACGGCGACTCGCTTGAAATCGGATTCAACGTGAGCTACCTGCTGGATGTGCTGGGCGTGATGACCACTGAGCAAGTGCGCCTCATCCTGTCTGACTCCAACAGCAGCGCCCTGGTGCAAGAGTCGGATAACGACGACTCGGCCTACGTTGTTATGCCGATGCGCCTGTAACTTATGCACAGCCCAAGCTAGATGTCCCTTAGTCGTGTCTCTGTCACCGGTGTGCGTAACCTGCACCCGGTGACTTTCTCCCCCTCCCCCCGCATCAATATCTTGTACGGCGCCAATGGCAGCGGAAAAACCAGCGTGCTCGAAGCTGTTCACTTGCTGGGGCTGGCACGTTCGTTTCGCAGTGTGCGGCTTACACCTGTCATCCAGCATGATCAGCCAAGCTGTACAGTTTTTGGCCAGGTAGAACTGGCTGAAGGCGGACACAGCGCGCTCGGTGTCTCGCGGGACCGGCAAGGGGAGTTCCACATTCGGATCGACGGTCAAAATGCGCGCAGTGCGGCGCAACTGGCCGAGATCTTGCCCTTGCAATTGATCAACCCTGACAGCTTCCGTCTACTGGAAGGTGCTCCCAAGATTCGTAGGCAGTTTCTCGATTGGGGGGTGTTCCACGTCGAACCGCGCTTTATGTCGACCTGGCAGCGGCTACAGAAGGCCCTGCGGCAGCGGAACTCATGGCTGCGGCATGGTACACTCGACGCCGTTTCACAAGCGGCCTGGGACCGGGAACTGTGCCTGGCCAGTGCTGACATTGATGAATACCGCCGCGCTTACATCAAAGCCTTAAAACCTGTGTTTGAGCAGACCTTAAGTGAGTTGCTTGAACTCGAAGGCTTAACGCTGAGTTATTACCGTGGCTGGGACAAAGACCGAGAGCTGAGTGCTGTACTCGCCGCGTCTGTCCACCGGGACCAGCAAATGGGGCATACCCAAGCCGGACCACAACGTGCTGATTTGCGCCTGAAGATAGGTGCCAATAATGCGGCAGACATCTTGTCGCGTGGGCAGCAAAAGTTAGTGGTCTGTGCCTTGCGCATTGCTCAAGGGCACTTGGTCAGCCAGGCCCGGCGTGGCCAATGTATTTATCTGGTGGATGACTTGCCGTCCGAATTGGATGAGCAGCATCGCAACGCACTGTGTCGCTTGTTGGAAGACTTACGCTGCCAGGTTTTCATTACCTGTGTAGATCACGAATTATTGAGGGAAGGCTGGCAGACGGAAACGCCAGTTGCCCTGTTCCACGTGGAACAGGGCTGTATCACCCAGACCCACGACCATCGGGAGTGAAGGCATTGAGCGAAGAAAATACGTACGACTCAACGAGCATTAAAGTGCTGAAAGGCCTGGATGCCGTACGCAAACGTCCCGGTATGTACATTGGTGACACCGACGATGGCAGCGGTCTGCACCACATGGTGTTCGAAGTAGTCGACAACTCCATCGACGAAGCGCTGGCTGGTCATTGCGACGACATCACCATTACCATCCACCCGGATGAATCCATCACCGTGCGCGACAACGGCCGCGGCATCCCGGTTGATGTGCACAAAGAAGAAGGCGTTTCGGCAGCCGAGGTCATCATGACCGTGCTGCACGCCGGCGGTAAATTCGATGACAACTCCTACAAAGTATCCGGCGGCCTGCACGGTGTAGGTGTTTCGGTTGTAAACGCCCTGTCCGAATTGCTGGTACTGACGGTTCGCCGCAGCGGCAAAATCTGGGAACAGACTTACGTCCACGGTGTTCCTCAGGCGCCGATGGCGATTGTTGGCGAAAGCGACACCACCGGAACTCAGATTCACTTCAAACCGTCTGCTGACACCTTCAAGAACATCCATTTCAGCTGGGACATCCTGGCTAAGCGGATTCGTGAACTGTCCTTCCTCAACTCCGGTGTGGGCATCGTTCTCAAGGACGAGCGCAGCGGCAAGGAAGAACTGTTCAAGTACGAAGGTGGCCTGCGTGCGTTCGTTGACTACCTGAACACCAACAAGACTCCGGTCAACCAGGTGTTTCACTTCAATGTTCAGCGCGAAGACGGCATAGGCGTAGAAATCGCCTTACAGTGGAACGACAGCTTCAACGAGAACCTGTTGTGCTTCACCAACAACATTCCGCAGCGCGATGGCGGCACGCACTTGGTGGGCTTCCGCTCTGCCCTGACGCGTAACCTCAACACCTACATCGAAGCTGAAGGCCTGGCCAAGAAGCACAAAGTCGCCACCACCGGTGATGACGCCCGTGAAGGCCTGACGGCCATTATCTCGGTGAAAGTACCGGATCCGAAGTTCAGCTCCCAGACCAAAGACAAGCTGGTTTCTTCTGAAGTGAAGACCGCTGTTGAACAGGAAATGGGCAAGTTCTTCTCCGACTTCCTGCTGGAAAATCCGAACGAAGCCAAGCTGATTGTCGGCAAGATGATCGATGCAGCCCGTGCGCGTGAAGCAGCACGTAAAGCCCGCGAGATGACCCGCCGCAAAGGCGCGCTGGACATTGCAGGCTTGCCCGGCAAACTGGCCGACTGCCAGGAAAAAGACCCGGCGCTGTCCGAACTGTACCTCGTGGAAGGTGACTCTGCTGGCGGCTCCGCCAAGCAGGGACGTAACCGCCGTACCCAAGCGATCCTGCCGTTGAAAGGTAAAATTCTCAACGTTGAGAAAGCCCGTTTCGACAAGATGATCTCTTCGCAAGAAGTCGGCACCTTGATCACCGCGCTGGGTTGCGGCATCGGCCGTGACGAGTACAACATCGACAAACTGCGTTATCACAACATCATCATCATGACCGATGCTGACGTCGACGGTTCGCACATCCGTACCCTGCTGCTGACCTTCTTCTTCCGTCAGTTGCCGGAGTTGATCGAGCGTGGCTACATCTACATCGCTCAGCCGCCGTTGTACAAAGTTAAAAAGGGCAAGCAAGAGCAATACATCAAAGACGACGAGGCCATGGAAGAATACATGACCCAGTCGGCCCTTGAAGACGCCAGCCTGCACCTCAACGAAGAAGCCCCGGGCATCTCTGGTGAGGCGCTGGAGCGTCTGGTGTACGACTTCCGCATGGTCATGAAGACACTCAAGCGCTTGTCGCGTCTGTACCCACAGGAACTGACCGAGCACTTCATCTACCTGCCAGCCGTTACCCTTGAGCAATTGGGCGACCACACTGCCATGCAAGCGTGGATGGCCAAGTACGAAGAGCGTCTGCGTCTGGTTGAGAAATCGGGCCTGGTCTACAAAGCCAGCCTGCGCGAAGACCGTGAACGTAATGTCTGGTTGCCAGAGGTCGAATTGATCTCCCACGGCCACTCGACCTTCATCACCTTCAACCGCGACTTCTTCGGTAGCAACGACTACAAAACCGTTGTGACCCTGGGCGCACAACTGAGTACCCTGCTCGACGACGGCGCGTACATTCAGCGTGGCGAACGTCGCAAGCAAGTCACCGAGTTCAAAGAAGCCCTTGAGTGGTTGATGGCTGAAAGTACCAAGCGCCACACCATCCAACGTTACAAAGGGCTGGGCGAAATGAACCCGGACCAACTCTGGGAAACCACCATGGACCCAAGCGTGCGTCGCATGCTGAAAGTCACCATTGAAGACGCGGTCGGCGCCGACCAGATCTTCAACACCTTGATGGGCGACGCCGTAGAACCGCGCCGTGAATTCATCGAGAGCAACGCACTGGCAGTGTCCAACCTGGACTTCTGATGCGTGACGGGTTGGGGTAGAGACTTATCCCCAGCCCAATAGAAAAGCCCGCCCTGTCGAGAGACAGCGCGGGCTTTTTGTTTTTTTGGTGCGTACGCGGGACGCAGTTTTTCACGGAAGTAAGCAATTACGGCTTGCACCTTTATGACGGCGACACTTGGGCTTCCTCACGTTTTATCGTGCAGACACTAGCTGGGCCAGTTGTGATGCATAACGTGTTGGAGTTTCACCCAAAGGTGATGGAGTTTACCGGAACGGTGCTGGACTACATCATCGTTCACGAGCTTTGCCACAAGCTTGAAAAGAACCACACAAAGGCCTTCTGGGCGCTGGTGAATAGCCATATGCCGGGCTGGCAGCGCCAGCATGCGGTGTTGGAGCATGCGGTGTTTGGGGATGCTTTTTAAAGGTCATTTAGCCGTTGAAGTGCCAGATCCCAAGGTAGGCGTCTGCCATTAGCTCTCATTTTTTTGTAAGCATCACGGGCGCCACCAACAGACGTCAGATCATGTTCGATCAGCTTCTCAACGACCCAAATGGTGCCATTGACTTCGACATCTTCGCGACGCGCCGCTTTGCGCAATGCATCGTCACCGGAAAGGAGCGGGCAGTTTTCTTGTTTGGCCAAGGCTAATGCAAAGCAGTCGTTTCGGCTTGGGCCACCACCGACTCGTTGAATCAGCTCATGCGCATAGATCAGCGTCTGCGCACTTATTTCACACAGAGCCAGACCCATCTCTAGTAAATGCGCATGCTGATCTTCAAGCTCTTCAAAAAACAAAATATCGGGAACGCTGAATTGGTAAGGCAGTTGGAAGAAGATATCGAGAATCTCGCCCTCTTCCAAGTCGATCAGGATATTGGCATCACTGATTAACAGCTGCATTCAGCGACTCCAGTTTTCGAACCCGATGGAACTGAAAAACTGGAAGGCCTAGCAACTCTGCGGCTTTTGACTCCCCAATCAGACCTTCGCCCAGGGCGCGGTAAACAAGCTGCTGAAACAGCAGTGTGGTTTCTTGGCGGTAAGGCTCACCGGGTTCTTGTTTGCGCCAGCCATTTTTTGAAAAAACCATGAACAGTCGTTGCCGGGTATTTTCAGGAATGATCTTCAGGTCGGCTGCTCGGTATAGACACGCTTGCATGCTCAATCCGTACTCAACTTTCAAAAAGAACAGTTCTCGTACTTCGAGCATGTGACGTTTTTCGCCGAGTTGCTGCCGAATCGAAGAGGCAGGTAACAAGAACGCGCAGGCAAAACGATTGCAGGCCTTTTCTTCGTCAAGATGATCTGCCAGTCGCCCCTCTAATAAGAGGTGGCCTAATTCGTGAGCAAGGGTGAAGCGCTGTCGATCTCCTGGCCAATTGGATGACAGGACAATGACCGGTGTGCCTGCCACTGAAGCTTGCAGCCCATCGAACTTGGCGTGCTCATCGACGCTCGTGATGATGACCAGAATACCGCGTGACTCCAACACATCAATTAGGTCTGGAATAGGGTTAAGCCCAAGGTTCCAAGAAGCCCGAACCTGATCTGCGAAATCATCAAGGTCATCGAATGTATCAACACTTACAGGGAGCTTCTGAGGTACTGAAAATTGCGGTACAGGAAACTCAGGCCATACGTTAGCTAGCTCTTGCCAGCGTTCAGCTTGATCCAGCACGTCAGCTTCAATTCGCTTAAGGATTGCCGCCGAGGTGTTAGAACGTTTGCGATACTCCACCCCTTTTAGCTCAATCTTGAGTGGTCGAAAAAAGTACTCACTACGAACCGACAGGGCCTTAGACATTTTGATCAGAACGCCGGAACTCGGCATGCTTTCGCCATGCTCATATTTTTTGATCATGTTGGCGCTGACGCCAGCCTGGAGGCCGAGGTCTTGCATCGACAGGCCGGCTGCTGCGCGTGCACGCTTCAGGCGTTCGCCTATCATTCAGCTCTCCTTGGTTTATGAATTTATTAAAAACAAAAAAAGTGTAAACCTTGAACTTAACCTCGTCGATATATTTATTGAGTGCTTGCCCAAGTCCCGACCAAATCACCTGTGCTAAACCGCCAACAAAAGCCCCTGCTCTTCCCTACACAACTCCAGCAAAAAATCCCACACCACCCGCAGTCTCACCGACTTGTGCAACTCGCGCCGGGTGCTGATCCAGTAGCTGCGTTGCACCGATTCATCAGGCAGTACGCGCACCAACTCAGGGTCTTGGCTGGCCATGTAGTTGGGCAGTACGGCGATGCCCAGCCCGGCGCGGGCCGCTTGTTGCTGCGCAATAACGCTGGTGCTGCGAAAGGTCACGGTCGGATTGCGGCAGAAGTGGTTGATAAACAGCAGTTCCTGACTGAACAGCAGGTCGTCGACGTAGCCGATCCAGTAGTGGTTGGCCAGGTCGTCACGATTGTTCAGCGGGGGCGCTTTTTCGAGGTAAGTACGGCTGGCGTAGAGCGCCAAACGGTAGTCGGTGAGCTTGCGGGTGATTAACAGGTCGGCGTGCGGGCGGTCGAGGTGCACGCTGATTTCAGCTTCGCGGTTGAGGATGCTGATAAAGCGCGGCACCGCCACCAGTTCAACTTCCAGCCCCGGATAACGCTCAAACAACCCGCGCAGTCGCGAGGTGATGAACATGATCCCGATGCCTTCGGTGACGCCCAGGCGGATTTTGCCCAGAGGCGCGATGGCTTGGGTGATTTCTTCTTGGGCCAACAGCGCGACGTTTTCCATCGCTTCGGCATGTTTGAGCAGTGCCTGCCCGGCCGGGGTCAGTTCGTAGCCTTGGGCATGCTGCACAAACAGCGCCGTGCCGAGGTGCTGTTCGATGTGCTCAATGTGCCGCGCCACGGTGCTGTGGGTGGTATTGAGGCGCTTGGCCGCCGTGAGCAGGCGCCCGCTGCGCTGCAACTCCAAAAAGTACCGCAGGTCATTCCAGTCGAACATCGTCATCCCTCAGTGCCCGGTATTCGCGGGCTGTGCAAAAACGCACAAGCCATGGGTGAAATCGCGCGTTTTCAACTCGAAATTAATCAATACGATGGAGTAGAACAAGAACAATAAATAGAGGCGCGAGGTGATCCATGCCATCAGCCAATCAGGTGTATGACTACATCGTCGTGGGCGCCGGGCCTGCGGGTTCGGTGTTGGCCAATCGGCTGTCTGCCGATCCCAAGCACACAGTGCTGCTGCTCGAAGCGGGCGGCAAAGATAACTACCCGTGGATCCACATCCCTGTGGGCTACCTTTATTGCATTGGTAACCCGCGCACCGACTGGTGCTTCAAAACCGAAGCTCAGCCCGGCTTGCAGGGCCGCAGCTTGAGTTATCCGCGCGGCAAGGTGCTGGGCGGCAGTTCATCCATCAACGGCATGATCTACATGCGCGGCCAGGCTGGTGACTACGATCGCTGGGCCGAGTTGGGTAATGCGGGCTGGTCCTGGAAAGACGTGCTGCCGCTGTTCAAACGCAGTGAAAAACACTACGCCGGGAACTCCGCACTGCATGGCGCTGACGGCGAATGGCGGGTCGAGCAACAGCGTTACACCTGGTCGATTCTGGATGCCTTCCGCGACGCCGCCGCTCAAAACGGGATCGCCAGCGTTAATGATTTCAACGGTGGCGATAATCAGGGCTGTGGATACTTTCAGGTTAACCAGCGGTCCGGTGTGCGCTGGAATGCCTCCAAAGCTTTTTTGCGCCCTGTGGATAAACGCTCGAATCTGACTGTGTTGACCGGCGTCCAGGTCGACAAAGTCCTGCTTGAAAACCGTCGTGCCACTCAGGTGCGTGCTCGCTGGCAAGGCGCCGACCATGACTTTACGGCGCGTCGCGAGATTATTGTGTGTGCAGGGTCGATTGGCTCTCCCGGCATTTTGCAGCGCTCAGGCATCGGCCCTCGCCCCCTGCTGGAAAGCCTGGGGATAACGGTTCAGCACGAACTGCCCGGCGTCGGCGGCAATCTGCAAGACCACCTGCAACTGCGGCTGATCTTCAAACTGAGCAACGCCCGCACCCTCAACCAAGTGGCCAACAGCCTGTGGGGCAAAGTCGGCATGGGCCTGCGTTATGCTTATGACCGAAGTGGTCCCTTGGCCATGGCCCCGAGCCAACTGGGCGCCTTCGTTAAATCCGATCCGGATCAACCTTCAGCCAATTTGCAGTACCACGTACAGCCACTGTCGCTGGAGCGCTTTGGCGAGCCGTTGCACACCTTCCCCGCGTTTACCGCGTCGGTGTGCAACCTGCGGCCTAAAAGCCGTGGCCGGGTCGATATTCGCTCAGCCAACCCGGATGACGCGCCAGTCATCGACCCCAATTACCTGAGCCACCCCGACGACCTGAAAGTCGCGGCCGACGCGATACGTCTTACCCGGCGCATCGTGGCCAGTTCTGCCCTGCAGACCTTCAGCCCCGAGGAATACCTGCCCGGTAGCGCCCTGCAAAGCGAACAGGAGTTGTATGAAGCGGCTGCCAAAATCGGTACGACCATCTTTCACCCTGTGGGCACTTGCCGCATGGGGCAAGACCTAGAAGCGGTGGTCGATGCCGAGTTGCGGGTGCATGGCATCGCAGGCCTGCGGGTTGCGGACGCGTCCATCATGCCAACTATCGTTTCGGGTAACACCTGTTCGCCTACGCTGATGATTGGCGAAAAAGCCGCACAGTTGATTCTGAATGCGCACTCTCATGCACAGGAGAAAGAAGCGGGCGCGAACCGCAACGCAGCAGTACCGGTCGCCTGACAGCGATCGTGGTTTCGGTCGCAGTCATCCGAAACCGACAGTGGACAACAACAATAATCACTGTGGCCCACAGGGCTGAGGACATTGAACATGTCGGACTCAATAGCACCATCGGCAGCAGCCCCCGCGAAAGGGACTACCGGCCGTGAAGAACGAAAGATCATCTTTGCGTCATCCCTCGGGACAGTGTTCGAGTGGTATGACTTTTTCTTGTATGGCGCGCTGGCGACGGTACTCAGCAAGCAATTCTTTGCCGGGGTTAACGACACCACCGCGTTTATCTTTGCCTTGATGGCTTTCGCCGCCGGCTTTTTGGTGAGGCCGTTCGGAGCACTGGTGTTTGGCCGCTTGGGTGACATGATCGGGCGAAAATACACCTTCCTTATGACCATCGTTCTGATGGGCTTATCGACCTTCGCTGTCGGCCTGCTGCCGACCTACGCCAGCATCGGCATTGCAGCGCCGATCATGCTGGTGGTGCTGCGCATGCTCCAGGGGCTGGCGCTGGGCGGTGAATATGGCGGCGCGGCGACCTACGTGGCTGAACACGCGGCCCCCGGCAAGCGGGGTTTCAACACCAGCTGGATTCAATCCACCGCCACCCTGGGCTTGCTGCTGTCGCTGATCGTGGTGCTGAGCTGCCGTTACCTCACGGGTGATCAGTTTGAAGTCTGGGGCTGGCGCCTGCCGTTCCTGCTGTCCATCGTGCTGCTGGGCATCTCGACCTGGATCCGCATGAGCATGCACGAGTCGCCTGCTTTCGCAAAAATGAAGGCCGAAGGTAAAACCAGCAAATCGCCGATCCGTGAATCGTTCGGCAAATGGGAAAACCTGAAGATCGTCCTGATCGCCCTGTTCGGCATCAACGCAGGCCAGGCTGTGACCTTCTATACAGCGCAGTTTTACGTGCTGTTCTTCCTCACCCAGATGCTCAGAATAGATCCGGCCCAGGCCAACATGCTGCTGATTATCAGCGTGGTCATCGGCGCGCCGTTCTTCATCTTCTTTGGCTGGCTGTCGGACCGTGTGGGGCGTAAACCGATCTTGATGCTCGGCTTGCTGCTGGCAACGGTGCTGTACTTCCCACTGTTCAAAGCCCTGAGCCACTACGCCAACCCGCAGATTGATGCTGCCAGCCGTCAGTCACCGATTGTGGTGATGGCCGACCCGTCGACCTGCACCTTCCAGTTCGACCCGGTGGGCAAAGCGCGTTTTGACAGCCCGTGCGACAAGGTCAAAACCTTCTTGGTGAAACAGGGCCTGCCTTACACCTCGAAGTCCGTCCCGGCGGGCACCCCGGTGCAGGTGTCGGTGGGTGAGCAACAGATCACAGGCTTCGACGAAGCGGCCATGCGCGCTGCCATTACCGCTGCGGGCTACCCGGCCAAGGCCGACCCGAGCACCGTGAATCAGCCGATGGTGGTTCTGATAATGGTGCTGCTGACGATCATCGCCTGCATGACTTACGGCCCATTGGCAGCGGTCATGGTTGAACTGTTCCCGACGCGTATCCGCTACACCTCCATGTCCCTTCCCTACCACATCGGTAACGGCTGGTTTGGCGGGTTCCTGCCGACTGTGTCCTTTGCGCTGGTGGTCTTCACTGGGGATATTTTCTACGGGCTGTGGTACCCGGTGGTCATCACCGGCGTGAGCCTGGTGGTGGGGATGCTGTTCCTCAAGGAGACCCGAAACGTGAACATCGACAAGGTGTAACGGCAGATCTGTAGGAGCGAGCTTGCTCGCGATCTTTAAAAGATCAAAAGATCGCGAGCAAGCTCGCTCCTACAGAAAGCACAAAAAAACCGACTCAAGGGTCGGTTTTTTTGTGCGCTTAGAAAAACTTATGCACGTTTTTCGCTAAACAGTAATTCCTAGAAATAAGTATTTAAATCATGAGGTTATGACTGTTTTTACAAAGAAATCCAAAACTTGTGCACACGTTATCCACAATTCGCTCAGATGACGGTTGTCTCTGCTGGCGCGGCCACAGGCGGCAGCGAACCCATCGCCCGTTGAGCGTCTTCATTCCAGGCTTGCACCCGGTCATTGAGCTCAGCAATGGCCCGCGGGCCGCTGCCGTTGGCGTACATCGGCTCACCGATCACCAGCTCAATCGTGCCTGGGCGTTTGGCCCAGCCAGTCTTGGGCCAGAACTTGCCCGCATTGTGGGCAATCGGCAGTACCGGCAACTCGGCGTTGACCGCCAGCGCTGTACCGCCCCGGGAAAACTTGCCGACCTGCCCGAACGGCACACGTGTGCCCTCTGGAAAAATCAGCACCCAAACGTTGTCCTTGAGCAGCTCATCACCCTTCTTGGCGATGTGCTTGAGCGCTGCTTTCGGGTTCTCGCGGTCGATAGCAATCGGACGCAGCATCGCCATCGCCCAGCCAAAAAACGGCACGTACAGCAGCTCGCGCTTGAGCACCTGGCTCAACGGCTGAAAGTAGGCCGAGAGAAAAAACGTCTCCCAGGTACTTTGGTGGTTGGCCAGAATCACGCACGGGCGTTCAGGGATGTGCTCAGCCCCGGTGACCTTAACGTCGATGCCCAAAAATACCCGCGTCAGCCACAACGCGCAGCGGCACCAATACACGTTGATAAAGCGATAACGCGCAGGAAAGGACAAAAAGGGAGCGACAAAAAAACTCAGTGAGCACCACAGCAGAGAGCTGGTGCCCAGCAGCAGGTAAAAGAAAAAAGTTCTGATGGCCTGCAGTATCGACATAGCGACTTTTACCGTTGCGGATAAAACACGATTGAACAACCCGACGCACAGCGAACTGGCGTGTGTTCAAACCTGCTTTATTTGTGGATAAGTTCTGCGGCGACTGCCGCCAGATCGTCAAATATTAAGGTATTAACCGGTAACACTTTGGTCAAAGTTTGTAGGCCTTTTCCGGTTTTTACCAAAACGGGCTGAGAATCGACGGCTTGTGCAGCCTGTAAGTCACCCAAACTGTCACCGACAAACCAGCATTTGGTCAGATCTGTACCGTAATGCTCAGCGATTGTGCGCAACATGCCCGGCTTTGGCTTGCGGCACGCGCAGCCTTCGTCGGGCCCGTGAGGGCAATACACCACCAGCCCAAGCTCGCCGCCCTGCTCGGCCACCAACGCGCGCAGGCGTGCGTGCATGGCGTCCAGCGTGGCGATGTCGTAATAGCCGCGGGCAATGCCGGACTGGTTGGTCGCGACGGCGACCGTCCAGCCCGCCTTGCTCAACTGCGCGATGGCCTCAATCGCGCCGGGGAGCGGGATCCACTCCTCGACAGACTTGATGTAAGCGTCGGAGTCAGCATTTATGACCCCGTCCCGATCGAGAATCAGCAGTTTCAACATTTGGCCCTTAGCTCAGCAACGAAATATCAGCAACGCCCAGGAACAGGCTGCGCAAGCGCGCCAGCAGCGCGTAGCGGTTGGCGCGCACACTGGCGTCTTCAGCGTTGATCATCACCGCTTCAAAGAACGCATCCACCGGCTCGCGCAGCGAGGCCAGACGGGTCAGTGCTTCGTTGTACTGACGGGCAGCTGCCATCGGTTGTACCGCTTCGTCAGCCTTTTGAATGGCCGAGTACAGCGAGAACTCGCTGGCGTTGTCGAAGAACTTGGCTTCAACGTTGGTCGAAATCTTGCCTTCAACCTTGCTCAGCAGGTTCGATACGCGCTTGTTCACTGCGGCCAGTGCAGCGGCTTCCGGCAATTGGCGGAACGCCTGAACAGCTTGTACGCGCTGATCGAAGTCCAGTGCCGAACGCGGCTGCAACGCACGTACCGACAGGTAAGTCGCCACGTCCACGCCTTCGTCTTCGTAACGTGCACGCAGACGGTCGAAGATGAATTCCAGCACTTGATCCGCCAAACCGGCCGACTTGATCTTGGCGCCGAACGCTGACACGGCGAAATTCACCGCTTCGGTCAGGTCTAGGTCGAGCTTCTTGTCGATCAGAATGCGCAAGATACCCAGCGCTGCGCGACGCAGTGCGTACGGGTCTTTGCTGCCGGTAGGCAGCATGCCGATACCGAAAATGCCGACCAGAGTGTCGAGCTTGTCGGCGATGGCCACCGCTGCACCGGTCAGGGTGGTCGGCAGTTCAGCGCCAGCACCGCGCGGCATGTACTGCTCATTCAGCGCCAGCGCGACATCTTCTGGCTCGCCATCGTTGAGGGCGTAGTAGTAACCGGCAATACCTTGCATTTCCGGGAACTCGCCAACCATTTCGGTGGCAAGGTCGCACTTGGACAGCAAGCCTGCACGGGCTGCGCGCTGAGCGTCACCGCCAATGCGTGGCGCGATGAACGCGGACAGCTTGGACACGCGCTCGGCCTTGTCGAAAACGCTGCCCAGTTGCGCCTGGAACACCACGTTTTGCAGGCGCAGGTTGAAGCTTTCCAGCGTCTGCTTTTTGTCTTGCTTGAAGAAGAACTCAGCATCGGTCAGACGCGGGCGAACCACTTTCTCGTTACCCGAGATGATTTGCTTCGGGTCTTTGCTCTCGATGTTGGCCACGGTGATAAAGCGCGGCAGCAGCTTGCCATCAACGTCCAGCAGGCAGAAATACTTCTGGTTGTCCTGCATGGTGGTGATCAGGGCTTCTTGCGGCACATCCAGGAAGCGCTCTTCGAACGAGCACACCAGCGGCACCGGCCATTCAACCAGTGCGGTCACTTCGTCGAGCAGGCTTGGCGGCACGATGGCTGTACCTTCCTGCATCGTGGCCAGTTCGGCCACACGCTTGGAAATCAGCTCGCGACGCTCATTGAAATCCGCCAGCACGTGAGCTTTGCGCAAGTCTTCGAGGTAGTTGGCAGGCGCGGTGATGCGCACGTTTTCCGGGTGGTGGAAACGGTGACCACGGGAGTCACGGCCCGCCTTTTGCGCAAGGATGGTGCAGTCGATAACGTCATCGCCCAGCAGCATGACCAGCCATTGGGTTGGACGCACGAACTCTTCTTTGCGTGCACCCCAGCGCATGCGCTTAGGGATTGGCAGGTCGTTCAGCGAGTCTTCCACGATGGTCGGCAGCAGGCTGGCGGTCGGCTTGCCGACGATCACCTGGCTGAAACGCAGTTTTGGACCGCTTTGATCGATTTCGCTCAACTCAACGCCGCACTTCTTGGCAAAACCAAGGGCTGCTTGAGTCGGGTTGCCTTCAGCGTCGAACGCGGCCTGACGTGGCGGGCCGTCGATGTTGATGCTGCGATCAGGCTGTTGCGTGTCGAGTTGGGTCAGCAGCACGGCCAGACGACGCGGTGCGGCATAGACTTTTTTCGCGCTGAAGTTCAGACCGGCGCTTTGCAGGCCTTTTTCGATACCGGCCAAAAATGCATCGGCCAGGGTATTGAGGGCTTTTGGCGGCAGTTCTTCAGTGCCCAGTTCAACCAGAAAATCTTGAGCACTCATTGTGCAGCCTCCAACTTAGCCAACACTTCATCACGCAAATCAGGTGGAGCCATCGGGAAGCCCAGCTTGGCGCGTGCTTCGAGATACGCCTGCGCCACCGAACGTGCCAGGGTCCGCACACGCAGGATGTACTGCTGGCGTGCCGTCACCGAAATAGCCCGGCGCGCGTCCAGCAGGTTGAAGGTGTGCGATGCCTTGAGCACCATTTCGTAGCTTGGCAGCGGCAGCGGCTGGTCGAGTTCGATCAGGCGCTTGGCTTCGCTTTCATAGAAATCGAACAGCTCAAACAGCTTGTCGACGTTGGCGTGCTCAAAGTTGTAAGTCGACTGCTCGACTTCGTTCTGATGGAACACGTCGCCGTAGGTCACTTTGCCGAACGGGCCGTCAGTCCAGACCAGGTCGTAGACGGAATCTACGCCTTGCAAGTACATCGCCAGACGCTCAAGGCCGTAGGTGATTTCGCCGGTTACCGGGTAGCACTCAATGCCGCCCACTTGCTGGAAGTACGTGAACTGCGTGACTTCCATACCGTTGAGCCAGATTTCCCAGCCCAGACCCCAGGCGCCCAGTGTTGGCGATTCCCAGTTGTCTTCGACGAAACGGATGTCGTGAACCAGCGGGTCCAGGCCGATGTGCTTCAGGGAGCCCAGGTACAGCTCCTGAAAGTTTGGCGGATTGGGCTTCAATACCACCTGGAACTGGTAGTAGTGCTGCAAACGGTTCGGGTTTTCGCCGTAGCGGCCGTCAGTCGGGCGACGACTGGGCTGCACATAAGCGGCGTTCCAGGTTTCTGGGCCCAGAGAGCGCAAAAACGTGGCGGTATGGAAAGTGCCGGCGCCCACTTCCATATCGTAGGGCTGAAGCACCACACAACCTTGCTCGGCCCAGTATTGCTGGAGGGCGAGGATCAAGTCTTGGAAGGTACGCACTGCTGGCGTAGGCTGGCTCACAAATTCACCTGTTTCTTGGGCTGCGATTTAAAGAGCGGGAGTATACCCGATTCGGTCGCGCCACCACCTCTTGGAGCCTATATGCCACGTTGTTTCTGGTGCCCTGACGACCCGCTGTATGCGGCCTATCACGATCAAGAGTGGGGCGTGCCGTTGCGCGATGCGCATGGGCTCTTCGAGTTGTTATTGCTCGAAGGGTTCCAGGCGGGTTTGTCATGGATCACCGTTTTGCGTAAACGCGAGCACTATCGAAAGGTCATGTTCGGTTTTGATGTGCAGCGTTTGGCGGTCATGACCGACGCTGAAATAGAGGCCTTGCTGCTGGATCCGGGCATCGTGCGCAACCGTTTGAAAGTCACCGGTGCACGGCGCAACGCCCAAGCCTGGCTGGCGCTTAAAGACCCGGTAGAGTTTTTATGGTCGTTTGTCGGCGGCCAGCCGAAGATCAACCATTTCACCGAACGCCATGAATTCCCGGCCGTGACACCCGAAGCCGAAGCCATGAGCAAAGGGCTGAAAAAAGCCGGATTTACGTTTGTTGGCCCGACCATCTGCTACGCCTTCATGCAGGCCAGCGGCATGGTCATGGACCACGGCACCACGTGCGACCGCTACGCTGAGCTGTCCAACGCCGGGTAGAATGCCGCCTGCGCAAAACCTGTAGGAGCGAGCTTGCCTCGCGATCTTTTAAAAGCTCGCGAGGCAAGCTCGCTCCTACAGACATCGTTACTTCTGAGAGATTTGCCTGTGGAAAAGTTTAAAGGCGCCTTGCTGGTCGGGGCTTTAAGGCTGTTTGCCATGCTCCCCTGGGGCGCGGTGCAACGCGTGGGTTCGGCCATCGGCTGGCTGATGTGGAAACTGCCTAATCGCTCCCGCGAAGTGGTGCGCATCAACCTGGCCAAATGCTTCCCGGAAATGGACCCGGTTGCCCGTGAACAATTGGTCGGGCAAAGCCTTAAAGACATCGGCAAAAGCCTGACCGAGAGCGCCTGCGCCTGGATCTGGCCCGCTCAACGCTCGATTGACCTGGTGCGTGAAGTCGAAGGCCTCGATGTGCTCAAAGACGCCCTGGCGTCTGGCAAAGGCGTGGTCGGCATCACCAGTCACCTGGGCAACTGGGAAGTGCTCAACCACTTCTATTGCAGCCAGTGCAAGCCGATCATTTTTTACCGTCCACCCAAGCTCAAGGCCGTCGACGAACTGCTGCGCAAACAGCGCGTACAGCTCGGCAACCGCGTCGCCGCGTCGACCAAAGAAGGCATTTTGAGTGTCATTAAAGAAGTCCGCAAAGGCGGCCAGGTCGGCATTCCGGCAGATCCTGAGCCCGCTGAGTCGGCGGGTATCTTTGTGCCGTTTCTCGGCACCATGGCCCTGACCAGCAAGTTCGTGCCCAACATGTTGGCGGGTGGCAAAGCGGTGGGCGTGTTCCTGCACGCACTGCGCTTGCCGGACGGTTCAGGCTTTAAGGTGATTTTGGAAGCCGCGCCAGAAGCCATGTACAGCACCGACACCGAAACAGCGTGCGCGGCCATGAGCCAAGTGGTTGAAAAGTACGTACGGGCTTACCCGAGCCAATACATGTGGAGCATGAAACGCTTCAAAAAACGTCCGCCGGGTGAGGCGCGCTGGTACTGAGGTCACGTCCCCCTCACCCCAACCCTCTCCCCCAGGAGAGGGCTAGGGTGAGGGCTGTTGCTTTTCCAGCTTCTTCAAAAACACGGTCATTTCTTTTTCGGCCTGTTTGTCGCCATGGGCTTGGGCTGCACTGAGCCCCTGCTCCCACGCTGTGCGCGCTGCTGCACGATCCCCCGCCGCTAACTGGGCTTTGCCCAGCAACTTCCAGGCTGCGGAGTACTTGGGGTCAAATTCAACACAACGCTGCAAATGCTCCGCCGCCTTGAGGTTATCCCCAAGGTCGAGATAACCCTTGCCTAAACCAAAGCGCAATAAAGCGTTATCCACACCCTTGG
Organism: Pseudomonas sp. CCC3.1; assembly: GCF_034347405.1. Lineage (NCBI taxonomy): Bacteria > Pseudomonadati > Pseudomonadota > Gammaproteobacteria > Pseudomonadales > Pseudomonadaceae > Pseudomonas > Pseudomonas sp. CCC3.1. The sequence goes on from NZ_CP133778.1 coordinate 5,311,219, forward strand.
CCAGCATTTTTTCCAGTGACTCCAGCATTGCCGTCTCTCTTTAGAAAAAACTCAACCCCACGTGGAACAGCTTTTCCACGTCGCGAATATGCTTTTTATCCACTAGGAACAAAATCACGTGGTCGCCGGCATTGATCACCGTGGCGTCGTGGGCAATCAGCACTTCTTCGTCGCGAATAATTGCGCCAATCGTGGTGCCCGGCGGCAGGTGGATTTCACCAATACGGCGGCCGATCACCTTGCTCGACTTCGAATCTCCATGGGCAATCGCCTCGATGGCTTCGGCTGCACCCCGGCGCAGCGAGTGCACACTGACAATGTCGCCACGGCGTACGTGGGCCAGCAAGGTACCGATGGTGGCCAACTGCGGACTGATGGCGATGTCGATCTCGCCGCCCTGAATCAAATCCACGTAGGCCGGGTTGTTGATGATGGTCATCACCTTTTTCGCGCCCAGGCGTTTGGCCAGCAACGAGGACATGATGTTGGCCTCGTCGTCGTTGGTCAGGGCCAGAAACAGGTCGGCGTCGGCGATGTTCTCTTCCAGCATCAGATCGCGGTCTGACGCGCTGCCTTGCAACACTACGGTGCTGTCGAGCGTGTCGGACAAATAACGGCAGCGGGCCGGGCTCATCTCGATGATCTTGACCTGATAACGGCTTTCGATGGCCTCGGCCAAGCGCTCGCCAATCTGCCCGCCACCGGCAATCACAATGCGTTTATAGCTTTCATCGAGCCGGCGCATTTCGCTCATCACTGCGCGAATGTTGGCTTTGGCAGCGATGAAAAACACCTCATCGTCGGCTTCAATGACCGTGTCGCCGCGAGGCGTGATCGGTCGATCACGTCGGAAAATCGCCGCCACCCGCGTGTCCACATTCGGCATGTGCTCACGCAGCTGGCGCAATTGCTGACCAATCAACGGGCCGCCGTAGTACGCCTTGACCGCCACCAGTTGTGCCTTGCCTTCGGCAAAGTCGATCACCTGCAAGGCGCCGGGGTGCTCAATGAGGCGCTTGATGTAGTTGGTCACCACTTGCTCGGGGCTGATCAACACATCGACGGGAATCGCGTCGTTATCGAACAGTTCTTCGCCGCGCGTGAGGTAGGCCGATTCGCGCACCCGGGCGATTTTGGTCGGGGTGTGGAACAGCGTGTAGGCCACTTGGCACGCGACCATGTTGGTCTCGTCGCTGTTGGTCACCGCCACCAGCATGTCGGCATCGTCGGCACCGGCCTGGCGCAACACGTTGGGCAGCGAGGCGCGGCCTTGCACGGTACGAATGTCGAGACGGTCGCCCAAATCGCGCAGGCGGTCGCCATCGGTGTCGACCACGGTGATGTCATTGGCCTCGCTGGCCAAATGCTCAGCCAGCGTGCCGCCGACCTGTCCTGCGCCGAGGATGATGATTTTCATGCCGTCATTCCCTGTTCCAGCGGTTAGCCGCGAGCGGCAGCGATCTTGATCAATTTGGCGTAGTAGAAACCGTCATGCCCGCCCTCTTGCGCCAACAGTTGGCGCCCGTGCGGCTGCTTGATGCCGAACTGCCCGGCAATATCCAGCTCTCGTGCACCCGGCGTACGGGCCAAAAAGGCTTCAATCACGTGGGTATTTTCGGTCGGTAACGTCGAGCACGTTGCGTACAGCAGGATGCCGCCGACTTCCAGCGTAGGCCACATCGCGTCCAGCAACTCGCCTTGCAAGGTGGCGAGGGCGGCAATGTCGTCCGGCTGGCGGGTCAGCTTGATGTCCGGGTGACGGCGAATAACGCCCGTTGCCGAACACGGGGCATCCAGCAAGATGCGCTGGAATGGCTTGCCGTCCCACCAGGTTGCGGTGTCGCGACCATCGGCCGCAATCAGCTCGGCACTCAGGCCCAGGCGCTCAAGGTTTTCGCGCACACGCACCAAGCGCTTGGCTTCCAGATCGACCGCCACCACGCCCGCAAGCTTAGGCTCAACCTCAAGAATGTGGCAGGTCTTGCCGCCGGGTGCGCAGCAGGCGTCGAGTACGCGTTGGCCGGGTGCCAGGTCCAGCAGGTCGGCGGCCAATTGCGCGGCTTCGTCCTGCACGCTGATCCAGCCTTCGGCAAAGCCTGGCAGGTTGCGCACGTCGCACGCTTCGGCCAGCACGATGCCGTCTTGGCTGTACACGCATGGTTGGGCTTCGATGCCGCTTTCAACCAGCAACTGCACGTAGGCATCACGGGTTTTGTGACGGCGATTGACCCGCAGAATCATCGGCGGATGCGCGTTGTTGGCCGCGCAGATGGCTTCCCACTGCTCAGGCCAGAACGCTTTCAACGACTTTTGCAGCCAGCGCGGGTGGGCGGTGCGCACCACCGGATCGTGCTCCAGCTCGGCCAGCAAGGCTTCACTCTCGCGTTGGGCGTTGCGCAACACGGCGTTCAGCAGGCCTTTGGCCCACGGCTTTTTCAGCTTGTCGGCGCAGCCCACGGTTTCGCCAATCGCGGCGTGTGCCGGAATGCGCGTGTAGAGCAATTGATACAGCCCCACCAACAGCAGCGCTTCAACGTCGGCATCGGCGGCTTTGAAGGGTTTTTGCAGCAGCTTGTTGGTCAGCGCCGACAAGCGCGGATACCAGCGTGCGGTGCCGAACGCCAGATCCTGGGTCAGGCCACGGTCGCGGACTTCAACCTTGTCCAGTTGCAGTGGCAACGAACTGTTGAGCGATGCTTTGCCGTTGAGGACGGCGGTCAGTGCCTTGGCGGCAGCCAGACGCGGGTTCATTGCGCGGCGCCCAGAACGGTGCCAACGGCGAATTTCTCACGACGACTGTTGAAGAAATCACTGAAGTTCAGCGCTTTGCCGCCTGGCAATTGCAGACGTGTCAGGCACAACGCGCCTTCGCCACAGCCGACGATCAGGCCGTCTTTGCTGGCGGCGAGAATCTGTCCCTGCTCGCCTTTCGCGTCTGCCAGGGTGGCGGCCAGCACTTTCAGTGCTTCGCCATTGAGCGTGCTGTGGCAGATCGGCCACGGGTTGAAGGCACGAATCAGCCGCTCCAACTCGACTGCTGGGCGGGCCCAGTCGAGGCGTGCTTCGTCTTTATTCAGCTTGTGGGCGTAGGTCGCGAGGCTGTCGTCCTGCACTTCGCCTTGCAGCGTGCCAGCGGCCAAACCCTTGATGGCTTCGAGCACGGCAGGCGGCCCCAGCTCGGCCAAACGGTCATGCAGACTGCCGCCGGTGTCTTGCGGGGTAATGGGGGTCACGGATTTGAGCAGCATAGGGCCGGTGTCCAGACCCGCCTCCATACGCATCACCGTCACGCCACTTTCGGCATCGCCCGCTTCGATTGCGCGCTGAATCGGCGCCGCCCCGCGCCAGCGTGGCAGCAAGGACGCGTGACTGTTAATGCAGCCCAGACGCGGAATATCCAGCACAACCTGCGGCAGGATCAGGCCGTACGCTACCACTACCAACAAGTCTGGCTTGAGGGCTGCGAGGTCGGCTTGTGCTTCTGGCGCGCGCAGGGTGGGCGGCTGCATGACCACAATGTTGTGTTCCAGCGCCAGTTGCTTGACCGGGCTTGGCATCAGCTTTTGCCCGCGCCCCGCCGGACGATCCGGTTGGGTGTACACCGCGACGATCTCGTACGGACTGTCGAGCAGCGCCTTGAGGTGTTCAGCGGCAAATTCGGGGGTGCCAGCAAAGACGATGCGCAGTGGCTCAGTCATGGATTACTCACTTGGAATGGGGGAGGCGCGGGAATAATCCTGTAGGAGCGAGCTTGCTCGCGATCTTTTGATCGTTTAAAAGCTCGCGAGCAAGCTCGCTCCTACAGTGAGTCCGTGACAGGCGTAGGGTTATGCCGAGAATCAAGCGTTCTGGCGGTGCAGCTTTTCCAGCTTCTTCTTGATCCGGTCACGCTTGAGCGTAGACAGGTAATCGACGAACAGCTTGCCGTTAAGGTGGTCGCACTCGTGCTGAATGCACACCGCCAGCAGGCCTTCGGCGATCATTTCAAACGGCTTGCCGTCACGGTCCAGCGCCTTGATTTTGACTTGTTGCGGGCGATCTACGTTTTCGTAGTAACCCGGCACCGACAGGCAGCCCTCTTGGTACTGGCCCATCTCGTCGGTCAGGGTTTCGAACTCGGGGTTGATAAACACCATCGGCTCGCTGCGGTCTTCGCTCAGGTCCATGACCACGATGCGCTTGTGCACGTTGACCTGGGTCGCGGCCAGACCAATGCCAGGCGCCTCGTACATGGTTTCAAACATGTCATCGATCAACTGACGGACGCTGTCGTCCACAACCGTCACCGGTTTGGCGATGGTGCGCAGACGCGAGTCTGGGAATTCGAGGATGTTTAAAATAGCCATAAGTTTGATTGGGGCACTGTGTGAAAGATTCAAAAACGGTTGTCAGGGGGTCATTGAGACTCGGCAACCTGTGCAAAACGTCTCCTTCAGAGAGAGCCCGCTCGGGCTCTGGCGTTTCACGCGAGCGCACATAATAAAGGGATTCAACACCGGATGAAACGACTAGCTGCCCAGCTGCATGTCGCGGGCGCCAGCCGTGGCGTGTCGCAGCTTGAAACCAATGTGTGCGGCCTGTGTGGAGCGTTCAACTAAGGTTGAGGTTTGAGGTGTTATTTCAAGGAGCAGCTGGGCATTCAATCCGGTTTTTCCCATCGTTTGCTAAACAACTTGTCAACAGACTTATCCACAGGTTGTTCCTTCCGTAAAGCTGATGAAACAGATCAAGGATGATCCCATGTCGATGTCTGATATTTCCCCGGCAGAGCTGGAAGCCCGTTTGCGTTTGCATCGCTTGCCTGAGGTGGGCACACAGCGTTATCACGGCCTGTTCCGGGCCTTTGGCTCGGCCAGTTCGGCGCTCAGCGCCCCCGCTAGCGCGTGGCGGGCGTTGGGGCTGCCAGCGGTGAGCAGCGATGCACGTCGCAGCCCCGAAATTCGTGATGGTGCCAGCGCTGCAATGCGCTGGCTTGAGGGCTGCAAGCACCATGTGGTGTTGCATGATCAGCCCGATTACCCCGCGTTACTGGGCGAAATCAAAGACCCACCGCCATTGCTGTTCGTGGCGGGTGACCCTTCGATTCTGGAAAAGCCGCAACTGGCGATGGTCGGTAGCCGCCGGGCCTCAAGGCCGGGGATGGACACCGCAGCGGCCTTTTCGCGTTGTCTGGCAGGCGCAGGCTTTGTGATCACCAGCGGGCTGGCACTGGGCATCGACGGGGCCGCGCATCAGGCGGCACTGGACGTCGGCGGGCAAACAATTGGTGTACTGGGCACCGGCCTGGAAAAACTTTATCCACAGCGCCATCGTGCGCTGGCCGACGCCATGATCGAGAGCGGTAGCGCGGTGGTTTCGGAGTTCCCGCTGGACGCCGGGCCGCTGCCGGCAAACTTCCCGCGGCGAAACAGAATCATCAGCGGTTTGTCGTTGGGCGTGTTGGTGGTCGAGGCCAGCGTGGCCAGCGGTTCACTCATCACCGCCCGCCTGGCGGCCGAACAAGGCCGCGAGGTGTACGCGCTGCCGGGTTCTATCCACCACCCCGGCGCGCGGGGCTGTCATCAATTGATCCGGGATGGCGCTACTTTGGTTGAAACCGTCGAACACATCCTCGAAGGCTTGCGCGGCTGGCGTTCGATGCCGTTGTCCACGCCTGAACTGTTTACTCACAGCTGTCATCCATTAGTGCAATTGTTGCAGGCAGCGCCCCACACCAGTGAAGCGCTGGCGTGTGCCAGCGGTTGGGACTTGCCCCGGCTGCTGGCCGCGCTGACCGAACTGGAGCTCGACGGGCACGTAGTGCTTGAGGGCGGGCGTTGGTTTGCTCGCGCCAGCTAAGTACACTGCGCCCAGTACCTATTTGGAGACATTCAATGCTCAGCACCTGGCGCGTCCAACAAGCAGCAAGAGCCATTCGCGCAGGCGCGGTGATCGCCTACCCTACCGAAGCTGTCTGGGGGTTGGGTTGCGACCCTTGGGATGAAGACGCGGTGGAGCGCTTGCTGGCGATTAAATCTCGATCTGTGGATAAAGGCCTGATTCTGGTTGCCGACAACATTCACCAATTCGACTTTTTGTTCGAAGACTTCCCGCAAGCGTGGCTTGACCGCATGGCCAGCACCTGGCCGGGGCCGAACACTTGGCTGGTGCCGCATCAGGGCTTATTGCCGGAATGGATCACCGGCCAGCACGAAACCGTTGCGTTGCGGGTGAGCGATCATCCACAGGTGCGTGAGTTGTGCTCGTTGGTGGGGCCCATCGTCTCGACGTCAGCCAACCCGGCGGGTTTACCGGCGGCGCGGACGCGACTGAAGGTTGAGCAGTACTTTCGAGGGCAAGTTGATTACGTCTTGGGCGGCAATCTGGGCGGGCGAAAAAACCCGAGCCTGATCCGTGATTTGGCGACCGGCAAGGTTGTGCGTCCTTCCTGAACATCAACATTCTGTAGGAGCGAGCTTGCTCGCGATCTTTTAAAAATCAAGAGATCGCGAGCAAGCTCGCTCCTATGTATGGACTCGCCCCCACTGTCAACCCGCTTTTGTTCACTGATACCCGGTTGCATCTATGTATAAGGCCTGTTTGATGAAGCCATAATCGGCTTCTGGCCAACATTTTATGAGCTCGCGATATGCCAATTACAGTTAGGCCTCAAGGGCCGGTAGGAGCGCAGGCATAAATTCGCGACGGTCTGACCTGTGATCAATGTTCTTAAGCATGGGTTGGAGCGGTTTACACCCCGGTGGCAGAACTCTTTAGATCCTTAACTCATCGCTGTCTCCTGGCCGTTGCTCACTTGGCGGCGATACGTTTGGTCGTTTTGTAACAGCACCCAGATGATGCGCAAGTTTCGGTTGGCTAACCGAACGGCCGCCTCTTTGCGACCCAACTTTGATACCCAGCGTTGCAAGCGCCGGTCATCTGGATCCTCTGAATCAGTGCGTACCTGTCTCAACACCGCGTGAGCGCCCTGAATCGCCAAGCTTCGCAAGTAGGCATCGCCATGCTTGCTCATCTTGCCCAATCGGACTTTCTCGCCGCTGCTGTGCTGCTTGGGCACCAAGCCGAAGTAAGCAGCGAACTGCCGCGCGTTGGCAAAGCGCTCAGGTTCGGTTTGTTTAGCGATCACTGCTGTAGAAATAATTGGGCCGATACCGCGTACGGTCATCAGCCGTTTGGCTGTTTCGTCATTTTTTGCCGCTGTTTCCAGTCGACCGGTCAGTACATTGATGCGCTCGCCCAACTGACTCCATTCGCCCAGTAACTCATCTATCAATTCGCGTAACAGGTCAGGCAATGGTTGGCTGGCATCCTCCAGAATCCGGGGGATAACCTGGCTGATTGCTGCTTCGCCCTGCGCCATGGCAAGACCATGCTCTAGCAACAGGCCGCGCATCTGATTACTCATTGCTGTGCGACGGCGCACGTAACCTTGCCGGACACGATGAAGAGCTTGCATGGCCAAGGCAGCAGCACTCTTGACCGGTACCGACGAGATATTGATATCTCGCCCTGCGCGCAAGATAGCCAGTGCATCGTTGCGATCGTTCTTGGGTCCGCTGCGGTGATTGGCGACATGCTGGGCTGGCAATATCCGGACAGGATTGCCTTGGGTTTTCAGTAATTGCGCCCATGCCTGAGCCCCCGGACCTGTCTCCACCAACACGGTTACGCTTGTTGGCAACTTGCGAAGAAACGTATGGAAGGCTTCGCGCGAAGAGATACGTTCTTCATACACGGTTACGCCATAAGCATCCTCGCCGGCTACCTGGAAGACCCTCTTGGCCAGATCTACGGCAATGATGGTGCATTTCGAAACATCGGTTGGCATCGACTGATTGGTCGTCGTATTCTTTTTCATGGTCTCGCCCTCGCTGTCGTTGGCTTCTAATAGAATGCCACCGTGGCGCACAGACGCCTCGGCTTGGGCGAGTCCATGTAATTACAGGGCGTTGGTTCGGGGAGAGGTTACGGCAGCAAAATCGTCGAGCCCGTGGTGCGGCGGGCCGACAATTCAATGTGCGCCTTGGCGGTGTCTTTCAACGCAAAGCGCTGGCTGATCTCAACCTTGATCTTGGCGCTGCGGATCATCTCAAACAGCTCATCGGCCATTTTTTGCAGGTTCTCGGCGTTGTTGGCGTAGCTCGCCAGCGTTGGTCGGGTCACGTACAGCGAGCCCTTCTGCGACAAAATTCCCAGGTTTACCCCGGTCACCGCTCCTGACGCATTACCGAAGCTGACCATCAGCCCGCGTGGCGCCAAGCTGTCCAGCGACGTGAGCCAGGTGTCTTTGCCGACGCCGTCATACACCACCGGGACCTTCTTGCCGCCGGTCAATTCCTGCACCCGCTGGGCCACGTTTTCATGGCTGTAATCGATGGTTTCCCAGGCGCCCAGTGCCTTGGCATGCGCGGCTTTCTCTGCCGAGCTGACTGTACCGATCAACTTCACGCCCAGGGCCTTGGCCCATTGGCAGGCAATCGAGCCAACACCACCGGCTGCGGCGTGGAACAGTACCGTTTCGCCGCCTTTTAACTCGTACGTCTGACGCAGCAAGTACTGCACGGTCAGGCCCTTGAGCATCACGGCGGCTGCTTGCTCAAACGAAATGTCGTCGGGCAGCTTCACCACATTCGCAGCAGGCAACACGTGCAATTCGCTGTTTGCCCCCAGAGGACCCGTGCCGTAGGCCACGCGATCGCCCACTTTAACGTTGTGCACGTCACTGCCGATGGCATCGACAAAGCCCGCGCCTTCATTGCCCAGGCCAGACGGCAGATCTGCCAGCGGATACAGGCCACTGCGGTAATAGGTATCGATGAAGTTCAGGCCGATGGCCTGATTGCGTACCCGCACCTGCTGCGGGCCCGGCTCGGCGGGTTGGTAGTCGACATACTCAAGCACTTCTGGGCCGCCGTGGGCCCGAAACTGGATACGCTTAGCCATCTGCACTGTCCTCGCTGAATTGACGAAGGCCCTATCCAACGCTTTACCGTGATCTTCGTCAACTGTGGCGAGGTCGAGTGCGGTGTTATGCTAGCCGCCCTTTGCCGCCGGCCCGCTCAGACGAAGTGCCGCGTAGCTTTGACCTAAAAAGGTGATGTCATGACTACCCGCACCGAGGCCGTAAAAGCCTACTTGCTCGACCTTCAAGACCGCATTTGCTCCGCTCTGGAAACCGAAGACGGCGGCACGCGCTTCGTTGAAGATGCCTGGGTGCGCCCAGCGGGCGGCGGCGGTCGTACGCGTGTGATCGAAAATGGCCACGTGATCGAAAAAGGCGGCGTCAACTTTTCCCACGTGTTTGGCAGCGGTTTACCACCCTCAGCTAGCGCCCATCGCCCAGAGCTTGCGGGCCGTGGTTTTGAAGCCCTGGGTGTGTCGCTGGTGATCCACCCGCACAACCCGCATGTGCCAACTTCCCACGCCAACGTGCGTTTTTTCATCGCTGAAAAAGAAGGCGAAGAGGCGGTCTGGTGGTTTGGTGGCGGCTTCGACCTCACGCCGTACTACGGCGTCGAAGAAGACTGCGTGCACTGGCACCGCGTGGCCGAGCAAGCGTGTGCACCGTTTGGCGCTGACGTGTACCCGCGCTACAAAGCCTGGTGCGACCGCTACTTCCACATCAAGCATCGCAACGAGCCGCGTGGCATCGGCGGCCTGTTTTTTGATGACCTGAACGAGTGGGACTTCGACACCTGCTTCGCCTTCATTCGTGCCATCGGCGACGCCTACATCGACGCTTATTTGCCGATTGTTCAGCGCCGCAAAGCCGACGCTTACACCGCCCAACAGCGTGAATTCCAGGAATACCGCCGCGGGCGCTACGTTGAATTCAACCTGGTCTACGACCGTGGCACCCTGTTCGGCCTGCAATCGGGCGGGCGCACCGAATCGATCCTGATGTCGCTGCCGCCGCACGTGCGTTGGGGCTATGACTGGAAAGCCGAGCCCGGCAGCGCCGAAGCGCGCTTGACTGACTACTTCCTGCAAGACCGCGACTGGTTAGCCAACGCCTGATATTGCCCGAGGAGCTTGCCTGATGGACCGTTACGTCGTTTTTGGTAACCCGATTGCCCACAGCAAATCGCCGGTGCTGCACCGCTTGTTTGCCGAGCAAACCGCGCAGTCGATGCAATACGACACGTTGCTGGCGCCGCTGGATGACTTCACCGGCTGCGCTTTGGAATTTTTCCAGCAAGGGCGCGGGGCCAATGTCACCGTGCCGTTCAAGGAAGACGCCTATCGGTTGGCCAACAGCCTGACGGCTCGTGCGCAACGGGCAGGCGCGGTCAACACCCTGAGCAAACTGGCAGACGGCACCTTGTTGGGTGACAACACCGACGGCGCGGGCCTGGTGCGTGACCTGACGGTGAATGCGGGTTTCAGCCTCAAGGGCAAACGTATTCTCATCCTCGGTGCGGGCGGCGCAGTACGTGGTGCGCTAGAACCGATTTTGGCCGAAGGCCCGGCCTCGGTGACCATCGCCAACCGCACGGTCGAAAAAGCCGAACTGCTGGTCGAACTGTTCAGCGATTTGGGGCCGGTAGCCGCCAGTGGCTTTGACTGGTTAAAAGAGCCGGTCGACCTGATCATCAACGCGACGTCGGCCAGTCTGGCTGGTGAAGTACCGCCGATTTCCAGCAGCCTGATCGAGCCGGGCAAGACCCTGTGCTACGACATGATGTACGGCAAAGAGCCGACGCCGTTTTGCGTGTGGGCCACCGAGCATCATGCGGGTCAGGTCATGGACGGCTTGGGCATGTTGGCCGAACAGGCGGCAGAAGCCTTTTACCTGTGGCGCGGCGTGCGCCCGGACACAGCCCCGGCGCTGGCCGAGTTGCGCCGCCTGCTGGCGCAGTAAATCCACTGTAGGAGCGAGCTTGCCTCGCGATCTGTTGATCTTCAAAAAGATCGCGAGGCAAGCTCGCTCCTACAGGTCAATCCTCAAACAAAATCGGGCAGTTATCTGCCCCTTCCAGCTTCATCAATTCCTCAACCACCTGCGCCCGCGCTCCGCGCAAGGTCAGGCTGCGGCCCAACCCCAGCAACCTGCGCGCCTCCTGGTGCAGCATCTCAACCCCCGAGTAGTCAATAAAGTTGATCTGCTGTGCCTCAACCACCACCCGCTTGCCATGGGTGCGTTGCAAGCGCACTTGCAGGTAATGGCTGGCGCCGAAAAAAATCGAGCCGCCGACCCGCAGAATCTCTTCATCCCCATCAAGCCACTGCTGAATACGCGGCCGCGAGGTGCGCTTGAGATAGAAAAACAGCGAGGCCAGCACCCCGGCATAAATCGCCGTTTGCAGCTCCAGCAGCAAGGTGGCGACGCAGGTCAGCGCCATCACCGCGAACTCGGCGCGGCTCACCCGCCATAGCGCCCGAATACCGCGCGTGTCCACCAGCCCCCAACTGATCAACAAAATACTGCCCGCCATGGCCGGGATCGGGATGTGGGCAATCAGTGCCGAGCCGGTCACGGCAAACAGCGCCACCCACAACGCCGAAAACACCCCGGCCAGTGGCGAGCGAGCCCCGGCTTCAAAATTGAGCCCTGAGCGGGTAAACGAACCCGCCGACAAATAGCCCGAGAACAGCGCGCCGACGACGTTGGAGACACCCTGCGCACGCACTTCTTGATTGGCGTCGAGCATCTGCTGCGAACGAACGGCTAACGAGCGGGCAATCGACAAACTGGTCACCAACCCCAGCATGCCCACCGCCACGGCGCTTGGCAGCAAGCGCAAAACGGTCTCGACATCCAGCGGCAACGGGCTAAAGGGCGGCAGACGGCCCACGAACGCTTGCACCAATTGCACATGGCCAAACACCTGCGGCGTCAGCCACACCGCCAGGCTTGCCAGCACCAGCGTCATCAGCAAGGTGGGCCAGCGTGGCAGCCACAGCTTAAGCACAGCCCCCAGCACCACCGTCGCCACGCCCAGCGCCAGCGAGGCGGGGTCGAAATCGCGAGCATGACGCAGCAACGTCAGCAGGCTGTCGAGGGCAGTGGCCTTGCCTTGCACATCGACGCCCAACACATTGGGCAACTGGCCCAGCGCAATCACCACCGCCGCGCCGAGGGTGAAACCGAGCACCACCGAGTGCGAGACAAAATTGACCAGCGCGCCAAATTTCAATAGGCCCAACAGCCACTGAAAAACCCCGGCCAGAAACGTCAGCAGCAGAATCAGGCCGATGTAATCCTGGCTGCCGGGCACCGCCAGCGGGCTGACGCTGGCAAACAGCACAATCGAAATCGCCGCTGTCGGGCCGCAGATCAAATGCCACGACGAGCCCCACAAGCAGGCAATAATCACCGGCACAATCGCCGCATACAGCCCGTACTCGGGGGGTAATCCTGCAATCAAGGCGTAGGCGATGGACTGCGGCAATGCCAGAATTGCCCCGCTCAGGCCAACCAGCGCATCTCGGCCAATGCTTGCGCGGGTCTGCTTGGGCAGCCAGTTTAAAAATGGCAGGATGTCAGCGCGGTTGGGCCGGGGCATAAGGCTCTCGTTGGACAGGTAAGCAAGGCAAAACCCTAGCATGTAGTCGCTGCCGATGAATGAAGGCTGTGTAAGGATCGCGCAGGGTTCAAAAAACGCGTTGCTACGCAACGCTTCGCAGCCTTCGGCAGCGACAACAGACCGTTTTTTAAGAGGCGCTTATGCAACGAATCAAGGGCTACCACGCCCACGTCTATTTTGATGCGAGCACCATCGACCAGGCGCGCACCCTGTGCGAAGAAGCGGCGCACCGGTTTGACATCAGCATGGGCCGCGTCCACGAGCGCCCGGTCGGCCCGCACCCCGACTGGAGCTGCCAACTGGCCTTCGGCCCCGAACTGCTCGGCATTGTCTTACCGTGGCTGGCCATCAGTCGGCACGGGCTGGTGGTGTTTTTGCACCCCGACACAGGGAATGATCTGTTGGATCACACCGATCATGCGATCTGGATGGGTGCGATGCGGCCGTTGAATTTGTCTATATTTTGATCTTTGGCGCACAGCGCTGCGCCCATGTTGTTGTAACTTTTCCATCTTGTTTATTTGCGGAAATATCCGACATTAATAACGGCGGCTTCGCTGTGGTCATATTTTGATACCAGGTCTAGGGTGTTTGAACGAAGTATTAATATTCCATAAGAAAGGCTAGTCATGAAAATCACGCTTCCTAATACCTATGTAACGGCTTATCCTGAAATGAGCCCGAACGGTCAGTTCAACCCTTCAGCTCCAAATCTAAATGCTGGTCAAAGCTTCCCGCCGGGCATGGCTAATCCTCTTGCCGCCTCGTTAAATACCAGAATTGATAATTACGCAACTCCAAATTATTTAGATGCTTTAAAAACGTTTTTTCAAAACCCAACGTGGACTATAGCTTTAGCAATTGAACTAAAGGCATTGGCTGCCGCAGATCAATTATGCGCAGAAGGTGAGGGTTTGACAAACTCTCTAAAAATGGTAGTTGATAGTATCGTCGGATGCCAGCAAATAAATGAGTACATAATTCGGTACCCTACCGGGGGGCGAGTTTTTTCTGGTGGGTATTTGTCAGGGTTACATGCTATACAACACGCTATTGATGGCAAGGGAGAAACTGCGACATTTCCAATTAATAATATCGGATTGAACGTGAATTTAGCGAAGATACCTGATGTGATGAATGTTATTAGAAATGCTCGACCTGTAGGGAAAAGCACAGTAGATGTTAGTTTTTCCTACGATGTCGGCAACGACAGTAAGGCATCTTGGCTTGTTCTGGGTCATATCACGCTGAGAGTAGTGGGTGAGGTAAATAAAAACTCAAGTGGAGACTGGTCATTTAATGGCGCTATTCGTGCTTACAATGATACATACGATGCTAATCCTTCAACTCATCGTGACTGGTTAGGAGAAAATCTTACGTTAGTTCTTGGTAAGGTAATGAAGCAGAGTTATACAATCGAAATTCCTGGTGAGATACCTGTTAATATGTTCGGGCAGTAATAAATTTTATTCACACTAAAGCAGCCATCAATGATGATAATTAGAGATGGGTTTTCTCGTGTTAATCAGAAGAGTGGAGGTTCAGTTTTAATATGGGGCAGATAAAATTTTTGTTAGGCTCGATTGTTTTATTAGTGCTGAGTTATATCTGCTTGTTCTTTGTTGCAGTTGATGTTCCAGAAAATTTTAGTGATTTGAATGATACCAATGGCGTGCCAGCAGTTGCTGTGTATGTTGCCCTGTTGCTGGTGATTTATTTTTTTGCAGTATTGCTAACCTGCTTGGGAGCTGTTGTTTCTATTAAAATTTCGAGGTGTTCTTTCAAGGTCAGAATGGCAGCGTTTATAGTGTTTAACTTTATGCTTGTCTTAGCTTCGTTGTTCACTGTTTTAGTGATTTCTGCGTATGTGTTTGGCACCTGGCTTGGTTATGTGGGTATTACGCTTGATTTGGCTGCTATCGCCCTTGTGGTTGCTTCGGCGCCTAGGCGATCAAAATTCATTGATGGGAGCGACCTTTCATCATAACGATGAGGCCAAAGCTATTTTGGCCTCATAACCGTCCGTCCCAATTTTTTTTTCATGCTTTTTATCCCTTCCCAATCCTCCTGAAATCAGCCCTCCAAAAATCCCCGGATAGCCCCGGGCCATAACGGCTGAACGTTCGTTCACGGCCATGTGTCATACCTTGTCATGAGCTAACGTAAGACGCGTGTAGCTAAGGGTTGCGATTAGTCCTCACACGCCATCCATGTTTAACTTGAACGATTGTTCAAGTTAAACGGTGGTCCGCTGCCCGCTCACAACAGGAGGCTAACCTTTGCCGAATTCGTTCTTTTTGATCCCGTTTCACCTCTATGAGGTGCACATCCAATGAGTGCACCTGCGACGTCGCAGACGTCTGTGATCCGTATGAATCCGCCGGTGTTTTACTTTGCCGCCGCGTTCATTCTGGTCTTCGGTATGGTGGTTATCGCCATGCCAAAAGCGGCCGGGGAATGGCTGCTCGCTGCACAGACCTGGGCGGCCAATACGGTCGGCTGGTACTACATGTTAGCGATGACCCTGTATCTGATCTTCGTGGTCGTCACCGCCTTGTCTGGCTACGGCAAGATTAAGCTCGGTGCCGACCACGACGAACCTGAGTTCAGTTACCTGTCTTGGGCGGGCATGCTCTTCGCCGCTGGGATCAGCATCACGCTATTTTTCTTCTGTGTATCAGAACCCCTCACCCACATGCTCGCCCCGCCTCAAGGTCCGGCAGGCACCGAAGCGGCTGCACGTCAGGCCATGCAGTTGCTGTTTCTGCACTGGGGCTTGCACGGCTGGGGTGTGTTTGCCTTTGTCGGCATGGCGCTGGCCTATTTCGCTTACCGGCATAACCTCCCATTGGCCCTGCGTTCGGCGCTGTACCCGCTGATCGGCAAGCGCATCAACGGGCCTATCGGCTATGCGGTGGATGGCTTCGGCATCATTGCCACGGTGTTTGGTCTGGGGGCCGACATGGGCTTTGGAGTGTTGCACCTCAACTCCGGCCTCGATTATCTGTTCGGTATCCCCCACACCCAATGGATTCAGGTGGGCTTGATCACCCTGATGATGGGCGCCGCCATTCTGGTGGCTGTCGCGGGCGTCGACAAAGGCGTGCGCGTGATGTCCGACATCAACATGCTGCTGGCCTGTGCGCTGCTGCTGTTTGTGTTGTTCGCCGGGCCGACCCAGCACTTGCTCAATACCTTGATCCAGAACATCGGTGACTACCTGGGCGCGCTGCCGACCAAGAGTTTTGATGTGTATGCCTACGATAAGCCAAGCGACTGGTTGGGCGGCTGGACCGTGTTTTATTGGGCCTGGTGGATCGCGTGGTCGCCGTTTGTGGGCCTGTTCATTGCGCGTATCTCCCGTGGCCGCACCATCCGCGAATTTGTGTTTGGCGTGCTGTTGATCCCGTTGGGCTTCACCTTGGCGTGGATGTCTATCTTCGGCAACAGCGCCATCGATCAAGTGCTCAACCACGGCATGGTTGCCCTCGGCCAGTCGGCCATCGACGATCCGTCGCGCACGTTGTACCTGCTGCTCGAAACCTACCCGTGGAGCAAAACCGTGATCGCCGTGACGGTGTTCATCAGTTTTGTGTTCTTCGTGACCTCGGCCGACTCCGGCACTGTGGTGCTGTCGACCCTTTCGGCGCGTGGCAACAACGCCGACGAAGACGGCCCTAAATGGCTGCGGGTGTTCTGGGGCGCGATGACCGCGCTGGTGACCAGCGCGCTGTTGTTCTCGGGCAGCATTGATGCGCTCAAATCGGCGGTGGTGCTGACCTCGCTGCCGTTCTCGCTGATCTTGCTGCTCATGATGTGGGGCCTGCACAAGGCGTTCTACCTTGAGTCGCAGAAACAAATCGCCCAGATGCACTCGCTGGCGCCGGTGTCGGCTTCGCGCCGTGGTCGTGGGGGGTGGCGTCAGCGCTTGAGCCAGGCCGTGCACTTCCCGTCGCGTGACGAGGTGTACCGCTTCATGGACACCACCGTGCGTCCGGCGATTGAAGAAGTGAGCGCTGTGTTCCGCGAAAAAGGCCTCAACGTCATCACCCAGCCAGACCCGGCCAACGACAACGTGAGCCTGGAAATCGGCCATGGCGAAGAGCACCCGTTCATCTATCAGGTGCAGATGCGTGGCTACTTCACGCCGTCCTTCGCCCGTGGCGGTTTTGGCAAAAAAGAGCAACTGCGCAACCGTCGTTACTACCGCGCAGAAGTGCACTTGAGTGAAGGCAGCCAGGACTACGACCTGACCGGCTACACCAAAGAGCAAATCATCAACGACATCCTCGACCAGTACGAACGCCACATGCAGTTCTTGCATTTGGTGCGTTGACCAACAAAACCCGCCCACCCCGGGCGGGTTCGCTCGCAGCCTTCGGTCCTCGGCAGCGACTACGGTGGGATGCGGCTTGCTCGTGTTGACCCCCGTCGCTGAATCATCAGCGTTCGGGCGTGCAAGCCTGATCACAGGGTTCTTTTGTAGCCGCTGACGAGGCACAGAGCCAGTGCGAGTTCGCTCCTGCCAGGTCAGTGCATGGCCGGTGGCGGGTTTTTGTTCTCCTTGATTTTGTACCAGGCCACGTACAGCGCTGGCAGGAACAACAGCGTCAGCAAAGTGGCCGAGATGATGCCGCCGATCATGGCGTAGGCCATCGGCCCCCAGAACACGTCACGCGCAATCGGGATCATGCCCAGACTGGCCGCCGCCGCCGTCAATAGAATCGGTCGGCGACGGTGTTGCGTGGCTTGCATCACAGCGTGCCACGGGTCGTAGCCGTCGCGTTCGAACTGGTCGATCTGGGTCACCAGAATCACCGAGTTACGAATGATGATGCCCACCAGCGCCAGAATCCCCAGGATCGCCACAAAGCCCATCGGCGTGCCCGTTGGCACCAAGGCCAGCACCACGCCAATCAGCCCCAGCGGAGCGACGCTGACCACGATGAACATTTTCTGCGCACTTTGCAGCTGGATCATCAGGAAGGTGGCCATCAAGAACAGCATCAACGGCACCACCTTGGCAATCGGGCCCTGGGCCTTGGCGCTTTGTTCCACGGTGCCACCGGTTTGTACCGTGTAGCCCTGCGGCAGTTTGTCGATGAAGGCGTCGATACTCGGTTTGAGGTCGCTCACCAGGTCGGTCGGCTGAATGCTGCCGCGCACCGAGGCCTTGAGGGTCACGGTGGGGATGCGATCACGGCTCCAGATGAGCGGCTGTTCCAGCTCATAGCGCACGGAAGCAAACGCCAGCAACGGAATCGACGTGCCGCTCGGTGTGGTGATTTGCAGGTTGAGCAGGGTTTCCGGCGTGCCGCGTTCGTTGCCGTTGGCCCGCCCGATGATGTTGATCAGGTAGATGCTGTCTTTGACCTGGCTGACGGTCGCGCCGGTAACGATGCTGTTCATCACTTGCGCCACGTCTTCGGATGACAACCCGAATTGGCGGGCCTTGTCTTGCGCGATGTCGATGCGCAGCACCTTGCCCGGCTCGTTCCAGTTGAACAGGGTTTCGCCTACGTTGGGGTTGGCGTCGAGGACGGAGGCCAGGTCAAGGGCGTATTTGCGCACCTTGTCGATGTTCGGGCCACTGACCCGGTATTGCAGCGGTTGCCCCACGGGCGGGCCCAGTTCCAGGGTGTGGACGTAACTGCCGATGCCCACAAAGTCTTCGCGCAGGCGTTTGTTGAGCCGATCGATCAGCACGTCGCGGTTTTCGAGGCCGGTGCTGACGATCACCAATTGGGCGAAGAACGGGTTTTGCAGTTGCTGGTCCAGCGGCAGGTAGAAGCGAATCGCGCCCTCGCCCACGTAGGTGCTCCAGCGCACGATGTCCGGGTCGCCCTTGAGTGACTCCTCAAAACGCTGGGTGACTTTGAGGGTTTCTTGAATCGAAGCGTTTTGTGGCAGGTTCAGGTCCACCAGAATTTCGGGGCGGTCCGAGGCCGGGAAAAACTGGTTCTGCACGAAGGTCATGCCGACCACCGACAGCAAAAACATCACCACCGTGGCGATGATGGTCAGCCAGCGGTGGGTCATGCACCACAGTAGGCTGGTGTCGAAGGCCCGGGCCAGACGCCCCGGTTTTTCGGACTTGGGTTTGACCTTTTGGCTAAGGATGTGCACGCCCAGCACTGGTGCAAAGAGCACGGCCACCACCCACGACACAATCAGAGCCACGGCAATGACCGCGAACAGGGTGAAGGTGTATTCCCCCGCAGAACTGCTGTTGAGGCCAATCGGCACAAAGCCTGACACCGTGACCAGGGTGCCGGTGAGCATCGGAAAGGCCGTGGAGTGGTAGGCAAACGTTGCGGCCTGTTGCTTGGTTTCTCCTAGTTCGAGCCGCGAGATCATCATCTCCACCGTAATCATCGCGTCGTCCACCAGCAGCCCCAGGGCGATGATCAACGCGCCCAGTGACACGCGCTGCATGGCGATGCCGGTGAACTCCATGAACACAAAGACCAGCGCCAGCACCAGCGGAATCGAGATGGCGACCACCATGCCAGCGCGCAGGCCCAGGCTGATAAAGCTCACCGCCAACACGATGATCACCGCTTCAAACAGCGCGCTGGTGAAGCCGTGCACGGCCACCTCAACCACCTCTGCCTGATTGGACACCATGTGCACGCCCACGCCGACGGGCAGTTCGGCGGTCAGTTCGTCGATGCGTTGTTGCAGTTGCTCACCGAACGCCTGAATGTTGCCGCCCGCGTTCATGGCCACCGCCAGGCCGATGGCAGGCTGGCCGTTGTAGTGGAACATCGGCGCGGCCGGGTCAACGTACCCACGGGTAATGTCGGCTACGTCCGCCAGCCGGTAGAAGCGGTTGTTGACCCGCAAGTTCACGGCCTCAAGGTCGGCCACGCTCTTGAACTGCCCCGATGCGCGCACGGACATGCGCTCGGGGCCCGCTTCAATCACGCCTGCGGGGGTCACGGCGTTCTGTTCTTGCAGGCTTTCGAGGATGTGTTGTTGGTCCAGGCCCAGGGCGGCCAGTTTGCGAGTCGAAAAGTCCAGGTAGAAGGTTTCTTCCTGCTCGCCAATGGTCATCATTTTGCCGCGATTGGGGATGTCACGAATCCCCAGGCGCACGTGCTCCACGTAATCGCGCAGTTGGCGCATGGTGAAGCCATCGCCGGTAAAGGCGTAAATCGTGCCGTAGACATCACCGAACTCATCGTCGAACCCCGGGCCTTGAATGCCCTGCGGGAAGTCGCCGCGAATATCGCCGATTTTTTTGCGCACCTCATACCAGATATTGGGGATGGCATCGGCTTTGGTGGTGTCCTTCAAAAACACAAACACCGTGGACTCACCCGGCCGGGTGTAGCTCTGCACGTAGTCCAGCGAGTCCAGCTCTTCGAGCTTTTTTCGATGCGGTCAGTGATTTGCAGCATGGTGTCATCGACCGTGGCACCGGGCCATTTGGTCTGGATCACCATGGTTTTGATGGCAAAGCTGGGGTCTTCTGCCCGGCCCAGATTGAAGTACGAAAAGAACCCGGCCAGCACGGCGACAAACATCAGGTACCAGACGAACGATTGGTGCTTCAGGGCCCACTCGGAGAGGTTGAACGTCCCATTCATAGCGAGCTTTCCTTGTCGAATCTGACGGTCTGTCCGGGGGTCAGGCTGTGAACGCCTGCGCTGACGACTTTGTCACCGCTGTGCAGGCCGCCCGAGAGCAGCACGGTATTGCCCTCGCGCCGCAACACGCTGACGTCGCGCGGGTTGACGGCGAGGGTCTGCGGGTCGATGACCCAGACCCGGGTGCGGCCGTCGACTTCTTGCAAGGCGGTGAGCGGCAACTGGAAGTGTTCGGCAATCGGGCTGCTGACGGTCACGCTGACCGAACTGCCGAGGCGAAAAGCCGGCGGGGTCTGGTCGAGTGTCAGGCGGGTGCGTCGGGTGCGCGTGGCGCTGTCGGCTTGTGGGGCGATTTCGCGTACATGGGCGGTGGTGTTGACGTTCGGGTCGAGCTGGCCTGCGACCAGGAACACGATGTCTTTGGGCAGGGCCTCAGCCAGTGGCCCTGGCAGGTCGATCACCGCTTCCTTGACGTTAGGCCGTGCCAGTGTGACGACCTCTTCGCCCACGCTGACCACCTGCCCGGCTTCGGCCTGCCAGTCGGTGATGACCGAGTCATGGTCGGCGCGCAGGTTGCAGTAACTGAGTTGGTCTTTGGCCTGATTGAGCGCCGCGACGGCTTGTTGCATCGACGCGTCAGTGGTTTTGAGGTCGGCTTGCGCCGCGTCGAGTTGCGCTTGCGCGCCTACGCCCTGATTGAACAGCTCTTGCTGACGGCGGGCATTGGCCTGGGCGTTGATCAATTGCGCCTGGACCTTGGCCAGATCGCCTTGGGCTGCGCGCACATTGTTCTGCTGATCGGTGGGGTCCAGGCTGGCCAAAATATCGCCTTCTTTGACCATCGCCCCGACATCGTAAAGGCGTCGCACAATACGGCCCGGCACGCGAAAGCCCAATGTGCTTTCGTAGCGGGCTTCTATATTGCCGGCAAAGCGCCCCAGGTTTTGCGCCAGCTCAGGTGTTGCCACCACGAACAGCACCGGCCTGACAGGCTCTGGTGGTTTTTTCTCAGAGCAGCCCAGCAGCAACACTGCGGCGAGCGGCACGATCCATAAGCGGCTCATAGCGCCATCCCTCCGGCCGGGACGGGGGTAATTTCGACCTGCATGCCGGGGTGTAGCAATTGCCCGCCTGCGACCACCACATTCTCTCCGTCCTTGAGGCCATCGTTGATGATCACGCTGCCGGTGAGGTAGCGCCCCACGGTGACGCGCTGTATGCGCACGTTGTTTTGACCGTCGACCACCCACACGGCAGGTTCCGAGACATCTTTGGTCAGGGCGGACCACGGCAGCTCAACGCTGGGCCGAGGCGCCGGGGTCAGGTTGACGCTGACAATCGAGCCTAACTCCATGCCCTTGGGCAAGGTGTCCAGTTGCACCTTGATTTGCAGCGTGCCGCTTTGCGCCGCCACGGTCGGGGTGATCTCGCGGATTTGGCCGTTGACCTTGATCGTCGGGTCGCTCAGCAATGTGACCTGCACAGTCGGGTCTTTGGGCGGCTCAATAAACAGCGACTCATACACGTTAAAGACCGCGTCGCGGGCGCCGTCACGGGCCAGGGTAAAAATCGGCATGGTGGCTTGCACCACTTGGCCGACTTCGGCCTGGCGCGCGGTGATGATGCCTGGCGCTTCGGCGACCAGGTTGCTGTAGCTCAGTTGCTCGCGGGCATTGGCCAACTGCGCCTGCGCGGCGGTCAGGGCGCTTTGGGCGCTGAGCTGCGCGGCGTTGGCGGCATCGTATTCGCTTTGGCTGGTGTAGCCTTTTGGCAGCAGTTTTTGCTGACGAATAAAGGCCGCGCGGGTTTGCACCACTTGCGCCTGTTGCGCATACACGCTGGCTTGCGCGGTTTGGACCTGGATTTTCAGGTCTTTGGGATCAAGACGGGCCAACACCTGATTGGCCTGAATGTGATCACCGACATCGACCTGACGCTCGATAATCTTGCCGCCAACGCGGAACGAAAGCTGCGTTTCGACCCGAGCCTGAATATCGCCGCTGAGTTGAATGGGTGGCGCAAACTCACGCGTGCTCACCTGCTGTACATAGACCCGTGGGGACAAAGGCTCTTTGGGGCCTTCTTTGCCACAAGCGGTCAGGAGCGCCAAAAGGCTTAAGCCCCAAACACACTTGACTCGTTGACCAGCCATGCAGACTCCTTTGCGTGATGCCGATTGACGGGACGATACGACAGACAGCGTAGAACAGGGTTTAGTGTTTGTGGGACTCTGTTTGCGCTCGGCTCCATCTAACCGTGGGAGTCTGGCTTGCCAGCGATTGCATCTGCGCGGTTTAACAGAAAAACCGCATCGCCTGCATCGCTGGCAAGCCAGGCTCCCACAGAGTGGCAATAACTTTTAGAGGTCACCCTATGCTCACCACTCTGGCGGTGGCCAATTACCGCTCCATCAACCAGTTAATCGTGCCGTTGGCCCGACTTAATTTGATTACCGGCCCCAATGGCAGCGGTAAATCAAATCTGTACCGCGCACTGCGCTTGTTGGCCGAAACGGCCCAAGGCGGGGTCATCAATGCGTTGGCCCGCGAGGGCGGGCTGGAGTCCACGTTCTGGGCTGGGCCTGAACATATTTCGCGGCGCATGAAGTCAGGCGAAGTGGCTGTTGAAGGCGGGCCGCGCAATAAGGTCAAACGCCTGCGCTTAGGGTTTGCGGGCGATGACTTTAGCTACGCCATCGCCCTGGGGCTGGCGCCACCCGAACATTCGGCCTTTACCCTCGACCCGCAAATCAAGCACGAGAGCATTTGGGTGGGGCCTTGTTATCGGCCCGCCAGTGAGCTGGTGGAGCGTGAAGGTCCGATGATTCGCGCCCGCGCTGAGCGCAGTTGGCAGGTGCTGGCGCAACATGCGCCGATGTTCGACAGCCTGTTCGATCAAGTCGGCAGCCTGCATGCCTCACCTGAAGTGCTGCAATTGCGCGAATCGATCCGTGGTTGGCGTTTTTATGACCACTTTCGCACGGACCCCGAGGCGCCGGTGCGTCAACCGCAACTGGGCACGCGCACGCCCGTGTTGCACCACGACGGCCGAGACCTGGCCGCCGCGCTGCAAACCATCATCGAAATCGGCGACCCCGAGGCGTTGCACAGCGCCATCAGCGACGCCTTCCCCGGTGCGCAGCTAAAAATCAATTTCATGCTCGGTGGGCGCTTTGCCGTCGAGTTTTATCAAGAGGGTTTGTTGCGACCCCTGTCGGCGGCAGAGTTATCGGACGGTACTTTGCGCTATCTGCTGTTGGTGGCCGCCTTGCTCACCCCGCGCCCACCGACGCTGATGGTGCTCAACGAACCCGAAACCAGCCTGCACCCCGACCTGCTGCCCGCGCTGGCGCGGTTGATTATTCGCACTTCGCACCATTCCCAGGTGTGGGTGGTGTCACACGCCCGGCGTTTGATTGCCGCCTTGCAGCAAGACCCGGAGTGCAACTGCATCGTGCTGGAGAAAAACCTCGGTCAGACCGAGGTGGTGGGGCAGCGAATGCTGGATCAGCCGGCTTGGCATTGGGCGGATTGAGGGGAGGCTAAGGGCCGCTTCGAATATGATCCCCTTGAATATTGAGGACCACAGAAGGGCTTGGGTTTCGCTGAGAGCGCGCTGTATGTGAGGTTGTTGTCGTGGTTGTTGTCGTTGTCGTTGTCGTTGTCGTTGTCGAGGTGGTCGTCGTGCTGAGGTGTTGAAGTGTGTAGGATCTTGAACTAGATCCGTTCTGCAATTCTACATCAGGTATTGTTTCCAGATTTCTCAAGACCCTGCGCTTTTGAAAGTCTCGGCCGGTTATAAACGCGCTGCCGGCTAATGAGACACCCGTCGCCGCCGTTGATATCCAGTGTAATGCCTCCCCTACGTCCCCCCCCGGATCAAGCAGTGAGGCGCGAGCGGTTGATGCGCTTGCACCAATGAATGCCGCCGATGTTGTGCCGACCTTTACGACATGGTCAAGCGTGTGTGTGCGCCTTTTAATGGCAATGAGTGATTCTCTAAACCCGAGGGAGGGCATCGTTGAGACGGCTACAGAAAATAAACCCATGAAACTACTGATAAGGGTTTTCACATTTACGCCCCAGAATCGCCCATTCGGATCGCTTCGATTCACCGGGTCGCCAGAGCAATACGCATACGGATTAATCCCACCCTTGCCAAACGGGCTTAACGTATCGGGGCTGTTAAAGCGCATCAATACGGGGTTGTACGCTCGGTGACCGTTGCCCAACAAATAGTGGCCGGTTATTGGGTCGGGCGCTTCTCCGTTAAACCCTAACAGGCTCTGTTGTTCACTTTGAACGCGATGATGACCATAAGGGCTATAAGCGCGCGGGTGTTTGTGTGCACCGCTGAGTGAGTGCAAAACGCTGCGTTGCAGGTCGGTGCCCAGCAACAGGGTTTCTGATGTGTGTTTTTCAGCCAACAGCAGGTTGTGGTGCTGAAAGACTGACTGGCTGTGCTCACCCTGGCATGTCGTGCTCAAGCGTTCATGGTTATAAAAACGCTGCGTTGAGGGTGGGGCGCCCACTGAGGTTGTTGTTAAGCGATCCAAAGGATCGTAAGCATAGTGTGTAAGAGGCATATTGGTTGGCTCTTTGCGGAAGTCCCCTCAGCTTTGCCCCAAACAATGATCTTGCCTACCTGCGAAATCTGCTAGGTAGTTTTACCAAATAATAAAAAACGCCGACGACTGTAATAGCCGTCGGCGTTTTCAGTGGAGCTGGCGCTCAATCAGAACGCTGGTAGCACCGCACCTTTGTATTTTTCCGCGATAAACGCTTTAACTTCTGGGCTGGTCAGGGCTTTGGACAGCTTTTGGATCGCGTCGCTGTCTTTGTTGTCCGGGCGAGCTACCAGGAAGTTCACGTAAGGCGAATCAGCCCCTTCGATGATCAGCGCGTCCGTGGCCGGGTTCAGGCCCGCTTCCAGCGCGTAGTTGGTGTTGATCATGTCCAGGTCGACCTGGTCCAGCACGCGTGGCAGCAGCGCAGACTCAAGCTCTTTGAATTTGAAGTTGTGCGGGTTTTTGGCGATGTCTTTTGGTGTGGACACGGCGTTGGTCGGATCTTTCAGTTCGATCAAGCCGGCCTTTTGCAGCAGGATCAACGCCCGGCCGCTGTTGCTGCCTTCGTTAGGGATGGCGATGGTTGCGCCATCTTTGAGCTCAGACAGGTTTTTAACTTTTTTCGAGTAGCCGCCGAACGGTTCAACGTGAACACCGATCACGGTCACCAGGTTGGTGCCTTTGCCTTTGTTGAAGCTTTCGAGGTACGGCAGGGTCTGGAAGTAGTTGGCGTCCAGACGTTTCTCTGCGACCTGTACGTTCGGCTGAACGTAGTCGGTGAAGACTTTGATTTCCAGATCCACGCCTTCTTTGGCGAGGGTCGGTTTGATCAGCTCAAGGATTTCGGCGTGAGGAACCGGGGTCGCAGCGACTACCAGTTTTTCGTTAGCCTGTGCCAGGCCTGCCGTCAAAGCAGCCGCCAATGCGGTAAACAACAGAACCTTTTTCATGCAATGTCCTTAAGTAAATGACCGTTCGAATGACGGTTTTATTGGAAGTCGGAGCGGACAATACCTAACTTTTTTATTCCAGAAAAATAATATTTCTTAAGCTTCTTAGATCGTTTTGTTTGGATTGCGCTGTCCCTGCCTCGCGATTGTTTAAACGATCAAAAGATCGCGAGGCAAGCTCGCTCCTAAAAAGGGCTACGGCAGCAGGTTCTTCAGCGCTGCCAACTCCTGCGCCGTTGCGCCTTTTATAAACAGCTCAATCTGGCTCAGGCTGTCGGGCAGGTTTAAATGCTCGGGTTGTATCTCTTCGCCCGTGCTGACCAGCAGCGCAAAGTGAATCACGTTCTCCAGCTCACGGGTGTTGCCCGGCCAGCTGTGGCGCTCCAGTACGCGTTGCGCGCTGTCGCTGATAAACGGCACCGGCAGATTAAGGCGCTGGCTGTAGATGCCCAAAAAGTATTCGGCCAGCGACAAAATATCGCCCACGCGCTCGCGCAGGGCTGGCAATGCCAATTGCCCTTCGCTGAGGTAGTGATACAGCCGCTCGTGAAATTTGCCCGCTTTTACAGCCTGCGCCAGATCGATGCTGGTGGCCGCGACCAGCCGCACATCCACCGGGCTTGGCTGATGGGCACCGACCCGCGTGACTTCGTGGGTTTCCAGGGCCGCCAGCAGCTTGACCTGAATACCCAGCGGCAAATCACCGATTTCATCCAGGTATAAGGTGCCGCCATTGGCCGAGCCAAACCATCCGGCGCGGCTGCTGGCCGAACTGCTGTGGGCGCCCGGTGCGTAGCCGAACAGTTCGGCGTCGGCGTAGGTTGGGCTGATCGCGCCGCAATTAACCGAGACAAACAAACCAGAGCGGTCGCTGGCGCGGTGAATATGCCGGGCCAGCAGCTCTTTGCCGCTGCCGGTTTCGCCGCGAATCAGCACGGGCAAAGCACGTGGGGCGAGCAGTTCCAGGTCGTCACGTAATTGGCGTGAGCGCGGGTCGACAAACACCAGCGCTTTGGCGCGAATGCTCAGCGGGCTTTTTTCGGCGTCGGGAAAGGTCAGCAAGGGCTGACCAAAGGTTTCATGCTGACTCATGGCAGGCTCCCGCCCGCCGCCGATGGGTGGGCGCGGGCGTTACAAAAAATTCAGGCTCGGCGCAGGGCGCCGTGCTCAATGCGGGTTTGCAGGCGATACAAAAAGGCGAACCCTTGCTCCCAGCGTTGGTGGCCGGACTTGACGTTGATATGTCCAGCGCCGCTGAGAATGCCGACCTCGGCGCCCCATTGACGAGCGAACTCCATGGCGCGAGGCGCACTGGCCGCTGCATCGTTGTCCGAACCGACGACTTGGCTCGGGAACGGCAGGGTGTGCGTCGGGATCGGTGCAAAGTTACGCAGCGCGGGGGCGCAGGTTGGGCGTTCGACATCGGCCGGGGCCACCAGCAAAGCACCGCGCACCTGGTTCAGCAGGCTAGCGGGCGCGCGTTCGGCCCAATGCGCGACGGTGATGCAACCCAGGCTGTGGGCTATCAGAATCACGGGCGTGCTGTCGGCGGCAATCGCCTCGGCCAACGCAGCAATCCAGTCTTCGCGGCGGGGTGTCAGCCAGTCGGCTTGCTCCACCCGAGCACTGTTCGGCAAGCTGTTTTGCCAGTGGGTTTGCCAATGATCGTCAGACGACCCTTGCCAGCCCGGCACTATCAAATAGCGAATCGATTCGTTGCCCATGGGTGCATGCCTCCAGCGGTATGTGTGTTACCGAGTCAGTATAGGGACGGTTTTTAGATTCGCTAAGGAATAAGAAGCTATTTGTTAATAACCAAAAAACTTTTTTAAAGTGAGAGCGGGCTTGCTCGCGACGCAGACACTGCGGTGTATCAGGCACACCGCAGCGATCCCATCGCGAGCAAGCCCGCTCCCATACGGCAAGGTGTGGTCAGCCTTTAAAAATCATAACGGCCGGTCACGCCCAGTGTCCGTGGCGTGCCCAACAACCCTTCATAACCGCCGTTGGCGGCGCTCCACAGGGTGGTGTAGTAGGTTTTGTCGAAGGCGTTTTTCAGCCACAGCGACACGTCCCACTGACCTTGGTGAAAGTCCCCGCGCAAGCCTGTGGATAAGTTGACCACCGCGTAACTCGGGATCTGTGCATAAGCCGAGTCTTCGACCGTGCCCACGGCTTTGGAGCGGAACGCGTAGCTGGCGGTGACGTACTCTTCGAGGCCGTTGTTGAGGTTCCATTTGTATTCGCCATTGGCGTTGCCGATCCACTTCGAAGCGCCGACCACCTGATGCCCGCTCAAGTCGCACGAGGCAGGCGCGCCTGCTTGCAGGCTGACTTCCGGCGGGCATGGCGCATCTTTGTACGACAGGTAACGCACGTCATTAAACGATCCGTTGAGGTTCAGCGTCAGCCCGCGCACGGGGATCAACGTGCTCTCGAATTCGACCCCGCGTGAGCGCACAGAGCCTGCGTTAGTCAGGTATTGAGCGCGTGTGGAATCGTCGTAAGCCGTGGTCTGGTACCCGTTGACCTGTGTCCAGAACAGGTTGGCGTTGAGTTGCAGGCGGCGATCCCACAGCGTGCTTTTAACCCCCAGCTCGGCATTGTTGGCGCGCTCGGTCCCGATCAGCAGCGAGTCGGCCCCGGCGGTTGGCGCCGAGCCAACGGTGAGGTTCACCCCGCCCGACTTCTCGCCATGCGACAGGCTGGCGTAGCCCAGCACGTTGTCGTTGAAGTGGTAGGTCAGGTTCAGCAAGCCTGAAGGGCTGGTGCTGTATTGGTTCAAGTCGCCCGAATCATAAGCGCCGACCCGCGCCTGGCGTGCCGCTGCTGCGGCGCCGGTGACAGCGGCCCCGCCGACGGGTGCATTGCGTGTCACCCACGCGCTTTTCTCTTCATACGTGCCGCGCAGCCCGGCTGTGAAATCCAGCTGCGGCGTCAGGTGCCACGTGCCTTGGGCAAACAGCGCAAAACTGTTGGTCGAAATGTGGCCGTTGCCCACGGAGTTCACGTCCGCCAAGGCACCCGTTGCTGTGCCATTCCAGATGTCAGCCTTGGGGCCGTAGTAGGTGAAGGATTTGTTGTCTAGGTCGGAGCCGAAGTAGTAAGCCCCCGCCACGTAATCGAAAAAGCCGCCGGTTGGCGAAGCGATTCGAAACTCCTGAGACCACTGTTTGTCATTCACGGACACGCCTGCGTTGTAAGTCGCCGCTACGTCCAGGCCGTCGTCGTTGCGCGGGGTGAAATCCCACCAGCGGTAGGAGGTGATCGAGGTCAGCGTGTAGTCACTGGGCAGTGTCCAGTTGGCCTCAAGCGACGTGCCGCCCTGAAACACGGTGACCGATTGCTGGTTGTCGAGATTGACCTTGCGGTTCGAGCCGTCGACCAGCGTGGCCCCGGCTGCGGCAGCGCGTGTTTCGTATTGGTTAACGCCATTAATGGTCGGCCCGGTACTGAACAGCGTGCGGGTTCCCGCGCTGGAATCCTCTTCGTTGTAGTCGCCGATCCAGCGCAGGTTGAACGTCTCGCTGGGCTTGTACAGCAGTTGCCCGCGAAACCCTTCGCGTGCGCCGCCGTTGAGTTTATTGCCGTCAAATTCGTTTTTGATGTCGCCATCGCTGCGGGTTCGGTAGGCCGAAAAACGCCCGGCCAGATCATCGGTGAGCGGCCCGGAAATCGTCCCCTTGGTCTGGAAATAACCGTCCTCGCCCACTGACGTTTCGATGCTGCGCTCGGGGGTAAAGGTCGGCGCACGGGTGGTGATATTGATCACCCCGGCGGTGGTGTTTTTGCCGAACAACGTGCCCTGCGGGCCGCGCAGTACATCCAGTTGCTCGATGTCCATCAAGTCAAACACCGCCATGCCCGGACGCCCCAGGTACACGTTGTCGATGTACAACCCCACGCTGCCTTCCAGGCCATCGCTGGCCGGGTTATTGCCCAGCCCGCGAATCGACACGCTGGACTGGCGGGCATGCATGTAGGCGACGTTGACGCTGGGCACCAACTGCTGCAAATCCTGAATCCGGTAAACGCGCTGGGTTTCGAGGGTCTGGCCGCTGATCACACTCATTGGCGTGGGCACGTTTTGCGCGCTTTCTTCACGGCGTCGAGCGGTCACGGTCACGGTTTTCAACTGACTGTCATCGGCTTTTGCCGGCGCAGTTTTGGTAACGGGCGTGGCGTCCACGGCGGCTTGGTTTTCATCGGCCAGTGCCATCGAGCCCGTGGAGCAGCCCGCCAGAAATAGCGCCATCGGCAGGCGTTTAAAACGCCTTGAAGGGAACGGTAGGGCTTGCTGGGATTGGCTCATGGGCGGCTCCTGGTCGACGAAATACACAACCTTGTATATTCCTAATAGTTATTTGTTTATTTTTTGACAGATATTTACTGCATAAGAGATTGCCTTTATAAGGAGTCCATCGAATGCATAGCCAATGCATTTCCCCGATATTTTTGATGTGAAAAATGCATATCGACCTGCGCCAACTTCGTCACTTCATCGCCCTCGCCGAGCAGCGCAGTTTTGTTGCGGGCGCGCAGGCGGTAAACCTCTCGCAATCGGCATTCAGCCGCAGCATTCAGGCGTTGGAACACAGCGTGGGTTGCTCGTTGGTGGACCGTGGGCGCAAGGACCTGGCGCCCACCAAGCAAGGCCAGTTGCTGTTAGAGCACGCGCGGCGACTGGTCAGTGGCGCCCGGCAACTGACCAACGAGATCAACCAGTTCAATAGCCTGGAAAGCGGTGAGGTGTTGTTTGGGTGCGGCCCGGCGCCTGCTTCGGGGTTAGTGCCCAAAGCCATTGGACGTTTTATCGGGCGTTACCCGAAAGCGCGGGTGCATTTTCAGGTCGATGATTGGCAAAGCCTGAGCAAGCGCATGCTCAACGAAGAATTCGAGTTTTTCATCGCCGATACCCGCAATTTCGAAGCCGATCCGGCGTACTTAACCCAGCGTTTGCGACCGCGGCGCTGGTTTTTTTGCTGCCGCGCAGGCCACCCGCTGGCCCAGCGCAGCAGCGTCAGCGCCGAAGAACTGTTGAGTTATCCACTGGCCGTGACCATCCGCCCGCCTAACCTGCGCAAAGTGCTGGTGCAGTTAAGTGGACGTCAGGACTACGCGCCGAATGTGGAATGCGAAAGCCCGTTCAGCCTCATGAGCGTGGTGTTGAGCAGCGATGCCATCGGTATTTGCGGCGCCTACAGCGACGTTTTCTTGTACGCCAAGGGCGACCTGGTGCGCATTGAGGTCGACGAACTGGCCCAAGACCAGGACGCGCTCTACACCCGCTATGGCATCGTCAGCCGCTCATCGACCCGCCTCTCGCCCTTGGCCCAGGCCATGATCGATGAAATCAAACAACTGGATAACAGCGACGACCATGATGTGTGTGCGGTTGAGAACTTCGCGATTTAACGGCATGCGCTGTGTGCATCAAACCCATTCACCAAATGCGCTTGTCGCACGCGGCGCGCTCGCGCGAAATCGGTCATCTATCTGCCAAAGGTGAACCTTCATGCCACAGCTGCAACCCATCAAAAACGTGCTGTACATCATGTGCGACCAACTGCGTCGCGATTATTTGTCGTGCTACGGCCACCCGCATTTGCACACCCCCAATATCGACCGCCTGGCCGCGGCTGGCGTGCGTTTCAGCCGGGCCTATACCCAAGGCACGATTTGCGGCCCGTCACGCATGTCGGCGTACACCGGGCGTTATGTCAGCAGCCATCAGGTGGCCTGGAACGCGGTGCCGTTGCCGCTGGAAGAACTGACCCTGGGCGATTACCTGCGCCCCCACGGGATTCGTACCGCGCTGGTGGGTAAAACCCACGCCACGGCCAACGTCGATGCCTTACAGCGTTTGGCGATTGATCCGAACAGCCAACAAGCCGAAATCTTCAATGAGGTGGGCTTTGAGGCCTACGCCCGCCACGACGGCATTTACCCTGACAGCCCGTTGTTTGACGACAAGCGCGACTCTGCGCCCTACACCCAGTATTTAAAGGACTTGGGCTACGACGGTGCCAACCCGTGGCATGACTGGGCCAATGCAGGTGCGGGGGCAGATGGCGAAGTGCTCAGCGGCTGGAAAATGCGCAACGCGCACTTGCCGGCACGGGTGCAGGAACAGCATTCGGAAACAGTGTTCACCACCGACCGCGCCATCGACTTTATCCAGGAGCAAGGCGAGCAGCCGTGGTGCCTGCATTTGTCGTACATCAAGCCGCATTGGCCCTACATCGCCCCGGCGCCGTATCACGCGCTGTATGGCGCAGAGCAGGTGCTGGCGCCGATTCGCCCGAGTGCGGGCAAAGCCTGCGACCACCCGGTGTACAACGCGTTTCGCCAGCACGAAGAGAGCCAGAACTTTTCGCGGGACGAGGTGCGTTTGAATGTGATCCCGACGTACATGGGGCTGATCAAGCAGGTTGATGATCAATTGGGGCGGCTGTTTGACCTGCTGCAAAGCACGGGGCGCTGGGACGACACGCTGATTGTGTTCACCAGTGACCACGGCGACTTTTTGGGTGATCACTTTTTAGGCGAAAAAGAGTTTTTGCTGGAGCCTGCGGTGGGCGTGCCGCTGATCGTGCGTGACCCGCGTGCGGCGGCGGATGTGACGCGTGGCACGGTCGATCAACGCCTGGCGGAAACCATTGATGCCCTGCCGACTTTTTTGCAGGCGCTGGGGGTGACGGGGGCTGAGCACCGGTTGGAGGGTCGCTCGCTGATTCCGTTACTGCATGGGCAAACGCCTGCGTGGCGCGAGTACGCGATCAGTGAATACGACTACGCGTTTCAGGCCCCGGCACGTGAACGCCTGGGCCAACCGATTGATCGTTGCCGCATGACCATGGTGCGCAGTGAGCGCTGGAAATACTTGGCGTATGACGGTTTTCGCCCGCAGCTGTTTGACTTGCGCAATGACCCGCAGGAGTTGAATGACTTGGGTGAGGACCCGGCCTATGCCGCGGTGCGTGAGCAGCACATGGGGTATTTGTTTGACTGGCTTCGTGGGTTGAAGCGCCGCACCACCATCAGCCATCAGGAAGTGGATCGCCGTGCGGAGAGCTTTCGGTATGGCGAGCCAGAGGTTGAGAAGGTGGTGCAGATCGGGGTGTGGTAAGTCCCTTTCTAAGACCGAGCTTGCTCGCGATCTTTAAGAGCAACAGATCGCGAGCAAGCTCGTTCCTACAAGGTTTTGTATGGGCTACACGCCTTTTGTGGTCTGGCTGCGGTGTCCTTGCACGCTAACTGGCACATCGCCCTGCAAGGTCACACGGCGCACGATGCGGTCTTGGGTGCCGTAGTCGTCGATGGCGTAATGCTGGGTCGAGCGGTTGTCCCAGATCGCGACGTCACCCGTATTCCAGCGCCAGCGCACGGTATTTTCCAAACGCGTCACGTGGCTTTGCAGCAGGTTGAACAGGTGCGCCGAATCAGACGGCGAATAGCCCTTGATGCGTTTCACAAAATGCCCCAGCACCAAACTCTTTTCACCACTCACCGGGTGCACACGCACCACCGGATGCTCGGTTTCATACACGGTTGAGGTGAAAACCTTGCGGTATTGCTCAATTTTTTCTGGTGAGACATCCGGCTTGGTGCTCGCGTAGTCGTATTCGTTGCTGTGTACGGCCCACAGGTTGTCAGCCAGTTCTTGCAGGTTTTTAGGCAGTTTGGCGTACGCGCTGGCGGTGTTGGCCCACACCGTATCGCCCCCCGACGCCGGGGCCAGTACGGAGCGCAGTACCGACGCTTTGGGGTACGCGTCAACGAAGGTCACGTCGGTGTGCCACGAGTTGGCGCGCTGGCCCTGGGCGCCGTCCAGTTCCATCAAAAAGCGCGTGCCGTCACGCACGGGCACGGTGGGGTGAGCAATCGGGTCGCCGAGCAGTTGCGCGAAGGCTTCCTGGCTTTGGTCATCGAGGTGAGTCTGGTCGCGGAAGAAAATCACTTTGTGGGTCAGCAACGCCTGTTGAATCGCGTCGACGGTGCTGGCGTCCAGATCGCCCGACAGTTTGATCCCGCGGATCTCGGCGCCAATGCGCCCGGCCACCGGGTGTATTTCAAGTGTTTGAACGTCTGGTTTTACGGCTAAAGCGGCAGTGCTCATTGGATGACCCTCATTGTTTTGACGGCTTACGGTTTGAGTGCGACGAAAAGGCTTAGCGGGAGGCGGCTGCCAGCGGCGGTGTGACCCATTCGCTGACCTGGAACGGTTTGCGGATCAGGCGTTGCTCGGCGGCCAGGGTGACGGAGTCCTGTAATTTGCCGAGGAACACCGGGTCGAGTTGCGAGACGAAGATTTCGCTGAATTTCTGATCTTGCGTGTCTTTTTCAAGGATGTGCGCCGGGTAGTTGGCCAGCCCGGAGACCAGCGCGATGTAGGCCGGTTTGTTGGCGTCGTTGGTCAGCCATTGCACGCCTTGTTCCTGGGCTTTAAGCAGTTTGGCCACGGCTTGCGGGTGGGCATCGACAAAGGCACCCGAGGCCACCAGCACGCTTTGCACGCTGCCCGCGTTGTTCAGGTCTTTGGTGTTCAGCGGGATGTCTGCCAAGCCTTTGGCCTGCAACGAACTCAAGTTGGAGCCGCCCCACGAGGCGTCGATTTGTTTGGCTGCCAGCGCGGCCACTGAGGCGTTGAAGTCCAGGTTGATGATTTTGAGGTCTTTCTCGGTCAGGCCCACGCTGGCCAGCGCGGCGTCAAACGACAGTTGGGTAGCGGTGCCGCGAAACAGCCCGACCCGTTTGCCTTTGAGGTCTTGCAGGGTTTTGATCCCCGAACCCGGCACCACGGCCAAATACTGTTTGTTGTCGCGTGCGGCGGCACTCAACAGGCGTGTGTCCAGGCCGTTGGCTTTACCGATGATGGCGGCCAGATCGCCCAGATAAGCGAAATCGACCTGGCCGTTGGCGAAGGCCTCGTTGATCACCGGGCCTGCGCCTTTGAAGTACTTCCATTCAATGGTGACGCCGTCGTCGGCGAAGGCTTTTTCCAGCAACTGCTGGCTGCGCAGCACGTCGCTGATCCCGCCGCCGCTGTGTTGGCTGCCCGCGCTGAGGTCGGGCACGGCGATGCGGATTTGCTTTAAGTCATCGGCGTGGCCCAGCAATGGCAAGCAGCCCAGCAAGCCCGCTAAGGCAGGTGCGGCCAGGCGGCGAAAGGCGTGTTTGAGAGGGATTGGCATGGGTGCAGCTCCTGAATACGGCGGGCATTGAGGAGCAAAAAGTAGGCATAAGATGTAGCGAACAATAAATACTAAAAGCTCACAATTTAGTAACTAAAAGGAATAAGCGTTCTAGTCTGCGGCTGTCGGCCTGATATGCATAAGCCGCACTGAAAATATTCATTTAATGCATTGGCAGCGGGTCTCAAGACACGGCATAAAGGACGGCCTTATCTCTGATAGATATGAATATCAATATTTATAGATCAAACGGGAATATAAATAGAACGTTTGGTTGCGCCCGCACAACCGACAACGGAGGTCTGCGATGGCTAAAGCTTCGCTGCTCAATTTGCCTTTGACTGACCCAGCGTTGGGTGTGAAGGCCTGGTTACCTAACGTCAGTCAGCGCGCACTGCCGTGGTTATTGCCGATAGGCCTTTTTTTTCTATGGTGGTTGGCCGCTCGCGAGCAATGGATGAGCGAGCAGATTTTGCCGCCGCCTTCGCTGGTCTGGCAAAGCGCGCTGGAGTTGGGCGCGGGTGAGCTGTGGGGGCATTTGGCGATCAGCCTGCAACGTCTGTTCTTTGGTTTGCTGGTCGGCGTCGGTATAGGCGCGGTGCTGGGCGCCACGCTGGGTTTGAGCCGTGCGGCGGAACGGCTGGTTTTACCGACCTTCAGCGCACTGGCGCAAGTCCCAACCTTGGCCTGGATCCCGCTGTTCATGGTGTTTTTTGGCATCGGTGAAGTGCTCAAGCTGGTGGTGCTGATCAAGGCGATTGTGGTGCCCATCACGTTGCACACGCTGGTTGCGGTGCGCGATGCTCAGCCCAAGTTGCGTGAAGCCGCGCAGGTGCTGCGCTTGCCGCTGCACCTTAAAGTTCGCCGACTGATCGTGCCTGCCGCCCTGCCCGGTTTTATGGCCGGTTTGCGTCTGGCGCTGGCGGCTGGCTGGACCTCGTTGCTGGCCGTGGAGTTGCTGGCCTCCAGCGAAGGTATCGGCTACTTGATGGTCTATGCGCGGCAGTTGTTCATGCTCGATATTGTGTTTGTGTGCATCGTGGTGATTGGCGTGATCGGCGTCTCGATGGATCGCGGCATTGGCTGGCTGGATCAAAAACTGGTGCATTGGCCGCATGCGGCGACCGCGCAATTGACCCGTGGCCCGCGTTCGACCGGCTGGCAGCGTCTGCAATCAGGGTGGTTGCCGCTGTTTCTGCTGGCGCTGTGGCAAGTCGCGGTGACGCAAGCGTGGGTCGACCCGCAGATTCTATTGAGCCCGTGGGCAGTGGTGCACAGCACCTGGAGCGGTCTGGTTGATGGCAGCTTGCCGACGGCGATGGCTTTGAGCCTCAAGCGCACCTTGGGTGGTTTGTTGCTGGGCGGCGGTTTGGGTTTTGTCGGTGGCGTGGTGCTGGGGTTGTCGCCGACCTGCGAACGGTTGTTGGGGCCGAGCCTGTCGGCGCTGCGCCAGATTGCGATTTTTGCGTGGGTACCGTTACTCACGGCATGGTTTGGCCTGGGCGAGTTGTCGAAGTGGGTTTTCGTCGCCCTGGCCGCTTTTTTCCCGCTGTTTATTGCCACCCAACGCAGTGTGGCCAACCTTTCGCCGCAGTTGCGTGAAGCGGCGCAGGTGATGCGCCTGAGTTTGTGGCAACGCTTGCGCCTGCTGGTGTTGCCGGGCGCCGCGCCGGGGATCTTCGCCGGGCTGCGCCTGAGCCTGATCTACGCCTGGCTGGGCACCATCGGTGCGGAATACTTTATGCCGTCCAATGGTGGCATCGGCAGCCTGATGATCGGCGCCCAACAACTGCTGCGCATGGACACCATCCTCAGCGGCATGCTGCTGGTGGGCCTGACCGGCGCCCTGCTGAACCTGATTGGCCAACGCCTTGAAACCCGCGCAACCCGCTGGAGAAATGCATGAACGCACCTATCGTCAGTTTTAATCAGGTCGGTAAATCCTTCGAAGTGGACGGCCTGGAACTGGAAGCCATACGCGATTTCAATTTGCAGATTGCGGAAGGTGAGTTTGTCGCCATTGTCGGTTCCAGCGGCTGTGGCAAGTCGACCTTGCTGCGTTTGCTGGTGGGGCTCGACACTGAGTTTCGCGGCTCGATTGAAGTGGATGGCAAGGCCGTCAACGGCGTCGGCAGCGAGCGTGGGATCGTGTTTCAGGAACACCGTCTGTTCCCGTGGTTGAGCGTTGAAGACAACATTGGCCTGGGGCTGGTGAATGAACCGCTGACTGCGGCCGAGCGTCAGCAGCGGGTCGCGGCGTTTATTGAACTGGTGGGCTTGAAAGACTTCGCCCGGGCGTTTCCGCATCAACTGTCCGGCGGTATGGCGCAGCGCGTGGCGATCGCTCGCGGGCTGGTGGCCAGCCCACGGATTTTGCTGCTGGACGAGCCGTTCGGGGCGCTGGATGCCCTGACCCGCCAGCAAATGCAGGACGAGCTGCTGGCGATTCGCGAGCGGGCCAAAATCACCACCGTGTTGGTGACGCATGACGTCGAAGAGGCGATTTTTCTGGCTGACCGCGTGGTAGTGCTGGAACCGCGCCCCGGGCGGATCAAGCAAGTGGTCAACATCGACCTGCCCCATCCGCGTCATCGCAGCAGTTTTGAGTTTCATCAACTGCGTGAAGAGCTGTTGCATGAATTGACCCGTGAAGGGCCCTATCAGCCGCCGGTGCGCGAGCAGATTCGGGATTTGCCGCTGGCGTTTATTGCCTGCTGATACACCTGTCTCGTGCAGAAAGTCGATTTCGTAGCAGTTGTCGAGCCTGCGAGGCTACGTCCGATTGCGAAGCGATCGTAAACCCTAAGTGCAGGGTTTAACTGACCCACCACAGTGCTTGATTTTACGACTGCTACGCAGCCGGACGCAGCCTCGCAAGCTTGGCAGCTGCTACGGGTGCACGCGCCGTAGATCTGCGGCAGCTCCCACTAGGGCGTATTACACTCAGCTCATTGTCCCCCGCAAAGAGCTTGCGCCATGAAAAGCCTGATCGACCATCTGAGCCAATACGCCGCTTATCACCGCGATAAGCGCAATATCGTCACCCACTTTGTGGGCATCCCGCTGATTGTCATTGCCGTGGCCGTGCTGTTATCGCGGCCGCAATGGGCGGGTATCTCGCCTGCCGTTTTAGTGATGATCGCCAGTGCCGTGTTTTACCTGCGCCTTGAAGTGCGCCTGGGTTTAGTGATGACCGTTTTGCTGGGCTTGGCCGTATGGCTGGGGCACACGTTGGCGGCCTTGAGTACGGGGGCGTGGTTGAGCTGGGGAGTTGGGCTGTTTGTGCTCGGCTGGGTGATTCAGTTTGTCGGGCATTACTACGAAGGGCGAAAACCGGCGTTTATCGACGACGTGACCGGCCTGATCGTGGGGCCATTGTTTGTGGTGGTGGAGTTGGGTTTTTTGCTGGGCTGGCGCGGCGATTTGCAGCGCGAGATAGACGCGCGGCTGAGTGCGCCGATCTTGTAGGAGCGAGCTTGCCTCGCGATCTTTTGATCTTCTAAAAGATCGCGAGGCAAGCTCGCTCCTACAGTTTTGGTGTTATCTGAATGCTTGGTGCAGCTCATCCAACGTCTCAAAGTGGTACGTGGGCGCATGCGAGTTCAGCTCTTCGAAGCTGCCAAAGCCATAGCCCACTGCCGCTGCATCTAGGCCATTTTCGCTGGCGCCGATGAGGTCGTGCTTGCGGTCGCCGATCATCACGGTCTGCGTCGGGTCCAATCTTTCCTCTGCCATCAGGTGTGCAATCAGTTCGACCTTGTTGGTGCGCGTGCCGTCCAGTTCGCTGCCGTAAATCACCTTAAAGTGCTTGGCGAAGTCAAAATGTCGGGCGATTTCACGGGCGTAAATCTGCGGCTTTGAGGTGGCGATATACAGCTGGCGGTCCTGCCCGACCAGTGCTTCAAGCAGCGGCGTGACGCCGTCAAATA
The DNA here is from genome assembly GCF_034347405.1 of Pseudomonas sp. CCC3.1. Classification (NCBI taxonomy): domain Bacteria; kingdom Pseudomonadati; phylum Pseudomonadota; class Gammaproteobacteria; order Pseudomonadales; family Pseudomonadaceae; genus Pseudomonas; species Pseudomonas sp. CCC3.1. The sequence goes on from NZ_CP133778.1 coordinate 5,349,978, forward strand.
CGCGGTTTTCGTACAGGCCAGTCACCGAAAAACGCTCGCGGTAAAAGCCCACGGCCTCCCACGCCTGGGCTTCGCTGAACGAATAAAACTCCATAAAGGCTTGCAGCAAGGGCGGGCCGATGAAGTGTTCGAGTTTGCGCAGGTCAGGCTCATCGATGCCCATTTTGCTCAGGCTGTACTGGATTGAACGGGTGATGCCCTCGCGCGGGTCGGTCAGGGTGCCGTCGAGGTCGAATAATACGTTCTGGTATTTCATGCAGGCTCCAAAATAGGCGGCTTAAAGGGGCAGGTCGTAGCCTTCGGCCATGTGCTGGTCTTTGAGTTTTACGTAGTTGCCGGCGCTGTAGGTGAAAAAGGCTTTCTCTTTTTCAGTCAGTTCGCGCACTTGTTTGACCGGGCTGCCGACATACAAAAAACCGCTGACCAGCCGCTTGCCCGGTGGCACCAGGCTGCCTGCGCCGACGATCACGTCGTCTTCAATCACAGCGCCGTCCATCACGATGCTGCCCATGCCGATCAAGATGCGGCTGCCTACGCTGCAACCATGCAGCATGACTTTGTGGGCGATGGTCACGTCATCGCCGATCAGCAGCGGGAAACCCTCGGGGTTGAATGGCCCGGCATGGGTGATGTGCAGCACGCAGCCGTCTTGCACGCTGGTGCGCGCACCGATGCGGATGCGGTGCATGTCGCCGCGAATCACGGTCAATGGCCAGATAGAACTGTCGGCCCCAATCTCGACATCGCCAATCACGACCGCCGAACGATCGACAAAGGCGCGTGCGCCCAATAAGGGTGTGTGCTGCTGGAACGGACGGATGGACACAAATAGCTTCCTTCTTTAGCAGTAATAGCGGGGCTGAGTGCTGCGCAGAGCGTCGATTGTAATTAAGATGGCCCAATGTTTCTTCCAGCCAAGGTGCCAAACGTGAGCGAGAACAACCCTCTATTGCAGCCCTACGACCTGCCGCCGTTCTCGGCGATCCGTCCTGAGCACGTACAGCCGGCCATCGAGCAGATCCTCGCTGACAACCGCGCTGGCATTCAAAAGATCCTCGCGGACCAGGGCCAGAACCCGACATGGGCCGGTCTGGTGCTGGCGATGGATGAGTTGAACGACCGTCTGGGCGCGGCCTGGAGCCCGGTCAGCCACCTTAACGCCGTGTGCAACAGCAGTGAACTGCGTGACGCCTACGAGGCGTGCTTGCCTGCGTTGAGCGCCTACTCCACTGAGATGGGCCAGAACCGCGAGTTGTTCCAGGCCTTCGAAGCCCTGGCGCACAGCCCGCAAGTGGCTGACTTTGACCAAGCGCAAAAAACCATTCTTGAGCACTCGCTGCGCGATTTCCGCTTGTCGGGCATTGATCTGCCAGAAGCCGAGCAGAAGCGCTACGCGCAAGTGCAGAGCAAACTCTCGGAGCTGGGCAGCAAGTTCTCTAACCAGTTGCTGGACGCGACCCAGGCCTGGACCAAGCACATTACCGACGAAGCCGCGCTGGCGGGCCTGACAGACTCGGCCAAGGCGCAAATGGCCGCTGCTGCACAGGCCAAAGGTCTGGATGGCTGGTTGATCTCGCTCGAATTCCCAAGCTATTACCCGGTCATGACCTACGCCGAAGACCGCGCCCTGCGCGAAGAAGTCTACGCCGCGTATTGCACCCGTGCGTCGGACCAAGGCCCAAATGCCGGTAAGTTCGATAACGGCCCGGTGATGGAGCAAATCCTCGACCTGCGCCAAGAGCTTGCCCAACTCTTGGGTTTCGGCAGCTTTGCCGAGCTGAGCCTGGCCACCAAAATGGCTGAAACGCCGGATCAGGTGCTGACCTTCCTGCGGGATCTGGCCAAGCGCACCAAGCCATTCGCAGCCCGCGACCTTGAGCAATTGCAAGCCTATGCCAGCGAGCAAGGCTGCCCGGAACTGAAAAGCTGGGACACCGGCTTCTTCGGCGAGAAACTGCGCGAGCAGCGTTACAGCGTGTCTCAGGAAGCACTGCGCGCCTACTTCCCGATCGACACCGTGCTGGAGGGCTTGTTTGCCATCGTGCATCGCCTGTACGGGATCGAGATTGCTGAAATCAAAGGTTTCGACACGTGGCACCCGGATGTTCGCCTGTTCGAAATCAAGGAAAACGGCCAGCACATCGGGCGCTTCTTCTTTGACCTGTATGCCCGCGCCAACAAGCGGGGGGGTGCATGGATGGACGGCGCGCGCGACCGTCGCCGCACAGCAGCCGGTGTGTTGCAGAGCCCGGTGGCCAACCTGGTGTGTAACTTCACGCCAGCCGTTTCGGGCCAGCCTGCGCTGCTGACCCACGACGAAGTAACGACCCTGTTCCACGAATTCGGCCACGGCCTGCACCACATGCTGACTGAAATCGAACACGCAGGCGTGTCCGGTATCAACGGCGTGGCGTGGGATGCGGTCGAGTTGCCAAGCCAGTTCATGGAAAACTGGTGCTGGGAGCCGGAAGGTCTGGCACTGATTTCCAGGCACTACGAAACCGGCGAAGCACTGCCTACAGACCTGCTGGATAAAATGCTGGCAGCCAAGAACTTCCAGTCCGGGCTGATGATGGTTCGCCAGCTGGAGTTCTCGCTGTTTGACTTCGAACTGCACGCCACTCACGGCGATGGCCGCAGTGTGGCGCAGGTGCTGGATGGCATTCGTGACGAAGTGTCGGTGATGCGTCCTCCTGCCTATAACCGATTCCCGAATAGCTTCGCGCACATTTTTGCGGGCGGTTATGCGGCGGGTTACTACAGCTACAAATGGGCTGAAGTGTTGTCGGCAGATGCCTTCTCGCGCTTCGAAGAAGAAGGCGTGTTCAACCCGCAAACCGGCAAGGCATTTCGTCAGGCGATTCTGGCGCGGGGTGGCTCGCTGGCACCGATGGAACTGTTCAAGGACTTCCGTGGCCGTGAGCCGTCGATTGACGCCCTCTTGCGCCACAGCGGTCTGACCGAGGACGCGGCAGCATGAGTGATGCACCGGTAAACGTGACAAAAAAACGCTTTATCGCCGGGGCTGTTTGCCCGGCGTGCAGCGAGCCTGACAAGTTGATGATGTGGAACGAAGACGAAGTGCCGCACCGCGAATGCGTGGCGTGTGGCTACTCCGACACGCTGAACGAGCAAGGCCTGTCGGTGCCCAAGGAATTGGGTACGCGGGTCAATACTTCAGCGCTGAAAAAAGCACCGGACCCGAAAGTCCAGGCGGTGCAGTTCTTTCCTAATCCGAAGCTGAAAAAGCCTTAAAGCCTTGCGAAAACCCTGTAGTCGCTGACGAAGCATGAGGCTGCGATGCAAACCGCATCGCAGCCTTCGTACCTCGTCAGCGACTACAACCCTCTGGTCAGGGCGTTTTTAAGCCTTCTGCCACACCTTCGGCTTAAAGAACAACGTCTCGCCACGGGCCAGCTCGGCCAGGCTGTCGTGGTCTTTGACCACTTCCACTTCGATCAGCTCGTTTTGACCTTCAACCTTCAACGTCACCCGGGTGGTCGCACCCAGCGGGCGGATGTCGCGTACTTGCGCGGCATGGTGGTCTTCGAGTTCGTGACGCGACAACGATACTTCGTGCGGACGGAACAGCACGTGCTGGTCTTCGCCGATGTGCAGGCGGTTGGAGTCGCCCAGGAAGTGGTACACGAAATCGCTGGCCGGGTTTTCGTAGACTTGCCCCGGTGAACCGATTTGCTCGATCACGCCTTTGTTCATGACCACGATGCGGTCAGCGACTTCCATCGCTTCTTCTTGGTCGTGGGTCACGAAGACGGAGGTCAGGTTGATGTCTTCGTGCAGGCGTGCGAGCCAGCGCCGCAGTTCTTTACGCACCTTGGCGTCGAGGGCGCCGAACGGTTCGTCGAGCAGCAGCACTTTGGGTTCGACCGCCAAGGCGCGGGCCAGGGCGATACGCTGGCGCTGACCGCCAGAGAGCTGTTCGGGGTAGCGGTCGGAGAGCCAGTCCAACTGAACCATGTTCAGCAGTTCGTGGACTTTTTCAGCGATGCGGGTCTCGTTCGGGCGCTCGCCCTTGGGCTTCATGCGCAGGCCGAACGCCACGTTGTCGAATACCGTCATGTGGCGGAACAGCGCGTAATGCTGGAACACGAAACCGACGTTGCGATCGCGCACGTCATGCCCCGAGACGTCTTCGCCGTGGAACACGATATTGCCCTGATCGGGGGTTTCAAGACCCGCGATGATGCGCAACAACGTGGTTTTGCCACAGCCCGACGGGCCGAGCAGGGCCACCAGCTCGCCGCTTTGAATGTCCAGATTGATGCTGTTCAGTGCCTTGAAGGCGTTGAAGTTCTTGCTGACGTTACGGACTTCGATCGACATGGTTTATTCCTCCGCGGCGCTGGCGCGCAGGCGGTTAATACGGGATTCGCTCCACTGCTTGAGCAGCAAGATGAAGAGCGCCAGGATCAGCAACAGGGTGGCCACAGCGAAGGCGGCGACGTGGTTGTATTCGTTGTAGAGGATTTCGACGTGCAGCGGCAGGGTGTTGGTCACCCCGCGAATGTGCCCGGAAACCACCGACACCGCGCCAAATTCGCCCATCGCCCGCGCCGTACACAACACAACGCCGTAGATCAGGCCCCATTTGATGTTGGGCACAGTCACGTGCCAGAACATCTGCCAGCCGTTGGCACCCAGCAGGCGTGCGGCTTCTTCTTCCTGGGTGCCCTGCTCTTGCATCAGCGGGATCAGTTCACGGGCCACGAAGGGCACGGTGACGAAGATGGTGGCCAGCACGATCCCCGGCAAGGCGAAGACGATCTGGATGTCGTGGTCTTGCAGCCATTCGCCGAAGAAGCCTTGCGCGCCGAACATCAGCACGTAGACCAGACCGGCAATCACGGGCGAAACCGAAAACGGCAGGTCGATCAGGGTGACCAGGATACTTTTGCCCCGAAAGCTGTATTTACTCACGCACCATGCGGCGCTGACGCCGAACAGCAGGTTGAGCGGCACCGAAATGACCACGGCGATGATGGTCAGCTTGAGGGCCGACAAGGCGTCAGGCTCAAGAATCGCGTCAAAGAATGCACCGAAGCCGAGCTTCAGGCCTTGCGACACCACGATCAGCAGTGGCAGCAGCAGGAAGACTGTGAAGAACAGCCAGCCGAGAGCGATCAGTACCCGGCGTGAGCCCGGGCTGCCACGGCGGGCGTCGTTGGCGGCAGAAGCCGCGCTTACTGTTGAACTGGACATGCGCTGGCCTCCTTCAGGATGGGGTTTCGATGCGGCGCTGAATCAAGTTAATGATCAGCAGCAAAATGAAGGAAACCACCAGCATCATCACGCCAATGGCGGTCGCGCCGGTGTAGTCGTACTGGTCGAGCTTGACCATGATCAGCAGCGGCAAAATCTCGGTTTTCATCGGCATGTTACCGGCGATGAAAATCACCGAGCCGTATTCGCCGACACCACGGGCGAAGGCCAACGCAAAACCGGTCAGCCAGGCGGGCAGCAAGGCCGGCACCAGGATGTAGCGGAACACTTGCAATGGCTTGGCGCCCAGGCAGGCCGCGGCCTCTTCGACTTCACGCGGGATGTCAGCCAGCACGGGCTGCACGGTACGCACCACGAACGGCAGGGTGACGAACGTCAGTGCCAGGGTGATACCCATCGGGGTGTAAGCGATTTTAAAACCCAGGTCGGTGGCGAATTGGCCGATCCAGCCGTTAGGGGCGTACAACGTGGTCAATGCGATACCGGCCACGGCGGTCGGCAGGGCGAATGGCAGGTCGATCATCGCGTCGATGATCTTGCGGCCGGGGAAGGTGTAACGCACCAGAACCCAGGCCAGAACAGTGCCGATGACGCCATTGATGATGGCGGCGACGAAAGCGGTACCAAAGCTTAGCTTGAGCGCAGCCAACACCCGAGGAGCGGTGATGATGGCCCAGAACTGGTCCCAGGTGAGTTGGGCGGCATGCACGAACATGGCTGCCAGCGGTATAAGCACGATGAGGCTGAGGTACACCAAGGTGTAGCCCAGCGTCAGCCCGAAGCCGGGTATGACGGGGGAGATACGACGTGACATAAGAGTCCTTGGTTAACGCACGAAGCCCGCAACTCAGTCGCGGGCTCTATGTTCTAGCTTTAAGCGCGACTTCACGTCGCGCCCCACAGGTTATTGCGCCTGGTAGATCTGGTCGAACACGCCACCGTCATTGAAAAATTTCGGCTGCGCAGTTTTCCAGCCGCCGAAGTCTTTGTCGATAGTGACAAGCTCCAGCTTCGGAAATTGTTTGGCGTATTTAGCGGCAACATCCTTGTCACGCGGACGGTAGAAGTTCTTGGCTGCGATCTCCTGACCCGCCGGGCTATACAGGTGTTCGAGGTACGCCTTGGCGATCTCGGCGTTGCCTTTTTTCTCAGCATTTTTGTCGACGACGGCGACCGGTGGCTCAGCCAGAATCGACAGCGAAGGCACGACGATATCGAACTTGTCAGTGCCGCCGTCTTCTTTGAGTGCCAGGAACGCTTCGTTTTCCCAGGCCAGCAACACGTCACCCTGACCGTTGTTGACGAAGGTAATGGTCGAGCCGCGTGCACCGGTGTCCAGCACCGGGACGTGTTGGAACAATTCTTTTACGTACGCTTTGGCTTTGGTTTCGTCGCCGCCGTTGGCTTTCAGGCCGTAGGCGTAGGCCGCGAGGAAGTTCCAGCGTGCGCCGCCGCTGGTTTTTGGATTCGGGGTAATCACCGAAACGTCTTTCTTGACCAGATCAGCCCAGTCCTTGATGCCTTTAGGGTTGCCTTTGCGCACCAGGAACACGATGGTTGAGGTGTACGGGGTGCTGGCGTCCGGTAGGCGAGTTTGCCAGTTTTCCGGCAGCGAGCCTTTGTTCAGTTTGGCGATTTCGTCGATGTCACCGGCCAAGGCCAAGGTCACGACGTCTGCGCGCAAACCATCGATCACGCCGCGAGCCTGTTTGCCCGAGCCGCCGTGAGATTGCTGGATTTTGACGTTGTCGCCCGGGTGGCTTTGTTTCCAGAAGTGGGTGAACTCGGCGTTGTAATCCTGGTACAGCTCGCGGGTCGGATCGTACGAAACGTTGAGTAGTTCGTAATCTTTGGCTACAGCGGAGCCAGCAAAAATGGCACTGGCCAGCGCGGCCAAAGCGTAACGGCGTAGGGACATAGGTGAGGCTCCAAAGCTTTTCTAGTTTTTATGGGCGCACCCAGGCGAGTGCGCTTTAGGCGAATCAGTTATTTTTTTGGCTTGGGTTCTGCAGACGGAATTTTTCTTTACGTTCGATCTGAACCACTTGTGCGTTGTGCACAGTGATTTCCACGGCACCAAAGCGCAGGTCTCGTAGCGCGCTCTGGATTTCCCGCAGAATGGTGGCTTCGTCCTGACCGTCAACGCTACGCAGAGATGCGCTCATGGTGTGCTCCTGAAAATGTTGGGTGCCGACTGAGGTGCTGGCTTGGAAGCAATAGTAGTGAGGCGCGATTATTCTTAAAAATACTATTTAAGAATGTTTATATAACTGAAAGCGCGGTTGCCGGAGGTCGTGCGTAGTCGCTGACGAGGAACGAAGGCTGCGATCGGCTGTGCAGCCGTCGTTAATCAGGCATTCGGGTGTCCCAGATACATTGATCGCAGCCTTCGTTTCTCGTCAGCGACAGGTGTTCATTCGTTCGCGCGCGTAATTGAAGACTGCAGCTACACTCCCATTGCCTCGTCAGAGCAATAACGCGAGGCAGGCACGGCATGCTGCTTTGCAAAGGTAGGAACTGTCACTGGACAGTCGGTGCGAGTGAGATCACCTTAGAGCAGTTGTCGTCTTTTCCTGCATAGTCTGGAGTTTTTATGTCGTTTACCCCTGAGTTGGTTGCCGAACTGGAAATCCTTGCACTGTTTAGTTTGGACAGTACCCAAGAGGGTCTGAAGATCCATCAAAATGCTGATCTCAAAGCAATTGCGGCTGCAAAGCGTCTGTACGAAAAAGATCTAATCACCCAAGTAGATGGTGGCTACCTCACACCCTTGGGGCGTGATGCGGTTGAATATACTCACCGTCTGTTAACGATTTTGACTTCGCAGTCCTTAACCTCCGTAAAACTGGCAGAACTTGCCTGATAGTCATGCCATGCCCACGGAATCTCACCGAGCAATGATTCCGCGGGCACATTCTTTACCCCGCCCAATGTTCAGATATGTAAAAAATCTGACGTCAAAAACACATTCCTTCTAAGTCTTTCTTACAGCTGGCTGTAAACTCTCCTCCCCTTGTCTTTCTCGCTTGGCGAGCCGGTCTGAGTTTGCCATGACGCGCCCCTTTGAAGTACGGCCCGCTCTGAATGAGGGAATCGACCGACAGATTCTCCATCAACTGCGTGGGCGATTTCTGGCTGTCAATCAGGGCCGTCTGGCCCGGGCGATGGCGGGTTTGACGCCCTGTCAGCAGACAGTACTGAGCCTGTTGGCGCTGTTCTTTCATGTGAATCATCGGTTGTTGCCAGGTTTCGTGTCGGACTGCACGCCTGCCGGGGTATCGGGCTATGCGCCGGATGCGCCAACGCTTGAGAGGGCGCAAGGCCTTGCACCTGATTTTGCTTACACCCCTGCCCCCAACGCGCCTCAAGCAATCCACGGCCTGTATTTGATGGGCAGTCTCGGCACGTTGGCCCAGACCGACAAGAGCGATATGGACGTGTGGATTTGCCACGCCCCGGATCTGGATGAAGGCGCCTTGGCGGCGTTGTACCAAAAGTGCCATCAATTGGAACTATGGGCGGGGAGCCAAGGCAGCGAGGTGCATTTTTTTCTGATTGATGCGCAGCGTTTTGCTCAAGGCGAGACGGCGTTGAAATGGAGCGAGGACGATGGCGCGACCGCGCAGCATTCGTTGTTGCTTGATGAGTTTTATCGCACGGCTATCTGGCTGGCGGGGCGCACACCGCTGTGGTGGTGGGTGCCGGTGTGTGAAGAGGCTCGCTATGCCGAGTTTGTCAGCGCTTTGCTGGCACAGTGCGTTATCAGCGCCGATGAGGTGATTGATCTCGGGCATTTAGCGCACATCGCACCGAGTGAGTTTTTAGGTGCCGGGCTGCGGCAGTTGTTCAAAGGCATTGAGTCGCCCTACAAGTCGGTGCTCAAGCTGCTGCTGATTGAGGTGTACGCCAGCGAGCACCCGCAGGTCAATTGCCTGAGCCTGGGGTTTAAGCGTGCGGTGTACAGCAATCAACTGGACCTCGATGAACTGGACCCGTACGTGATGGTGTACCGGCGTATCGAAGACTATCTGCGTGCCTGTGGCGATGTGCAGCGGCTGGAGTTAGTGCGTCGCAGCCTGTACTTGAAGGTCAATCGCAAGCTGACGCGTCATGCGGCTCAAGGTGGCGCGCAGTGGCAACGCCAGTTGCTGGAGCGTTTGACCACTGAATGGGGCTGGGATGAGCAGCAGTTGGCGCGGTTGGACAATCGCTCGAACTGGAAGATGGGCTCCGACAGCCGTGAGCGTCTGGCGTTGTCACGCGAACTGAATGGCAGTTACCGTTTCTTGAGTCGATTGGCCCGCGATGAGCCTGTACTCAGGTTGCCCGTCAGCGTGGATTAAGGCGTTGGGGCAGCGCTGCAAAGCCGAGCGCTACCGTTGATCCTGATCGTGCGGGGACGCTTAAAGGTCGAAGTCGCCTGCTGCTTCTGGCTGGTATTCAACTTCGAGCAGTTTGAGCTTGAGGGTTTTGCCACCCGGCGCTGGCCAGTCGATGTGTTGCCCGGCTTGCAGGCCCAGCAGTGCGCTGCCCACAGGCGCCAGAATCGAAATCTTGCCTTCGTCAGCGTTGGCGTCTTTGGGGTAAACCAAGGTCAGGTGATAGTCCTTGCCGCTGCTTTCTTCGCGGCAGTGCACACGCGAGTTCATGGTCACAACGCCCGCCGGCACTTCGTCATGGCCGACAATATTTTCGGCTCGATCCAGTTCGGCTTGCAGCGCAACAACACCGGGTAATGTGTCGTCGAGGTTGCCGATCAACTTCTCCAGACGTTGTACGTCCAGACGTGTGAGGGTGATCTCGGGTGAATGATTCATGACCTGGCAGACTCCTTTTTTCTGCACGGAAAAGCAAAACCCCGCCGAAAAATGGCGGGGTTTTGACCAGCCTCGTTAGGGCGAGGCGAACCCGGACACTACCACAGCAAAATAAATACACAAGCGAGGTGGGGTTAATGCTCGGCGCAGAATCAACCTTTGCGTTGCCGGGCCTGTTCGCAAATCACCCGGCGCCGCGGGTCATCTGCCGAGCGCCACTCGCGAATATCTTCGACGTGGCGAAAACAGCCCAGGCAGACCTTGTGTTCATCCAGCCGGCAGGTGCTGATGCAAGGGGAAGGCACTGCCGGGCTGACGTTGCTGTAAAGCGGTTTTACGGGTTTAGCAGGGGCGGTCACAATTAGATCTCGTCAAATTCCAGCTCGGCGCCAGTGAGTTCCTTTGTCAGACGGTCCACCATCTCGCTGAGCAGCTCTTCAGTTTTGTCGCATTTCCATACACTGTCTGCTTCGTCGTAGTCGAAGTGAAAACCGCCATTGGGCGCTGCCAGCCAAAGCTGAAACAGCGGTGCCTGACGGCTGAAAATCAGCGCTTTGCCATTCTCGAACTTGACCGTCAGGATCCCGGCTGCGTTCTCTACATCAACATCCAGATCACTGTCGTCGAAAACGTCTTCCAGGTTTTCCTGGGTTGCATCGACCAGATCGTGAAAACGGGCTTCAGTCAAACTCATGGTGGAACCTCGTAATGTCTAGTCATGCTCGGAGCTCGCAAGATACGGGCGCTCCAGGCCGATTGCAAACCCTAAGACTGACCGCTGGCAAGCCACCACTGATTATCCAGACAGGCGCCCGCGCTCAAGCCGTCTGCTGCATAGGCAAGCTGGTAGGTGCTCGGTATACTCGGGCGCAATTAATGCTTTTCAAAGGATTTCGCCATGAAGCGCCTGATCTCTTCTATTGCTGCGCTCGTCGCGGTTGCTTGCCTTGTTTCTGCCTGTGGTCAAAAAGGACCGCTGTATCTGCCCGATGACAGCCAAAATCCTGATGACCAAGCTAAGTCTTCGCAATCTAAAGCGCACAAGCACCAATAAGGGAACACCATGGACGCTTTTAATTACCGGGACGGCGAACTGTTCGCCGAAGGTGTTGCGCTGACGGCCATCGCCGAGCGCTTTGGCACGCCGACGTACGTGTATTCCCGGGCGCACATCGAGGCGCAATACAACGCTTACGCCGACGCCCTGAACGGCACGCCGCATCTGGTGTGTTTCGCGGTAAAGGCTAACTCCAACCTGGGTGTACTCAATGTCCTGGCGCGTTTGGGCGCTGGTTTTGACATTGTGTCGCGTGGCGAACTGGAGCGTGTGCTGGCCGCTGGCGGCTCGGCAGACAAGATCGTTTTTTCGGGCGTCGGCAAGACTCGCGACGATATGCGTCGTGCGCTGGAAGTGGGCGTTCACTGCTTCAACGTCGAGTCCACCGAAGAGCTTGAGCGTCTGCAAGTCGTTGCCGCTGAGATGGGCGTTCGTGCGCCGATCTCGCTGCGGGTCAACCCGGACGTGGATGCGGGCACTCACCCGTACATCTCCACCGGCCTTAAAGAAAACAAATTCGGTATCGCCATCGCTGACGCCGAGGATGTGTACATCCGCGCTGCGCAGTTGCCGAACCTTGATGTGGTCGGCGTCGATTGCCACATCGGCTCGCAACTGACCACCCTCGAACCGTTTATCGATGCGCTCGACCGCCTGCTGGCGCTGGTCGACCGTCTGGGCGATTGCGGCATTTACCTGCGTCACATCGACCTCGGTGGTGGCTTGGGCGTGCGTTATCGCGATGAAGAGCCGCCATTGGCCGCTGATTACATCAAGGCGGTGCGTGCGCGCATCGAGGGCCGTGATCTGGCGCTGGTGTTTGAGCCGGGCCGTTTTATCGTGGCCAACGCGGGCGTGCTGCTGACCCAGATCGAGTACCTCAAGCACACCGAACACAAAGACTTCGCCATCGTCGATGCGGCCATGAACGACCTGATTCGTCCGGCGTTGTACCAAGCCTGGATGGACGTGACCGCGGTGCGCCCGCGTGACACCGAAGCCCGTGCGTACGACATCGTGGGCCCGATCTGCGAGACCGGCGACTTCCTGGCCAAAGACCGCCAGTTGGCGCTGGCTGAAGGTGATTTGCTGGCCGTGCATTCGGCCGGTGCCTACGGCTTTGTGATGAGTTCGAACTACAACACCCGTGGCCGCGCCGCCGAAATTCTGGTGGATGGCGACCAGGCGTTTGAAGTGCGTCGCCGCGAGACCGTTGCGCAGTTGTTTGCTGGCGAAAGCCTGCTGCCGGAGTGAGCCCATGTTGCTGCGTTTTACTAAAATGCACGGCCTGGGCAACGACTTCATGGTTCTCGACCTGGTCAGCCAGCATGCGCATATTTTGCCCAAGCACGCCAAGCAATGGGGTGATCGGCACACGGGCGTCGGCTTTGATCAATTATTGATCGTTGAAGCCCCGAGCAGCCCGGAGGTGGATTTTCGTTACCGGATTTTCAACTCCGACGGTTCCGAAGTGGAGCAGTGCGGCAACGGTGCGCGCTGCTTTGCGCGCTTTGTGCTCGACAAGCGTTTGACCACCAAGCGCCAGATCAAGGTCGAAACCAAAAGCGGCATCATTGAACTAAACGTGCGCAGCGACGGGCAAATCAGCGTTGATATGGGGCCGCCGCGCCTGATCCCGCAAGAGATACCGTTTGTGGCCGACGCGCAGGCCTTGAGCTATACGCTTGCGGTCGACGGCCAAGAGGTTGAGCTGGCGGCGGTGTCGATGGGCAACCCGCATGCGGTGCTGCGCGTCGATGACATCAATGCTGCGCCAGTGCATGAACTGGGGCCAAAAATTGAGCATCACCCGCGCTTTCCAGCGCGGGTCAATGTGGGTTTTCTGCACGTGATTGATCGTCAACGCGGGCAACTGCGGGTGTGGGAGCGTGGTGCCGGGGAAACCCAGGCCTGCGGTACCGGCGCTTGTGCTGCTGCGGTGGCGGCGATCAGCCAAGGCTGGATGGATTCACCGTTGATCCTCGATTTGCCCGGTGGCCGTTTGTCCATCGAATGGGCAGGCCCAGGTCATTCTGTGATCATGACCGGCCCGGCGATGCGTGTTTACGAAGGACAAGTCCGTTTATGAGCGAGCGCATCTGATGACCGACCAGCCACAGCCTTCCGATCTTGAACAGCCTGCTGATTCTTTGGAGGCCGCGACTGTTGCGGCGTATCTGGAGGCTCATCCGGACTTCTTCAGTCAGCGCGACGATTTGCTGTTGGCGTTGCGTATTCCGCACCAGCGAGGCGATACCATTTCGCTGGTCGAGCGCCAGTTAGAGCTGTTGCGTGGTCGCAACATCGAGATGCGTCATCGCTTGTCACAACTGATGGACGTGGCCCGCGACAACGACCGACTGTTCGAAAAAACCCGCCGTCTCAACCTTGCCCTGATGGACGCCACCAGTCTTGAAGAAATGGTGATCGCGGTCGAAGACAGCTTGCGCCAGGACTTCCAGGTGCCTTTTGTCAGCCTGGTGCTGTTTGGCGATAACCCGATGCCGGTCGGACGTTGGGTCAGCAGCGCCGACGCGCAGCGTGCCTTGGGCGGGTTGCTGGCCGAAGGCAAAGCGGTCAGCGGCAGCCTGCGTGAACATGAGCTGGACTTCCTGTTCGGCGAAGAACAACGCAAACAGATTGGTTCGACCGCCGTCGTGGCGCTCAATCATCTGGGCCTGCACGGCGTGTTGGCGGTGGCCAGCCGCGACCCTCAGCATTACAAAAGCTCGGTCGGGACGCTGTTTCTGGGGTATATCGCCGAAGTCCTGGGCCGAGTCCTGCCGCGTTTCACTAACGCCCTGCGCTCGGTGCGCTAGCCGTGGAACGACAACTGGACGCTTACTGCACTCACCTGCGCAGCGAGCGTCAAGTGTCACCCCACACGCTGCAAGCCTATCGCCGCGACCTGAACAAGGTGCTGGCGTTCTGTGCCAAAGAAACTATCCCCAACTGGTCAGCGCTGGATATTCAGCGCTTGCGCCAACTGGTGTCGCGTCTGCATCAGCAAGGCCAGTCTTCACGCAGCATTGCGCGGCTGCTGTCGGCGGTGCGCGGGCTCTATCACTACCTCAATCGCGAAGGTGTGTGCGATCACGATCCGGCCAACGGCCTGGCACCGCCCAAGGGCGAGCGTCGTCTGCCGAAAACCCTCGACACCGATCGTGCCCTGCAACTGCTCGAAGGCGCGGTCGAAGACGATTTTCTGGCCCTGCGCGACCAGGCCATTCTGGAGCTGTTCTATTCGTCAGGGTTGCGATTGTCGGAGCTGACCGGGCTTAATCTGGACCAGTTGGACCTGGCCGACGGCTTGGTTGAAGTGCTCGGTAAAGGCAGCAAAACCCGCGTGCTGCCCGTCGGCAAAAAGGCCCGTGAGGCGTTGCTGGCGTGGCTGCCTTTGCGCGGCTTGGCCAACCCGCAAGACGACGCGGTGTTCGTCAGCCAGCGCGGCAGCCGTCTCGGGCCGCGGGCTATTCAGTTACGGGTCAAGGCGGCGGGTGAGCGCGAGCTGGGGCAAAACCTGCACCCGCACATGCTGCGCCATTCATTTGCCAGCCATTTGCTGGAGTCGTCTCAGGATTTACGTGCGGTGCAAGAGTTGCTGGGGCATGCGGACATTAAAACCACGCAAATCTATACCCATCTGGATTTCCAGCACCTGGCATCGGTTTACGACAGCGCCCACCCACGGGCCAAACGCAGTAAGGGCAGTGAATGACCATTAAGCTGATTACCTTCGACCTCGACGACACCCTGTGGGACACCGCGCCGGTGATTGCCAGTGCCGAAACCGTGCTGCAGACCTGGCTGGCCACGCATGCACCAAAATTGGGCGCGTTGGACCTTGCGGGGTATCAGGCGTTGCGCGAGCGGGTTCTGAACGGTGAGCCACAGCTCAAGCACCGGATCAGCGCCTTACGTCGGCGGGTGTTGTTTCACGCGTTAAATGACGCGGGTTATGCGAACGCTGCCCAGATGTCGGACGACGCCTTTGAAGTCTTTATCGAGGCCCGTCATGCGCTGCAAGTATTCCCGCGGGTAGAGTCGACGTTGGCGCAACTGGCCCATTACTACGACTTGGGCGTGATCACTAATGGCAACGCGGACGTGCGACGGGTCGGGTTGGGGCATCACTTCAAATTTATGTTGTGCGCTGAAGACATTGGCATCGCCAAGCCGGATGCGCGGCTGTTCCATGAAGCCCTGTTACGCGGTGGCGTGGCGGCGGAGTCGACGGTGCACGTGGGCGACCACCCAAGTGATGACATCGCCGGAGCCCAGCAAGCGGGCTTGCGCGCGATCTGGTTCAACCCGGGCGGCAAACGCTGGGACGGTGGCAAAGCCCCGGACGCCGAAATCGGCTGCTTGAGCGAACTGCCAATGGTGTTGAAACACCTGGGCTGAAACTTACCCTGTAGGCGCTGCCGAAGCATAAGGCTGCGGCCCGCATCGCAGCCTTGTACCTCGGCAGCGGCTACAAGGGCCCAAACCCCAGAGCCTTGCGAAACCCTGTAGTCGCTGACGAAGCATGAGGAGGCGATGGGTTGTAAAGCGACTCCGAGAGGGTGTCGCAGCGACGACAGCCACAAAAAAACCC
Source organism: Pseudomonas sp. CCC3.1 (assembly GCF_034347405.1). Classification (NCBI taxonomy): domain Bacteria; kingdom Pseudomonadati; phylum Pseudomonadota; class Gammaproteobacteria; order Pseudomonadales; family Pseudomonadaceae; genus Pseudomonas; species Pseudomonas sp. CCC3.1. The sequence goes on from NZ_CP133778.1 coordinate 5,365,690, forward strand.
GCAGCGACGGCGGGTTTTTTCAAGCGATGGAGCAGCCCTTAGATAGGACGGCTGCCGTACTTGTTGTCAGGCTTTTTGGGTGGGTCTGCCACCACGTTCGCCTCGACTTCCTGCACTTTGCCGCCCCGCGAAAGAAACTCTTCCATGGCGCGGGCCAGAGCATCACGCTCTTTGTTTTTGGCTTCAACACTTGGCAGGTCATCTACCGAAACCGCTGCCTTGGATTTGCCTTTGGCCGCAGGGACCGGTGCATCTTCGCCACCGTCATCGTCTGCAACGTCTTCGGCTGATGCTTCCAAGCCTTCTTCGGTCTCGTCTTCGTCACCTACTTCGAGGTCATCATTTTCCAGATCATCGTCGCTCATGTTCTACCCCATGACTTGCGTAAAGCAGATTAGTTATAGACCAGCTGCGCCAACTGTCGACTGCCGCTGGTGAAAAAGTAGCCTTGGGTAAACCGAGGCTCAAGTCTCTTCATCGTTTAAGGTGACGAGAACTTACCGAGCACCGCGGTATCACGCTGCTCGTCCAGATAAACACGTTGCCAGCAGCCCAGTGCCAGTGGTTTTGGCCGCCCGGCCTGCGGGCCTTGAAAGCGTCGGGAGGTTATCCTCGCCTTCGTCCTGCCAGGGTGCTGTTTTTCGCCCCTCGGCGCGCATTCTAGCGCGCTGAATAAAAAAGCAAAGCGGCTAATAGTCGAGTTTTGATGTAAGTATTCACCTTACAAACAAGCGTAGAACTGATCTAAGCCTAAAGTGGTAGGAAAAATCATTTCAGTGCCGCGAATAACGCCAGATTGCAGATAAAAAAATACCCGGCAAGCCGGGTATTTTTTTCGAGCGCTTACACGCTTACAAGTTGTAACCACGTTCGTTGTGTTGTGCCAGGTCGAGGCCAACGGCCTCTTCTTCTTCGGTGACACGCAGGCCCATCACGGCATCCAGCACTTTGAGAATGACGAAGGTCACAATCGCGGTGTAGACCACGGTGAAGGCGACGCCTTTGAACTGAATCCAGACTTGCATCGGGATGTCAGTCACGGTGCCGAAGCCACCCAGAGCAGGAGCTGCGAACACACCGGTCAGGATGGCGCCGACGATACCGCCGATGCCGTGCACGCCGAATGCGTCCAGTGAGTCGTCATAGCCCAGTTTGCGCTTGAGGCTGGTGGCGCAGAAGAAGCAGATCACACCTGCTGCCAGGCCGATCACGATCGAGCCCATTGGGCCAACAGTGCCTGCCGCTGGGGTAATCGCTACCAGACCGGCTACCACGCCCGAGGCGATGCCCAGTGCGCTTGGCTTGCCGTGGGTGACCCACTCGGCAAACATCCAGCCCAGTGCAGCAGCGGCGGTTGCGATTTGAGTGACCAGCATCGCCATACCGGCGGTGCCATTGGCAGCAGCAGCGGAGCCTGCGTTAAAGCCGAACCAGCCGATCCACAGCATGGCAGCACCGACCAGGGTGTAACCGAGGTTGTGCGGTGCCATTGGGGTGGTCGGGTAGCCTTTACGCTTGCCGAGTACGATGCACGCTACAAGGCCTGCAACACCGGCGTTGATGTGCACCACGGTGCCGCCCGCGAAGTCGAGCACGCCCCAATCACCCAGCAATGAACCCGGGCCGCCCCAGACCATGTGCGCGATAGGTGCATACACCAGGGTGAACCACACGCCCATGAAGATCAGCATGGCCGAGAACTTCATGCGTTCAGCGAACGCACCGACGATCAGGGCTGGAGTGATGATGGCGAAGGTCATCTGGAAGGTGACGAAGATCGCTTCGGGGAACAGCGCCGCAGGGCCGGTAATGCTTTCAGGTGTGATGCCGGCCAGGAACGCTTTGCCAAAGCCGCCGATGAACGAGTTGAAGTTAACAACACCCGCTTCCATGCCCGTTGCGTCGAACGCGATGCTGTAGCCGTAAGCGACCCACAGAATGCTGATCAGGCCGGTAATGGCGAAGCATTGCATCATCACGGAAAGAAGGTTTTTGGAGCGGACCATGCCGCCGTAAAACAGCGCCAGGCCGGGAATGGTCATAAACAGCACCAAAGCCGTGGCAGTCAGCATCCAGGCGGTGTCGCCGGAGTTCAGAACTGGAGCGGCCACTTCGTCTGCCGCCATGGCCAGGCCAGGCATTACGACGGACAACAGGGCTCCGAGCCCTGCGATTTTGCGCAGAGTCATAGTGTTTTCTCCTGGGGCGTTGGGGGTTTGGCGGCTTAGATTGCGTCGGTATCGGTTTCGCCGGTACGGATGCGAATAGCCTGTTCCAGATTGACCACAAAAATCTTGCCATCACCAATTTTGCCGGTGTTGGCAGCCTTGGTTATCGCCTCGATAACCCGGTCAAGATCTTTGTCGTCAATGGCGACATCAATCTTCACCTTTGGCAGAAAATCGACCACATACTCCGCGCCGCGATACAGCTCGGTGTGACCTTTCTGCCGGCCGAAGCCTTTAACCTCAGTAACGGTAATGCCCTGCACGCCGATTTCAGACAGCGACTCGCGTACGTCGTCTAATTTGAACGGCTTGATAATGGCGGTGACTAGCTTCATGAAACTTCTCCCGAATTGGTGGACTTGCCCCAGGAAAACAAACCCGGCTCAAGTCTAAGCGCAGTGTCTGGCTTTGTAACGCTTCGTTGGCCTTCTTCAGGCAACGCAACGTGTATCAATCGCTTGTGACGAAAACACTCCCTGAACCATCTGCCGCACTACCATCGTCACAGCAACTGCATCAGTACGTGAGTCATGAGCAACTAAGCAGAAACCTTGCCATGTCTGGAAAATCCAATAATTTCAAGTGGATATCATTGGTTAGTGGCGTTATGCCTGATTTGCCAGAGGATTTGTGCACACAAACGGTGCGTTGGCAGCAGGGGGTGCGCCCGAAAAATGTGCGAAGCCGGGTAAAGAATCGCTCCTGACACTGCGTGATACACTCGCCGCCATCTGTTTTAAGGACCTTAACCATGCTCGCGCCCAAAGATTTTCTCGACGCCCTGAGTGGCCACGCCTCACGTTTGTTCAGTGGCGAAACTGCGCTGCCGCGCAACGAAATCGAAAGCCAGTTCAAAGCCTTGCTGCAAAGTGGCTTTAGCAAACTGGACTTGGTAAGCCGCGAAGAATTCGACAGCCAGATGGTGGTCCTGGCCCGCACCCGCGCGCGCCTCGAAAGCCTTGAAGCCAAAGTGGCGGAGCTGGAAGCCAAGTGGTTGCCGCCGAGCGAATAATGCGCGGATGCGGTGCACCTGCGCATGACCACTGTGGGAGCGAGCTTGCGCCCACAGTGGTCCGGCGGCACTCAGTGCTGCAAGATCTTGGACAGAAAGCTGCGAGCGCGATCTGAGCGCGGAGCGCTGAAGAACTCTTCGGACTTCACATCTTCAATAATCTCGCCGCCGTCCATGAACACGATGCGATCTGCCACTTTGCGGGCGAAACCCATTTCGTGGGTGACACACATCATGGTCATGCCCTCTCCCGCCAGCTCAACCATGACGTCCAGGACTTCGTTGACCATCTCCGGGTCCAGCGCCGAGGTCGGCTCATCGAACAGCATCGCAATGGGGTCCATCGCCAGCGCTCGCGCAATGGCAACTCGCTGCTGCTGACCGCCCGACAACTGAATCGGGTACTTGTGGGCGTGGCTCTTGAGCCCCACGCGTTCGAGCAGCGCCATGCCTTTTTTGGTCGCTGCGTGGCGATCACGGCCCAGCACTTTGATTTGCGCAAGGTTGAGGTTGTCGATAATGGTCAGGTGCGGGAACAGCTCGAAATGCTGGAACACCATGCCCACCCGGGCCCGCAACTTCGGCAAGTCGACACCTTTGCCGGTGACAGGCTGGTTCTCGATGAAAATATCGCCCTTTTGTACCGGCTCCAGGCCGTTGACGCATTTGATCAACGTGCTTTTGCCTGAGCCGGAGGGGCCGCACACCACCATGACTTCACCGCGGGCAAGCTCAGTGGTGCAGTTCTTCAGGACCTGGAAGTTGCCGTACCATTTGCTCAGGTTGTTCATCTGGATCATGCGGTTTTCCCTACGTTTGTTTTCAGGCGTTTGCTCAGACTGGACAGCAGGTAACAGATCACCAGATAGACCAATGCAACGAACAGATACAGTTCGACCAGACGTCCATCACGCTGCGCGAATTTGCTCGCGGCACCCGTGAAGTCGGCGATGGACAGCACATACACCAGCGAGGTGTCTTGAAACAGGATGATGGTCTGGGTCAGCAACAGCGGCGCCATGCGTCTGAGGGCTTGCGGCAGGATCACGTAGGCCATCGCTTGTGTCGGGCGCAGGCCGAGGGCCGCGGCGGCCTGTTTCTGGCCTGGGCTGATGCTTTGGATACCCCCGCGAATAATCTCGCTGTAGTAGGCCGCCTCGAACATGCAGAACGTCACGAAGGCGGTGACGATCGGCCCGATCTGCACCGGTCTTTCCGTGCCGAAGGCCATTTGCAGCAACAAGGGCATCAGAAAGTAGAACCAGAAAATCACCAGTACCAGCGGGATGCTGCGCATGACGGTGACGTAGCCCAAGGCAAAACCACGCAGGACGCGGTTGTGCGATAGACGCATGATCGCCAGCAGGGTGCCCGTGACGATACCCACCGACATGGCGACGAAGGTCAGCAGCAACGTAAATTTAAGGCCGCTCCACAGCGCGGGCATGGCCCGGACAATGACGCTTGGATCTAAATCAAACATGACTACCTCGTCGCGCCGCGAATGGTCAGGGAACGTTCTATATGGCCCATGACGAAGGTCACCAGCAGCGAAATGACCACGTAAATCACGGTCGCGGCGGTGAATGCTTCGAAGGTGTTGAACGAGTATTCGCTGATGTTTCGCGCTTGCGCGGTCAACTCCATCAAGCCGATCGTCAGCGCCACTGATGAGTTCTTCAGGGTGTTCAATGCCTCAGATGTCAGCGGCGGGAACACCACGCGGATCGCTTGTGGCAACAGGACTTGCAGGTACATCTGAGCAGGTCGCAGACCCAGCGCCAGTGCTGCGCCACGCTGCCCTTGGGCGACCGACTCAATGCCTGCCTTGAACAGCTCCGACAGCTTGGCCGAGGTGAACAGGGTGAGGGCGACTACAGCGCTGAAAAACGATGGGTAGGGCAAATCTTGCTTGAGGTAATCACCCGCCCAAACGGGCAGTAACTCCGGGAGCACGAAGAAGCAGATGAACATCTGCACCAGCAAGGGAATGTTGCGAAACACTTCGGTGTAGAGGTTGCACAGCCACACCACCGGGCGCAGCGTCGTGGTGCGCAGGGTGCCGACCAGGCCGCCGATCAGAAACGCCAGGATGAACGCGACCAGGGTGGTGGCCAACGTCCAGCTGGTGCCGGTAATCAGCCATTGCAGGTATGACGAAGACTCTCCGGGAGCAGACTCCCAAAAAATATTCCAATTCCAGTTGTAATCCATGAAGCACCAACCTTTGAAAGGAAATATAGGTCGGAGCACACCCATGTCCCGGCCAATCACACCTCTCCCTGTCTGTTGACTGGCTGGAATCAGGACGCGTCTGACGCGGTGGAATCAGACGCCGGTGTCGTTCGGATGGGCGATGGCTTCTTTCAAGGCGTCACTCATCGGCAGATTGATTACGCTATTTTTCGGTGGGATGGGTTGCTGGAACCATTTCGGATAGAGGGTATCGATCTCGCCCGAGCTGTAGAGAGTGCGCAAGGCGTCGTCAGCGAACGTTTTAAACTGCGGGTCGTTCTTGCGAATGCCGATGGCATACGGTTCGGCAGACATGGGCTCGGACAGCAAGGTGTAGGCATCCGGGGAGCGGCTTTGAGCGATGGTGGCCATCAACTGCACGTCATCGTTGATGTAAGCAACGGCGCGGCCGGTCTCCAACATCAGGAAGGCTTCACCACCATCTTTGGCATTAAGGATCTTCAGGCCCAGGGCTTTTTCCCGGTCGAGGTTTTTGGTGATCCACTCGCCGCTGCCGCCGGTAATCACCACCACGGACTTGCCTTTAAGGTCGGCAACGCTGGCGATTCCAGCATTTTTCTTGACCGCGTATTTGGCGCTGGCGACATAGCTGGTGAGCAGAAAGCCGATTTGTTTCTGGCGCTCAACGGTGTTGGTTGTCACGCCGCATTCCAGGTCAATGGTGCCGTTGATCAGAAGTGGCGTACGGGTGGCTGCAACCACGGACACGTATTCGGTCTTGAGGTTGGGCTCACCGACTTTGACCTTGATTTGATCAACAATTTTTTTGCACAGCTCGACGCTGTAACCGATCGGTTGCTGGTCATCGTTCAGATAGGAAAAGGGCAATGAGGCGTCACGATAGCCCAGGGTGACGGTGCCTGATTCCTTGATTTTTTTCAGTGTTCCGGTGAGGTCTTCAGCCTGAACAGCGGTGCACAAACAAGCACCGACAATAAGGGCAAGCAGCTTTTTCTTGTGATCGAACATGGGGATCTCCGACTATTTGTTATGGCAGCTTTGGCACAGCAAAGGACGAAGGCTTTAGCGCAAGGCGCCAAGGGCTTCGTTGAGACGAACAACAGCTTTTTTTATTTGATCGCGAGAAGTCGCAAACGACAGTCGGAAGTAGCCCGGCAAGCCGAATGCCAAGCCCGGTACCACTGCGACACCCGCGTGATCGAGCAGATACGCGGACAGCTCAACATCGTCACGGATGACCTGCCCTTGAGGGGTGACGCGGCCCAGCAATTGGCTGCATTCAGGGAATGCGTAGAACGCACCTGCCGGTGCATCAATGCGCAAACCTGCACATTGGCTCAGGCCGTCCACCAGCAAGCGGCCTCGCTCGGCGTATTCTTTGGCGCTGCGTGTAACGAAGTCTTGCGGGCCATCCAGGGCTGCGCGAGACGCTTCCTGAGAGATGGCACTCGCACCTGAAGTGCTTTGCGATTGAATCTTGCTGACGGCAGCGATCAGCGCTTTCGGGCCCGCGGCGTAACCGATCCGCCAACCCGTCATGGCATACGCTTTGGCCACGCCATTGATCAGCAGCGTGCGCTCGCGCAATTGCGGGCAGGCGTTACCGAATGAGACGAAGGGCTGGTCAGCCAGCAACACGTGTTCGTAGATTTCGTCGGACATCACCAGCACGTTGGGGTAATCCTCCAACGCGTTCCCCAAGGCTTGCAGCTCGGCTTCGGAGTAAATTGCGCCGCTCGGGTTAGACGGTGTATTGAGGATCAGCCAGCGGGTTTTGTCGTTCAGTTGAGCCTGCAGTGCTTCGACACTCAGCTTGAAACCGGCCTCAATGCCGCAGGGCACGACCCGTGGGGTGCCGCCGTTAAGCGTGACGATATCGGAATAAGACACCCAGTACGGCGCGGGGATGATCACCTCATCACCGGCTTCCAGCGTGGCCATGAACGTATTGAAGATCACTTGCTTGGCGCCGTTTCCGACAGTGATTTCATCGACGCTATACGTCAGGCCGTTTTCGCGCTGAAATTTACGGGTAATCGCCTGACGCAGTGCCAAGGTGCCTTGCGGCGCGGTGTAGCGGGTATGGCCATCGCGCATGGCCTGACAGGCCGCGTCGATGATATGCGTGGGAGTATCGAAGTCTGGTTCGCCCAGGCTCATGTCGACAATGTCGCGGCCCTGGCTGGCTAACTCTTTGGCACGCATGGAAATAATCATGCTGGGGGACGAGGAGATTTGTTTGACCCGATGACTCTCGAAACTCATGAAATACCCGCCTTTTATGGAGGACCGCTGGAATTTACGGGGTGCCTCGCAGTTGTTGTACGACATGGTATGACACATATATCGGTTTTCGCAATCCGGAAAAAGCCCCGAAATAAGGAAAAAAATAACATTGCTGATTGATGGGTTCGAGCAGGAGAAATGAGTTGCAGTGTGTCTGTTTTCTGTGCCTTGAAACCTGAAGAAAACCTCAGGTGGGGATACGTTTCAAAGCACCGGACACTATGTGCCTGGCAGTGGCGTTTCTAAAAAAGAGAGTGCATTCATGTTCTTGAGCGTTCCAATTTGATGTTGTACGATGACGTATGACGTCAGCAAGGGCTGACGCTTTTCCTGCAACACATTACATTCCAGGGTGTTCGAATAATGAATCCACAAGAACTGAAGTCCATCCTCTCGTCCGGCCTACTGTCTTTTCCGCTCACCGATTTCACGGCTCAAGGTGACTTCCACCGCGAGGGTTACATCAAGCGTCTGGAATGGCTGGCCCCATATGGTGCTTCTGCCTTGTTCGCGGCAGGCGGCACCGGTGAGTTCTTCTCCCTGGCGGCCAGCGAGTATTCGCAGGTGATCAAAACCGCTGTCGATACCTGCGCCACCAGCGTGCCGATTCTGGCCGGGGTCGGCGGCTCGACGCGTCAAGCCATCGAGTACGCTCAAGAAGCCGAACGTCTGGGCGCCAAAGGCCTGCTGCTGTTGCCGCACTACCTGACAGAAGCCAGCCAGGAAGGCGTTGCTGCCCACGTAGAAGCCGTGTGCAAGTCGGTCAAAATCGGTGTCGTTGTTTACAACCGCAACGTGTGCCGCCTGACCGCGCCGCTGCTGGAGCAACTGGCCGAGCGTTGCCCGAACCTGATCGGTTACAAAGATGGCCTGGGTGACATCGAACTGATGGTCTCGATTCGTCGCCGCCTTGGCGACCGTTTCAGCTACCTGGGCGGTTTGCCGACGGCCGAGGTCTACGCTGCGGCTTACAAAGCGCTGGGCGTGCCTGTTTACTCCTCGGCGGTGTTCAACTTCATCCCGAAAACCGCGATGGACTTCTACCACGCCATTGCCCGCGAAGATCACGCCACGGTCGGCAAGATCATCGACGACTTCTTCCTGCCATACCTGGACATCCGCAACCGAAAAGCCGGTTACGCGGTGAGCATCGTCAAGGCCGGGGCCACCATCTCTGGCTACAGCGCAGGCCCGGTCCGCACCCCGCTGACTGATTTGTTGCCAGAAGAATACGACGCACTGGCGGCCTTGATTCACAAACAAGGCCCGCAATAAAAGGCACGCGCGGCTTGTAGGAGCGAGCTTGCCTCGCGATCTTTTGATCGTTTAAAAGATCGCGAGGCAAGCTCGCTCCTACAAGGTTTTAACTGCCACATTCACATCCGGTATCCATTCCAGCTCAACCCTGGGTCTTCGATTCGCGCAGGATGCGTGTTTTGCGAACTCAAGGAATGAGTCATGTCACTGGCCATCGTTTACAGCCGCGCTCAAGTGGGCGTAGAGGCCCCAGCCGTCACGGTCGAGACGCATCTTGCCAATGGGTTGCCGGCGTTCACCCTGGTCGGGTTGCCTGAAACAGCGGTCAAGGAAAGCAAAGACCGGGTACGCAGCGCGATTCTCAATTCCAGCCTGGATTTTCCCGCTCGCCGTATCACCCTCAATCTGGCGCCCGCCGACCTGCCCAAGGACGGCGGGCGTTTTGATTTGGCCATTGCGCTGGGCATTCTGGCCGCCAGCGGGCAACTACCGGCCAAGGCGCTGGAGCAGGTGGAGTGTCTGGGGGAGTTGGCGTTGTCGGGCGCCATTCGCTCGGTTCAGGGCGTGTTGCCTGCCGCGTTGGCAGCGCGGGCGGCGGGTCGAGCCTTAGTCGTGCCGCTGGCGAATGCCGAAGAGGCGTCACTGGCCTCGGGTTTGACAGTGATTGCGGCCGAGCACTTGCTGCAGGTGGTGGCGCACTTTGCGGGGCGCGCGGTGATTGAGCCCTATGCTGCCAGTGGTTTATTGCACGTGAGCAAACCGTATCCCGACTTGAGTGATGTTCAGGGGCAACTCTCGGCCAAGCGGGCGTTATTGATCGCCGCCGCTGGCAGCCACAATCTGCTGTTCACCGGGCCGCCTGGCACCGGAAAAACCTTGCTGGCCAGCCGCTTGCCCGGCTTGCTGCCGCCACTCAACGAGCAAGAAGCGCTGGAAGTGGCGGCCATCCAGTCCGTCGCCAGTCATGTGCCGTTAAGTTGCTGGCCGCAGCGCCCGTTTCGCCAGCCGCACCATTCCGCTTCCGGCCCGGCATTGGTGGGCGGCGGCTCAAAACCGCAGCCAGGCGAAATCACCTTGGCGCATCACGGGGTATTGTTTCTCGATGAGCTGCCCGAGTTCGATCGCAAAGTGCTGGAAGTGCTCAGAGAACCCATGGAATCGGGATTTATCGTGATCGCCCGTGCACGGGACCGCATGCGTTTTCCGGCGCGCTTCCAGTTGGTCGCCGCCATGAACCCCTGCCCTTGCGGCTACTTGGGCGAACCCACAGGACGCTGCCGTTGCACCCCGGAACAGATCCAGCGTTACCGCAACAAACTCTCCGGCCCCTTGCTCGACCGCATCGACTTGCACCTGACGGTGGCCCGAGAAACCACCTCGCTCAACCCGCCTCTCGCGTCGGGTGACACCACCGCCAACGCGGCTGCGCTCGTCGCGGACGCGCGGGAGCGGCAGTTGCAACGTCAGGGGTGTGCCAATGCCTTTCTCGACCTACCGGGGGTGAGGGCCCAATGCAGACTGAGCGATGTGGATAACACCTGGCTGGAGACAGCGTGCGAGCGGATGACCTTGTCGCTAAGAGCCGCGCATCGCTTATTGAAAGTGGCGCGGACATTGGCTGACCTGGAGCAGGTGGAATGCATTGAGCGTAAGCATCTGGCCGAGGCGTTGCAGTATCGGCCGGTGGGTGGGTGATTGGGGTTATTTGTAGGAAAGTTCTTGTAAGTTATACGGTGTATTCTTTAAAGAATGAGGTATATATCCCGATAACCGAAATAGCTGGCTTTTTAGTAGATGAGCCTGAAGCAGGGGGGTATATTAAAAATTTTGTCGTTGGCAAAAGAAAATAGTAGTTTAATTTGTGGTTGTGGTGACTTGTGCTGATTGCATTCTTCTCGTTGATACTTATTTTGCTTTTCATTCCTGCCAATGGACACGCTGCTACAGTGGTTCGTGTAGCGCTTTTTTGTGTTGTTTTTTTAATGATCTATAAATCACACGGTCCAGAAGATCGAGGCATAAAGCAATTGATTCATTCTCGCGGAGTGAAGCGGTTTATAGTTATGCGTTATTGGATAATTAAATTATTCTGGTGGCTATATAAGGCTCTTGCATATATTGCGATATTGATATTTATTTCTCAGGAGCTGTTTCCTGGCAAATAATATGGATGGAGAGTGATGGGAGTAAGTGCGCATATTTGGTTTTAATTCTGCGGTAAGGGTGACCTTTGCGGCATTTTCAATTGCATTAGGTACTTCGACGTTAATTGTGGTTGTGAGTGGAGATATTTGAAATGAGCTCAGAAAATATTAGGCATTATTTTATGGTGTCATTGTTGGTTTTTGGTAGTGCCATTTTTTATACTTTGCTTGTTGTCTGGGCGCTAAAAAAAATAATACCGCTGGAGGGGGTGATATTAAAGGTTGTCTATGTTGTTGTGTACGTGGGTATCGTCATTTTTGGGTTGTGGTTTTATATTCCAAGGCTACGAGGGATTGTGTGAGGTAGCCGCTATAATTCCTCTGTATAGCTATTTGCTTTTCTCTTCGTTAATCATTGAATTTATAGTTATGGCGTCAACACTACCTTCAAGAAGTAGAGATAATCGTCCAGCTTGCTTGTAAGCATTTTCGTAATTAATTGGATCCTGCCTAAAAAGCTGAGCTGAGCCAGGTGTTCGGACTAGCCTGAATACACCGTAAGCGGATAAAGCCAAGTCCGTGGTGCCGTATGCAATATTACCTTCGTACACTCCACCTGCAATCTCTTGGTAAAGCCATCTGGTTGGGCCAACGACACTTGGCTTGTTAGGACCGTTATAAATATTTCCGATCCCCTCATATATGTTGTTAACGCCATGTGAAATCATGAGTCCTCCAACAGGTACTGCTGTTCCACCGGACGCACCTGTAATCACCGTGCCCAATTCAACCTGCACCACCCCACCCGCAACAGTAATGCCATTAGTCAAATAAAACGACGCTTTATCCCGCAACGCCTCATGCTCATCCCAAAGCGCTTCAACCCCCTCTGCCGCACTTATTACCCCGTCTCCAATATCTTGATAAACCTCTTCTGCAAATGCCCTGATTTCACCCAAAAAACCCAGTCGCGCAGCACCATCATTGATATGCATGGCGCTGACTTTGCACCCAAGCGCCATCAGTTTTTCGGCGGTTTGGTCGACGTCTTTTAGAGTGCAGAGTTGCTCTTTCATTTTTGAGTCTGCCATGTCATTCCGGCACTGGTGCGGGCTGCGATATGTTCCAGAATGATGTCGCCGTAGCGAATGGACACTATTTCGACGGGTTGTGAGTCTCCGCGAGAAGTCGCGGGCGGCACGCTGAGGGTGATGTGTGCAATGCGGGCTTCGCGTAATTCAATTTTGTAGTACTTCTCTTCACCGGCAGTCGCTGAGGCTCGGTACAGGTGAATGACGCATTTCACGTACTCACCGTCATCCAGTGCCTTGGCAAGCAGGGGTGATGATTTATCAATGTATTTTGTAATCACAACAGGGGAATGCCTGGCGTTGCTGCCGAACGCGCTGGTGGCGTTGCCCGAGAGCAGGCTGTGGTCGACAGACAGCACCATGATTTCGTCAATGTGTGTTGCCTGGCACTTATTACCCATGGATTCAGGTGTAGAGCAACCGGCCGACATGAGCCCGCTATTTACACCTGTGATACTCATGTAACTGTTATTAGCCATGGACTGCTTTACCTGTTGAGATAAAAGAAAGCAGTCTATGGCGGGTAGTTTTGAGCATGTGTAGGGCGATTCTGAATATTGCGCAGAAACTGATAATTACGCCGATTTACTCCAGTCGCTCGACCGCTGGCAACTCCATCGCGGCCACTTCATTTTGTAAGAAATCACTCAAGCGGCGCAGGCGCTCACCACCAGGCCGGGTTTTTGGCCAGACCAAGTAGTAGTTTTCGCCGCTGGACACGGCCGCCGGAAACGGCAGGCTCAAGCGATTTTGAGCCACGTCTTCGGCCACCATCAGCAAGTCCCCCATGGAGATGCCGTAACCTCGAGCCGCTGCGATCATGCCCAGCTCCAGGGTGTCGAACACTTGCCCGCCCTTCAGTGAAATCTGGCCACTGAGGCCCATGCAATCGAGCCAGCGCCGCCAGTCTCGACGGTCGGGCGTTGGGTGCAGCAGTTCAGTCCCCGCCAGACGTTTTGCATCCCACGGTTGATCGTCCAGCAGGTTGGGCGCCCCCACCGGTATCAGCATTTCCGGAAACAGCAGCGTGACCTCCCAGTCGGGTGGAAAGTGGCCGCTGCTCAGCAATACCGCGCAATCAAAAGGCTCCAGATTGAAGTCCACATGGTCGATGTCCATCCAGGCGCTGGTCAGTTGCACTTCGTTACCTGCTTGCAGGTGGCGAAAACGGCTAAGACGGGCCAATAACCAACGCATAGTCAGGGTCGAGGGCGCTTTCATGCGCAGGATGTCATCTTCGGCGCGCAACGTGGTGCAGGCGCGTTCAAGTGCGCTAAACCCCTCGCGTACACCGGGTAACAGCAGACGGGCGGCTTCTGTCAGTTGCAAGGTGCGGCCGTTGCGCTGAAATAAGCGGCAGGCGAAATGCGCTTCTAAGGTTTTGATATGTCGGCTGATGGCGCTCTGAGTGATCGACAGTTCTTCTCCCGCGCGGGTAAATGAGTGGTGACGTGCTGCGGCCTCGAAGGCGCGCAAGGCGTAAAGAGGGGGAAGACTACGACTCATGAGGAAAAATCCGATTGTGCGACGGGAAAGTCCATTAAAAGCGGTATTTAGCATGAGTATTAGTCATGTCAGCAATCGTTTTTATCCTTTTGCTTAATCCTCTCAACGCGCCGAGAATCAGTCTTTCAACGCACTCAAGAAATCAAACCGATGACAAAGCAGCATCCAGTACGTATCGAGCTCTGGGCCATTCTGCGGCTGGCAGGGCCGCTGATCGCCTCGCAGTTGGCGCACATGCTGATGGTGCTGACCGACACACTGATGATGGCTCGCCTGAGTCCAGAGGCGTTGGCCGGTGGCAGTTTGGGGGCTGCGAGCTACTCGTTCGTGTCTATTTTTTGCATCGGCGTGATCGCGGCTGTCGGCACACTCGTGTCGATTCGTCAGGGCTCTGGCGACATAGAAGGGGCCACCCGTCTGACACAGGCCGGGCTGTGGCTGGCGTGGGCGTTGGCCCTGGTGGGCGCGCTGGTGCTGTGGAACATCAAACCGCTGTTGCTGCTATTTGGCCAGACACCGACCAACGTAGAGGCCGCCGGGCAGTTTTTGCTGCTGCTGCCACTCGCCCTGCCCGGCTATATGACGTTTATGGCCTTGCGCGGTTTTACCAGCGCCATGGGCCGGGCAACCCCGGTGATGGTAATAAGCCTGATTGGCACCGTGGCTAACTTCCTACTCAATTACGCGTTGATCACCGGCATGTTTGGCCTGCCAAAACTGGGTCTGATGGGCATTGGTCTGGTGACGGCGATTGTCGCAACCTGCATGGCGCTTGGCTTGGCCTGGCATATCCATAAGCACCCGGCTTACGACGCGTATCCGATTCGCCAAGGCCTTTCGCGGATTAACCTGACCTATTTACGCGAACTGTGGCGCCTTGGTTTGCCGATTGGCGGCACTTACGCAGTAGAAGTCGGGCTGTTTGCATTCGCGGCATTGTGCATGGGCACCATGGGCAGCACGCAGTTGGCTGCGCACCAGATCGCGTTACAGATCGTGTCTGTGGCGTTCATGGTTCCGGCAGGCATGTCGTACGCCATCACCATGCGCATCGGTCAGCATTATGGCGCTGGCGACTTGCTACGGGCACGCCTGGCGGGCCGGGTGGGTATTGGTTTCGGTGCCGCGGCCATGCTCGGGTTTTCAGTGGTGTTCTGGTTCTGGCCGAACCAGTTGATTGGCCTGTTTCTGGATTACAACGACCCTGCGTTCCGCCCCGTGTTTGAGTTGGCGGTCAGCCTGTTGGCCGTGGCGGCGTGGTTCGAGTTGTTTGATGGCACGCAAACCATCGCCATGGGTGCGATCCGTGGGCTCAAAGATGCCAAGACCACCTTTCTGGTCGGGCTGTTCTGCTACTGGGTGATCGGCGCGCCGACTGCCTGGCTCATGGCATTCACGTTCGGCTGGGGCCCGACAGGCGTGTGGTGGGGCTTGGCCTTGGGCCTGGCGTGCTCGTCGGTCAGCCTCACCTTGGCGTTTGAATGGAAGGTGCGGCGCATGCTCAAGCGTGAGCGCAAGGCGGCGAAGGTGGCGCAATTAGTTTCTGGGTAGTGGAGTTTTGTAGCAGTTGCCGAGCCCCGCGAGGCTACGTCCGGCGGCGTAGCCGTCGTAAATGGACTATCGCGGTTCTTCAGTTGGGTAGGGTTCTCAGGATTTACGATCACTGCGCAATCGGACGTAGCCTCGCAAGGCTCGGCAACTGCTACGGGTTTCGTGGGAGCTGTTAGTGAGCGTCGAGAGCCACTTTTTGCTGAGCCCCAAGGGTCAAATACTCCACCAACTCGGTGATCGGCAACGGTTTGCTGATGAGATAGCCCTGCACCTGGTCACAGGCAAAATCACGCAATAGCGCCAGTTGTTCCGGGGTTTCTACGCCTTCGGCCACGACTTGCAATTGAAGGTTGTGCGCCAGGTTGATCATCGCGTGCACCAGCTTGCGGTTCTCTTCGCGATCTTCCATGCCGCCGACAAAGCTTTTGTCGATTTTAAGCAGGGCAATGGGCAGGCTGTTGAGGTGCACAAAGGACGAAAAGCCGGTGCCAAAATCATCCAGCGAGAAGCGCACGCCCAGTCGCCCCAGCGCATCCATGGTCTGTTTGACCATGTCACTGCGGCGCATGACTGCCGTTTCAGTCAGCTCAAACTCCAGCCATTGAGCATCAACCCCGTGCTCGGAGATCAAGCGGCTGAGGGTCGAGAGCAATTGGCTGTCCTGAAACTGACGGAACGACAGGTTAACGGCCATGTGCAGTGCGTCCAGCCCGTGTTCGCGCAGCGCCTGCATATCGCGCAAGGCTCGGGATATAACCCAGTAGCCCAGCGGCACGATCAACCCGCTTTGCTCGGCCAGCGGCACAAATTCGCTCGGCGCGAGCAGGCCACGTTCGCCGTGGCGCCAACGCACCAGAGCTTCGAGCCCCACAATCAAGCCTGAGACCAGGTCCAGGCGCGGTTGGTAATGCAGTTCAAGTTCGTCACGACGCAAGGCCCGACGCAGTTCGCTCTCCAGATCGGCGAGGCTGCGAGCATTGCGATTGATGCGTTCGTCGAACACGTGATAGGTGCAGCCCTGCGTGCTTTTGGCCTGCTGCATGGCGATGTGCGCGTGCCACATCAAGGGGTCGGCCCCGGCATTGGCGCGGGCGTGGGCGATGCCCAGGCTGCAACCGATCAGCAAGCTTTCGCCGTCGATCCAATAAGACTCGGCCATGACCTCGGTGATGCGCTCGGCCATCCAGGCCGCGCGATCAGGGGCGCGGCGGGTGTCGATCAGCAGGGCGAACTCGTCGCTGCCCAGACGAGCCAACTGGTCGCAGGCTTCGAGCTGGCTTTTAAGGCGTGCCACCACTTGCAGGATCAGACGGTCGCCAGCCTGATGCCCCAGCGCGTCATTGGCATGGCGAAAGTTGTCCAGGTCCAGATGCCCGAGGGCGACACCGCGCCCATCGTTTTCGGCCAGGCGCACCGCTAGCAAGGTCTGGAAGCCTTGTCGGTTGGCGATGCCGGTCAGCGGGTCTTCTTCGGCCAGGCGTTGCAACGTGTGTTCCAGCACGCCGCGTTCGTGCACATGGCGCAGGCAGCGGCGCAGCACGTCTGTGTTCAGGCTGGTGCTGACCAGCCAGTCGCTGACGCCTTGGGGCGGCATCACCGGTTCTGCGTCCAGCAACAAGATAGTGGACAAGCGGCAGCGACCCGCGAGGGGCTGCAGGGCCGGGGTGGTCAGGAGCAGCGCATTTTGATCGTTTTCGAACAAATAGCTGACAGATTCCCAGTTCGGCGCACACATTAATATGGCCGAACTTCCCATGGGCGTCAGACACTCACGCAATAACGCTGCCCAAGACGGCTCTTTGGCCAGTAGCAGCAAACGCAAGGGTTCGACAGGCGTAGACAAGCTGGCTCCCTAGACTCTGCATAAATTCAGGCGATGGGCATTATGGCGTGCTATCGGCTAATGGCAAATGACACCATTTATCAAATGCACCTGGCTAGCGCATACCGAACGGTAGACCTAAACAGGTCAGGTATCCTGCGGCAAAGTAACAAAAGCGGCAAATTTAGATAGAGGGCTACGTCACACTGTCGCAGAGTGGCGGCAATATCTGCTCAGCCTGTTAAAATGCCCGCCCTTTTCGTCATCGACCCTTATAACCGTCATGTCCCGACTCAATCCCCGGCAGCAAGAAGCCGTGAGCTACGTCGGCGGCCCTCTTTTGGTGCTCGCCGGTGCTGGCTCCGGCAAAACCAGTGTGATTACCCGAAAAATCGCACACCTTATTCAGAACTGTGGCATCCGTGCTCAGTACATCGTCGCCATGACCTTTACCAACAAGGCCGCCCGCGAGATGAAAGAGCGCGTCGGCACGTTGCTCAAAAAAGGTGAAGGCCGAGGCCTGACGGTGAGCACGTTCCACAACCTGGGGCTGAACATCATCCGCAAGGAGCACGCGCGGCTGGGCTACAAGCCGGGCTTTTCGATCTTTGACGAGGCCGACGTCAAAGCGCTGATGACCGACATCATGCAAAAGGAATACTCGGGTGATGACGGGGTCGATGAAATCAAGAACATGATCGGCTCGTGGAAAAACGACCTGATCCTGCCGCCCCAGGCCTTGGAAAATGCGCGCAACCCCAAGGAGCAGACGGCGGCCATCGTCTACACCCACTATCAACGCACGCTCAAAGCCTACAACGCGGTGGATTTTGACGACCTGATCCTGCTGCCGGTGAAGCTGTTCGAAGAGCACGCTGACATCCTTGAAAAGTGGCAGAACAAGGTCCGCTACCTGCTGGTGGACGAATACCAGGACACCAACGCCAGCCAGTATCTGCTGGTCAAATACCTGATTGGCACGCGCAACCAGTTCACCGTGGTGGGCGATGATGACCAGTCCATTTATGCCTGGCGCGGCGCTCGCCCTGAAAACCTGATGCTGCTCAAGGACGATTACCCGTCCCTGAAAGTGGTGATGCTGGAGCAAAACTATCGCTCCACCAGCCGCATTTTGCGCTGCGCCAACGTGCTGATTTCGAACAACCCGCATGCGTTCGAGAAGCAGTTGTGGAGTGAGATGGGCCACGGCGATGAAGTGCGGGTCATTCGCTGCCGCAACGAAGACGCCGAGGCCGAGCGCGTTGCGGTCGAGATCCTGACGCTGCACCTGCGCACAGACCGGCCTTACAGCGACTTTGCGATTCTGTACCGCGGCAACTATCAGGCAAAACTGATTGAGCTGAAATTGCAGCATCATCAGATCCCTTACCGCCTCTCAGGCGGAAACAGCTTCTTCGGGCGTCAGGAAGTAAAAGACCTGATGGCCTACTTCCGGCTGATTGTGAACCCGGATGACGACAACGCCTTCCTGCGGGTGATCAACGTCCCACGGCGTGAGATCGGTTCTACCACGCTGGAAAAGCTGGGTAACTACGCCACTGAACGCAAAATCTCGATGTACGCGGCGACCGACGAAATCGGTCTGGGCGAGCATCTGGACAGTCGGTTCACAGATCGCCTGGCCCGCTTCAAGCGTTTCATGGACCGCGTGCGCGAGCACTGCTCGGGCGAAGACCCGATTGCCGCGCTGCGCAGCATGATCATGGACATCGACTACGAAAACTGGCTGCGCACCAACAGCTCCAGTGAAAAGGCCGCTGACTACCGCATGTCCAACGTCTGGTTCTTGGTCGAGGCGTTGAAAAACACCCTCGAAAAAGACGAAGAAGGCGGCATGACCATTGAGGAAGCCATCGGCAAGCTGGTGCTGCGCGACATGCTTGAGCGCCAGCAAGAAGAGGAAGACGGCGCCGAAGGTGTGCAGATGATGACGTTGCACGCGTCCAAAGGGCTGGAATTCCCCTACGTGTTCATCATGGGCATGGAAGAAGAAATCCTGCCGCACCGCTCCAGCATCGAAGCCGACACCATCGAAGAAGAACGTCGCCTTGCCTACGTAGGGATTACCCGCGCACGTGAGACGCTGGCGTTTACCTTTGCGGCCAAGCGCAAGCAGTACGGCGAAATCATCGATTGCGCGCCGAGTCGCTTCCTGGATGAGTTGCCGCCGGACGATCTGGCCTGGGAAGGCAACGACGACACCCCCACCGAAGTGAAAGCGGTTCGCGGAAATACGGCATTGGCCGATATACGCGCAATGTTAAAACGCTAAAATCGACTACTTTTTACTCTACCTTCAGCGCATAGGCGCTATTTGAGGACGTTACGTTGGAAGCACTGCACAAGAAAATTCGCGAAGAAGGCATCGTGCTTTCCGATCAGGTTTTGAAGGTTGATGCCTTTTTGAACCACCAGATCGATCCCCAGCTGATGAAAGAAATCGGCGATGAGTTCGCGCGTTTGTTCGCTGATGCGGGCATCACCAAGATCGTCACCATCGAAGCCTCGGGCATTGCTCCAGCCGTGATGACGGGCTTGAACCTGGGTGTTCCGGTGATTTTCGCCCGCAAGCACCAGTCCCTGACCCTGACTGAAAACCTGCTGTCGGCCACGGTGTATTCGTTCACCAAGCAAACCGAAAGCACCGTTGCCATCTCCCCGCGTCACCTGAAAAGCACTGATCGGGTGCTGGTCATCGACGACTTCCTGGCCAACGGCAAAGCGTCGCAGGCACTGATTTCGATCATCAAGCAAGCGGGCGCAACCGTCGCGGGCCTGGGCATCGTGATCGAGAAGTCGTTCCAGGGTGGCCGCGCCGAGCTGGACTCGCAGGGCTATCGCGTTGAGTCCCTGGCACGGGTTCAATCCCTGGCAGGCGGCAAAGTGACGTTTATCGAGTGACACGGCCCTGTGTGGGAGACTCTATGGTGTGCAGCAAGCTGATTTCGTAGCAGTTGCCGAGCCTGCGAGGCTACGTCCGATTGCGAAGCGATCGTAAGCCCTAAATTCAGGCTTCAACTGACACGCCGCAGTGCTTGATTTTACGACTGCTGCGCAGCCGGACGCAGCCTCGCAGGCTCGGCAGCTGCTACGTGTTCGCGCGCGTAGATCTGCGGCGGCACGGGCGATAGTTGTTATTTGGCAGTTGCCTGCAACCCCGCCAGCAGCACGCGCTGATACAGCTCTTCGCGCAGCCCGTCCGGGTTGTCGAGGTGCATGCGCGCCAGGTGTTCGGGGTACGCCTGCGGTGATGGCGCGTCGAGCGTGGCCTTGCCCAGTTCATAGAGCTGCGTGAGCTTGAATTTGCTCTTGAGCCAGTTCAACGCTCGCAGCAGGTCTTGCTCCTGCGCGCTGAAATCGCTGCCCAGCGGGTACTCCGGGAACAGGTGCGGATGGCGCTCGGCAATCGCCTGCAAGCGTTCCGGGCTGTTGTCGGCAAAGCGTGGGTCCAGGCAAAAGTCTTTTGGCAGTTTGCCGATGTGTTGTGCCTGCGCGATCAGTTCGGTCTGGAAACGTGAGTCGGTGATGTTGAGCAGTGCCTCGATCACCTGCTTATCGGTTTTGCCGCGCAAGTCGGCAATGCCGTACTCGGTCACCACAATGTCGCGCAAATGACGCGGGATCGTGCAATGGCCGTACTCCCAGACGATGTTGGAACTCACATCGCCCCCGGATTCACGCCAGCTGCGCAGGATGATCACCGACCGCGCATCGTGCAGCGCGTGCCCCTGCGCCACGAAGTTGTATTGCCCGCCGACCCCGCTGAGTACGCGACCATCTTGCAACTGATCCGCCACGCCTGCGCCCAGCAAGGTCACGGTGAAGGCGCTGTTTACAAAGCGCGCATCACGGCGTTGCAGGCGTTTTAATGCTTCCTGACCAAAGAGCTCGTTGATGTAGCTGATGGCGGTCATGTTGAATTCGGCGCGCTTGCTGTAAGGCAGTTCGTTCAAACGCTGGTAAAAGTCGCTTGGGCCGAGGATGAAACCGCCGTGAACGCTGACGCCATCGGTGTGCAAGCTTTCGTCCAGCGTGCCCGCGTTGGCTTGGGTCTGGCGCTCAATATCCGGGTAAACCTTGCGTCGCACGATGCCTGCGTCGACCAAGGCCATGAGCCCATGCACGAACATTTCGCTGCAACCATACAGGCCTTGGGCAAAGGGCTCGACCCCGCCTTCGCGCTCAATCAGGGCGCGCCACGGCGTGACATCCATATCGTTGAGCAACGCGCGATAGCCTTTGCTGTCAGCCTGGCGTGCCAGCAAGGAAGCCGCCAGCGCATCGCCCATCGCGCCAATGCCGATTTGCAGGGTGCCGCCGTCGCGGATCAGGGTGCTGGCGTGGTGGCCAATAAAGTGGTCTTGCACATTGACCGGCATATTGGGCGTGGAAAACAGCGTGGTGCGCTCATCGTCGTCGATCAGCAGGTCAAAATCGTCAGCGTTGAGCTCCGAGTCACCGGGCATGTAGGGCAGGTCGCTGTGTACGTGGCCGAGCAGCAGAATGGTCTCGCCCGCTGCCCGGCGTTTGGCGATCATCGGCAGCAGATCGAGGGTGATGTCGGGGTTGCAGCTCAAACTCAGGCGATTGGCATCCCGCGGGTTGCGGGCGATCAACTGCGCCACCAGATTCAGGCCATTGGCGTTGATGTCACGGGCCGCGTGGCTGTAATTGCTGCTGACGTAATCTTGCTGCGCCGGTGGGCTGTTGAGCAGGCTGCCCGGCTGCATGAAAAACTGCTGCACGCTGATGTTGTTCGGCAGGCTGTCGCGGTGCAGGTCGGCGAGGTATTCCAGCTCGATATAGTCGCCAAAGATGCGCGCTACGAACGGTTCCAGAAAGCGTTTTTGCAAGCCATCGCCCAGCGCCGGGCGGCCCAGGCTTAACGCGGTGTAAATCGTCAACTGGCGCTCTGGTAACTGTTTGATGCGCTGGTACAGCGCGTTCACAAAACGATTGGCCTTGCCCAAGCCCAGCGGCAAACCGAGGTGGATATGCGCGGGTAATCGAGCCAGCGCCTCATCGACTGCATAGTCGATCGAACAGGACTGCACCATCTGAGCCTCCAAAACCATCCGTGTATAGAGATGTGACCGAGAGTGGTCGGTTTTGGTTGCAAAGTGCAAGGCTCAAACGGTAGGAGCGAGCTTGCCTCGCGATCTTTTGATCTCTAAAAAGATCGCGAGGCAAGCTCGCTCTTACAGTGGCGTGGGGTTATTACAAGCCGGACATTTTCTGGATGGCGGCTTTCAGCTCGTCGTCGGAACATTCCGAACAGGTGCCTTTAGGGGGCATGGCGTTGAGCCCGGTAATGGCTTTGGCCAGCAGGCCATCAATACCGCCTTCTTTGTCGGCGCGCACTTTCCAGGCCGCGGTGTCACCGATTTTCGGGGCTTCCAGCAAGCCAATGCTGTGACAAGCGTTGCAGTGCTTGGCAACCACGTCATCAGCGCTCATGCCACCACCACTGCCACCCGCTGCCGCGGTCACGCTCATGCCCGCGCACTCTTGGCCCTGAACACAGACTTTGCCGACGGGTTCGAGGCGTTTTGCGATGTCATCATCCGTCGTTGCTTGAGCGTTGGCAGCCCATAGGGCCAGTACTGTTGCTGGTACGGCCAGCATTTTCATAATTAGGTTCACGCGTACACCCTCAATGGTGGCTATTCACGCCCACAACCACGGTTTTGCGGGCGGCGAAAGTATACCGTTTAGCCTGACACACTGAAACAACCCTAAAAATAAAGGGGGAATAGAGCTGGCGAAATGGAATCGCGGGCGCCTCTAGATACGCATAGGGCGCCGCTTTGTTTAGAAATTTGCGGGGGTGGCTGCGCTGATTAGTCGCGCCGCGACATTGAACGGGTTGCGAAAACGGTGCGGTTTCGAACTCTCGAAGTAATAGCTGTCACCGGCTTCGAGCACGAACGTCTCAAGGCCAACGGTCAGCTCAAGGCGGCCCTCGACAAGGATTCCGGTTTCTTCGCCTTCGTGGGTCAGCATTTCGTCCCCGGTGTCAGCGCCCGGTGGATAAATTTCGTTGAGAAACGCAATCGCCCGACTCGGATGCGCCTTGCCGACCAGTTTCATGGTCACGGCGCCATCTGAGATGTCGATCAACTCATTGGCTTTGTAGACAATCTGTGTCGGCTTTTCCTGAAGGATTTCTTCGGAAAAGAACTCGACCATAGACATCGGAATGCCACTCAGCACTTTTCTCAGGGAGCTTATTGACGGGCTCACGCTGTTCTTTTCGATCATCGAAATGGTGCTGTTGGTGACGCCCGCGCGCTTGGCGAGTTCACGCTGTGACAGGCCTTTCAGTTTGCGGATGGATTGCAGTCGTTCACCGACGTCCAATGCGGGAGCCTCCAGGGGATCAGATTCAGGTCAAGAAGCCGCCATCATGGCGATAGCGTTCAGTATTTACAACACTTCGACCTCAAACCTGCGTACCCATTGTGCTCCGCACATTGGATACAACCCATCAGCTCCCGGAATAGAGGCGCGGCGCTCGTTTCAGGTTGCAAAAAATTTGGTAGGGAATGGTTTCAGCTTTTGCCGCGAGTTCGCTGGCGAGGATGTTTTTGCCCCACAACTCAACCGTTGAACCGAGGCCTGCCTGCGGCACATCCGTGAGGTCGATGCACAGCATGTCCATGGATACCCGGCCCAGCAATTGGCTGCGTTGACCGGCAACCCAAACGGGGGTGCCCGTGGGTGCGTGACGCGGGTAGCCGTCGGCATAACCCATGGCAACCACGCCAATGCGCATCGGTTTAGGGGTGACGAACTTCGCGCCGTAACCCACCGGCTCACCGGCAGGCAGTTCACGCACGGCAATCACTTTGGACTCCAGGGTCATCACCGGTTGCAAGCGTGCGGCGTGCGCCTGGGCTTCTTCGAAAGGCGAAGCTCCGTAGAGCATCAGACCCGGGCGCACCCAGTCGCTGGGCACACTTGGCCAGCCAAGAATGGCGGGTGAGTTGCGCAAGCTGACGTCGGCAGATAAGTCGTCACGGGCAGCCAGGAACACGGCGACCTGCTCTACGCTGCGCAGGCAGTCCAGTTCATCGGCGCGGGCGAAATGGCTCATCAGCACAATTTTTGCGACTTTTCCGCTTGCTTGCAGGCGCTGATAAGCGGTTTTGTAATCGCTTGGGTGCAGCCCCACGCGGTGCATGCCGGTGTCGAGTTTTAGCCACACGTGAATCGGCTTGGCGAGCTTGGCTTGCTCGATAGCCTCGAGTTGCCACAGTGAATGCACCACGCACCAAAAGTCATGTTCGACGATCAGCGGCAGTTCATCGGCCTCAAAAAAACCTTCGAGCAGCAGCACGGGGGCGTGAATACCGGCGGCGCGCAGCTCCAGTGCTTCTTCGATACAGGCGACGGCAAAGCCATCAGCCTCGGCCTCCAGGGCTTGGGCGCAACGTACGGCACCGTGCCCGTAGGCATCGGCCTTGATCACCGCGAGGGCTTTTGCCCCCGTCACTTCACGGGCCAGTTGGTAGTTATGACGCAGGGCTTGAAGGTCGATCAGGGCACGAGTTGGGCGCATGGCGGCGGGCTTCTAACGGCTGTTGAATAAAAAAACGGTGCTGACCCACGGCGTAAACCGCGTGCCGCACCGCAAGAGGGACTGTGTTTAAAACGGTGAGGTTATGGCAGTGCGGCCACAACCGACAACTCAACCAGAATTTCAGGCTCGCACAGCTTGGCCTCAACCGTGGCACGGGCAGGTTGCACGCCTTTAGGCAGCCACTCATCCCACACGCTGTTCATGCCCGCAAAGTCGGCATCAATGTCTTTGAGGTAAATGGTCACCGACAGAAGGTGGCTTTTGTCAGTGCCCGCCAGATCCAGCAGGCGCTCGATGTTATTCAGGGTTTCGCGCGTTTGCTGCTCAATCCCTGCGTTCATGTCGTCGCCGACCTGACCGGACAGGTAAACAGTACCGTTATGAGCCACGATCTGGCTCATGCGGTTATTGGTGAGCTGGCGCTGGATTGCCATGTTGTGCAGTCTCCTGGTGGTTGCCGTAACGAGAAATATCGAGGCCTTCGGTGCTGATCTGTGGGGTCTTTTTGGCCATCACGTCAGCGAGGAAGCGACCAGAGCCGCAGGCCATGGTCCAGCCGAGTGTGCCATGACCGGTGTTCAGGAACAGGTTTTTGAATGGGGTCGCGCCCACAATCGGCGTGCCGTCTGGCGTGGTTGGGCGCAGACCGGTCCAGAAGCTGGCCTGGCTCAAATCGCCGCCCTGAGGATAAAGGTCGTTGACGACCATCTCCAGGGTTTCGCGGCGACGCGGGTTCAGCGACAGGTCAAAACCGGCGATTTCAGCCATGCCGCCCACACGAATGCGGTTGTCGAAACGGGTGATCGCGATTTTGTAGGTTTCATCCAGAATCGTCGACGTCGGGGCCATGTCCGAGTTAGTGATCGGGATGGTCAGCGAGTAACCCTTGAGCGGGTAAACCGGGGCCTTGATGCCCAGCGGCTTGAGCATTTGCGGCGAGTAGCTGCCCAGCGCCAGTACGTAGCGGTCTGCGGTTTCGAGTTTGCCGTCGATCATCACGCCATTGATGCGATCACCCGCGTAGTCCAAATGCTGAATGTCTTGGCCGAAGCGGAATTCGACACCCAGGTTTTTGGCCATTTCGGCCAGGCGGGTGGTGAACATCTGGCAGTCGCCGGTTTGGTCATTCGGCAAGCGCAAGGCGCCGGCCAGAATGTCGGTGACGTTGGCCAGCGCCGGCTCAACCCGGGCAATGCCCGCACGGTCCAGCAGCTCAAACGGCACGCCGGACTCTTTGAGTACGGCGATGTCTTTGGCCGCGCCGTCCAGTTGCGCCTGGGTGCGAAACAGTTGCGTGGTGCCCAGGCTGCGCGCCTCGTAGGCAATGCCGGTTTCGGCACGCAATTCGTCGAGGCAATCGCGGCTGTACTCGGACAGACGCACCATGCGCTCTTTGTTCACCGCGTAACGGCTGGCGGTGCAGTTGCGCAGCATTTGCGCCATCCACAGGTATTGGTCGACATTGGCCGTGGCTTTGATCGCCAGCGGTGCGTGACGCTCCAACAACCACTTCATGGCCTTGAGCGGCACGCCCGGTGCAGCCCACGGCGAGGCATAACCTGGGGACACCTGGCCGGCGTTGGCAAAGCTGGTTTCCATCGCCACGGCAGGCTGGCGGTCTACGACGACCACGTCGAATCCGGCTCGGGCCAGATAATAGGCGCTGGCAGTCCCAATCACGCCGCCACCCAATACCATAACGCGCATATTTTTATCCCTCATCGCGGCCCGCCGCAGACGTTTATTGTTCAAAGCGAAGATGTGGGCAGTATATGAAGCATTAGCCAGTGAGTTTCACTGTATAAGCGGCTATATTTGGCGACAATTCTCGGCCGAAACGCTTTTGACAAAGGAGAATCTCCTATGCGTACAAATCACCAGACAAAGCGCGAGCTGGACAAGATTGATCGCAACATTTTGCGCATCTTGCAGGCCGATGGGCGTATCTCGTTTACCGAGCTGGGCGAGAAGGTCGGGCTGTCGACCACGCCCTGCACCGAGCGGGTACGCAGGCTGGAGCGCGAAGGGATCATCATGGGCTACAACGCCCGTCTCAACCCGCAACACCTGCAGGGCAGCTTGCTGGTCTTTGTCGAGATCAGCCTCGACTACAAGTCAGGCGATACTTTTGAAGAGTTCCGACGTGCCGTGCTGAAACTGCCCCACGTGCTGGAGTGCCATTTGGTCTCGGGTGACTTCGACTATTTGGTCAAGGCGCGAATTTCCGAGATGGCGTCGTACCGAAAACTGCTGGGCGATATTTTGCTCAAACTGCCTCACGTGCGTGAGTCCAAGAGCTACATCGTGATGGAAGAAGTGAAAGAGAGCCTGAACCTGCCGATCCCGGATTGAGACTGTAGGAGCGAGCTTGCCTCGCGATCTTTAAACGGTCAAAAGATCGCGAGGCAAGCTCGCTCCTACAGGGGTGTTGGGTCAGAAATGTTGATCCAGAAACGCGAAATACGCTTCGCGGATGTCGGCGGTTTCATTGGCCAGATGGTGTCGGGCCTGGGGGATCAGCAGCACTTGAGGGTGATTGAACTTGGCGTCCAGCACCTTGAGGTTGTGTTCCCAATCGACGGTTTTATCTGCCTGGCCCTGAATCACCAAGGGCTGGCGGGCGCTCGCAGGCATGGCCTCGACGCGAGGAATCCAGCGCGCCATGGCGCCCACCCATGCGGTGGGCAGGCGCATGGGCTGTAGCGGATCGGCCAGCAGAAACGGCATGAAATCCGGGTCGTTAGTGTTCTCGCTAAAACGCCGCTCGATACCTTTGACGAAAGGCCTGAGCAGGTAATAGCTGAACTTCGACCACTTCCAGTCTTTGGGCCTCACCAGCGGTGCCATCAGTACCGCCTTGCCTTGGGCCGGGCTCTGATCGCCGTAGTGCAGCAAATGGTCCAGCACCACCGCGCCGCCGGTGCTTTGCCCGATCAAGTGCCAAGGTTGCGGCAGCGCCAACGATTGCGCCTCGATAAACAGGCCTTGCAGCGCCTCTTGATACTGCGAGAAGTCATCAATGCTGGCGCGCTCGCCACTCGACAGCCCATGCCCCGGCAAATCGCAGGCAATCACCACAAAGCCGTGGTTCAAGCCCCACTCAATCACATGCCGATACAACCCCATGTGATCGTAAAAACCGTGGACCACAAACAGCGTTGCCACGGGCGTGGACTCGGGCCACCAGACCTGGCTGACCAGTTCATAGCCGCCCGCACTGAAGCGCCCCAGTTGGCGGCGCACGGGCGCTGTGCGCTGCGCGAAGTCCAACCCATAAAAATGCTGGTACGCCAAACCCTCCCTCGATAACGGCTGACCTGCGACCAGAGGCTGCAAGCTGGTGCGCAAGGAATCGGGAGAAAACGCGGCGGGCATAAGGGGTTCCAAACAGAAAGGCATGAGGGCAGAACAGTCTTTATAGACCGACGATATTCATCTGTCAGTTCAAGCATGGCAAGCTACGCGACCCTTGAGGATCATTTTGCATGCCCGCGCCCACCGCTAAAACCTGGCTTGCCTGCCTGCTGGCGCTGACCTGCGGCGTGGGGTTGTGGGCCGCCTACGATTGGTTTCAGGGCCGTTACATTCGTGCGTTCAGCGACCAAACCGCGCTGTTTGCAGGCGACGTGCTCAGCCTGCCCGCCGAACTGTCCGGGCCGGGGCCGATTCGCGTGGTGCACTTTTGGGACCCGGCCTGCCCGTGTAACGTTGGCAATCAGCAGCACCTGAGCGAACTGCTGGCGACTTACGTCCCGCAAGGGGTTGAATTCTATTCCGTGCAAAAGCCCGGCACACACGGCCAGCTTGCGGCGACCTTGGGCGCGATCAACCCCTTGGCCAGCCTGCCGGGTGCCGAACATCTGAGCGTCAGCCCGGCCGTTGCCATCTGGGACCACAGCGGCCAACTGGCCTACTTTGGCCCCTACAGCGAAGGCGCCACCTGCAACGCCAATAACAGCTTTATCGAGCCCATTCTGCAAGCCTTGAGCCAGGGCCGCTCGGTGAAAGCCATCCATACCATGGCCGTGGGGTGTTATTGCCCGTGGCAGGATGCGCGTACCGCCCTGTAATCACGTTTCGGTGCCGACTAAAAGAACAAGGAACCCCTCATGAAACGCAGCCTGACCGCCCTCGCCCTTGTTATCGCTGCCGTTGTCGGAGGTGGCGTGTGGTACGTGCAAAGCAAACTGCCCGTGCGACAGGGGCAAGTGGCGCTGAGTGGGCTGCAAGGGCCGGTCACGGTGCGGTATGACGAGCGCGGGGTGCCGCATATTCGGGCGGGTAATGAGGCGGATGTGTACCGCGCGCTCGGTTACGTTCAGGCGCAAGACCGGCTGTTTCAGATGGAGATCATGCGCCGCCTGGCCCGGGGCGAGCTGGCTGAGGTGCTGGGGCCCAAACTGGTCGACACCGACAAGCTGTTTCGCAGCCTGCGCATTCGCGAACGGGCAGCCAGCTATATGACCGAGCTGGATCAGCAGTCCCCGGCGTTTTTGGCCTTGCAAGCGTATCTGGACGGGATCAATCAGTATCAGGCCACCCACGCCAAACCCGTGGAGTTCGACCTGCTGGGCATCACGCCAAGACCCTTCACGGCAGAGGATACGATCAGTGTCGCCGGTTACATGGCCTACAGCTTTGCTGCGGCCTTTCGTACTGAGCCGCTACTGACTTACGTACGTGATCAATTGGGCAGCGACTACCTGAAAGTCTTCGATCTCGACTGGCAGCCTCAAGGCGTATTGGCCCCGGCCCTGGCGGCCAGCGACTGGAAAACCCTGGGGGCGTTGGCGCAGCTCAGTGATCAGGCACTGAGCCAGGCGGGCTTGCCGCAATTTGAAGGCAGCAACGCGTGGGTGGTGTCGGGCACGCGCACGCAAAGCGGCAAACCGCTGCTGGCGGGGGACCCGCATATTCGTTTTTCGACCCCGTCGGTGTGGTACGAGGCGCAGCTTTCCACGCCGGAGTTCGAGCTGTATGGCTACCACCAGGCGCTGGTGCCGTTCGCGTTTCTGGGCAACAACAGCGACTTTGGCTGGAGCCTGACTATGTTCCAGAACGATGACCTGGACCTGATCGCCGAAAAGACCAACCCCGATAACCCCAATCAAGTGTGGTACCACGGCCAGTGGGTCGACATGAGCAGCAGC
This sequence comes from Pseudomonas sp. CCC3.1, assembly GCF_034347405.1. Taxonomy (NCBI): domain Bacteria; kingdom Pseudomonadati; phylum Pseudomonadota; class Gammaproteobacteria; order Pseudomonadales; family Pseudomonadaceae; genus Pseudomonas; species Pseudomonas sp. CCC3.1. The sequence continues at coordinate 5,395,557 of NZ_CP133778.1, forward strand.
CAGCAGCAGATAGCGGTGAAAGGCGAAGCGCCGGTCACGTTGACCCTGCGTCAATCCCCGCATGGGCCGATCGTCAACGACGTGCTGGGCGCCACGGCGGGCGCTACGCCCATCGCCATGTGGTGGGGTTTTCTGGAGACAAAAAATCCGATCCTTGAAGGCTTCTACCAGCTCAACCGCGCCGACAGCCTGAGCAAGGCTCGGGCGGCAGCGACCCACATCCAGGCGCCGGGGTTGAACGTGGTATGGGCCAACGCCGCAGGGGATATTGGTTGGTGGGCGGCTGCGCAACTGCCTAAACGGCCTGCGGGGGTCAACCCGGCGTTCATCCTCGATGGCAGCACGAATGAGGCTGACAAAGAGGGCTTTTACCCGTTTAGCGATAACCCGCAGGAAGAAAACCCGGCGCGGGGCTACATCGTGTCGGCCAATTTTCAGCCGGTTTCGCCCACCGGCATTCAGATCCCCGGCTACTACAACCTCGCGGATCGTGGCCAACAGTTAAATCGCCAGCTCAGCGATCCCGGCGTGAAATGGAACCTTAAAAACAGCCAGGCGCTGCAACTGGGCACCACCACTGACTATGGTCAGCGCGTGCTCAAGCCGCTGTTGCCGGTGCTGCGAGAAGTGGTCAACGCCCCGGCGGAGCGCAAATTAGTCGAGCAACTGGCGCAGTGGAAAGGCGACTACCCGTTGGACTCGACGGCCGCCACCGTGTTCAACCAGTTTTTGTACAGCCTGGCGCAGGCCGCGATGCACGACAAGCTGGGCGATGCCCTCTTCGACACCTTGCTGACCACCCGCGTGATCGACGAGGCCTTGCCGCGCCTTGCTGCGAGCCCTGATTCGCCGTGGTGGGACAATCGCAACACGGCGCAAAAAGAGACCCGCGCCGACACCGTCAAACTGGCTTGGCAAAACAGCATCGCCCAGCTCAAGACCACCTTGGGCGATGACCCCGCGCAATGGCGTTGGGGCAGCGCCCACACCCTGACCCACGAACACCCGCTGGGACGGCAAAAACCGCTGGACTGGTTATTTAACGTGGGGCCCTTTGCGGCGCCCGGCAGTCACGAAGTGCCGAACAACCTCAGCGCCAAACTCGGCAATGCGCCGTGGGCCGTGAGCTATGGCCCGTCGACCCGGCGTGTGATCGACTTTGCCGACCCTTCGCACGGCCTGACCATCAACCCGGTGGGCCAAAGCGGCGTGCCCTTCGACAAACACTACAGCGACCAGGCGCAGGCCTACATCGAAGGCGACTACGACATCACCCATATCGACGACACCGAGGTCCAGGCCAACACCCGCAGTACGTTGCGGCTGGTGCCTGTGACGCAATGAAATCAATAGGTGTTTCGTACAAAAAACCTGTAGGAGCGAGCTTGCTCCTACAGGGGTTGCGGTCAGGCCAGCGCGTAATTCAGCACGATCCCCACGAAGATCGCCAACCCGGCCCAATGGTTGTGCAGGAAGGCTTTGAAGCAGCGTTGCGGGTCGCGGTTGCGGGTGTACCAGAATTCCCACACAAAGCACGCCGCTGCCGCAAGCAAACCGAGGTGGAACCAGCCGCCCAGTTCAAAGTGCGCCCCCGCCAGCAACAAACAGCCCAGCGCCAGACCTTGCAGGCTGAGGATGATCACGCGGTCGGCGTCGCCAAACAGGATGGCGGTAGATTTGACGCCGATTTTCAGGTCGTCGTCGCGGTCGGTCATGGCGTAGTAGGTGTCGTAACCCACGGTCCACAGCAGGTTGGCGATGTACAGCAACCACGCGGCCGCTGGCAGGCTGCCGGTTTCGGCGGTGAAAGCCATAGGCATGCCCCACGAGAACGCCGCGCCCAGGACCACTTGCGGGTAGTAGGTGTAGCGCTTCATGAACGGGTAACTTGCGGCCAGCGCCAGGCCGCCGAATGACAGCCAGATGGTCGGGGCGTTGGTGCACAGCACCAGTAGGAAGCTGATACCCATGAGCAACGCAAAAAACACCAGCGCTTCTTTGCTGCTGATTTTTCCGCTGACCAAAGGCCGTTGTTCAGTACGTTTGACGTGGCCGTCGACCTTGCGATCCGCAAAATCGTTGATCACGCAGCCACCCGCCCGGGTCAGGATCACGCCGAAGACAAAGATCAGCAGGTTGCTCAACGAAGGCACACCCTTGGCGGCAATCCACAGCGCCCACAACGTCGGCCACAGCAGCAGGTAAATGCCGATGGGCTTGTCCATGCGGGTCAGTTGAATAAAGTCCCAGGCACGCGGGTTCAAGCGATTGAGTGATTTGAGCAGGCTCACGTACATCAGGTGTTCTCCGACCGGGCACTCAGGGCGGCCCACAGGTTAGGTAAGAAGACTTCGGCCACCAACAGGCTCAACGGGCCGCGGGTAAAGCGTGAGCGACGTGCCCACAGGCCGTCGGCCTGATCGGCGACCGGCAGCCCGTCGCGGGGGTAGCGGCACACCTGCAATGCGCCGCGCTCAAAGGCGTCGTCGCAAAACAGCAACTCACCCAGTGAGCGAGTCCCCAACGCGTCCATGTCCAGCCCGCCCTCTTGCAGCGCGCTTCTCGCTGCCACGCTGCGGGCAAATACCCACGGTTGCTGATGGCCGAGCAAATACACTTCGCGCACCCAGCCCTCACTGTTTTTGCACAGGCCAAGCGCGGTGCATTCATCGGCACGCAACGTTTGCCAACCTTCGAACAGCGGGAGCACGCTGAAGGCGTCGTTTGAAAGTGCGGTCAGGCGCCGGGTCAGGGAGCCCTGATCGAATAGCCAGTCGAGGGTTAGTTCGTCGGGCAGCGCAGGAAGATGGCGTTGCTCAAGCCAGACAGAGGAGACCAGCGGGGGAGTTATGTGCGGCACGGTGGGTCATAATTGGCAGCCATTGAGGTCGGCGAGCTTATCACGCGGATCCTGGCAGGAGCGGCTGAGCGCCTTTGGCAGTCATCGTGCTTGCATCTATCGGTGCTGATCAGTACAAAACGCCCTGAATTTAACGAGCAACACAGCCGGTCGATAAGAGCCTGTGCCCTCGCCCCAGCCTGAACTTAAGGAAGTAACCCCCATGAAAAAGTGGCAATGCATTGTCTGTGGACTGATTTACAACGAAGCCGATGGCTGGCCGGATGACGGCATCGCGCCCGGCACGCAATGGCAAGACGTGCCTGAAGACTGGCTGTGCCCGGACTGCGGCGTCGGAAAAATGGATTTCGAGATGATCGAAATCGGCTGATCCGCCCTCTTTTGAATTGATTCACCCTGGAGATTGGAATGAACGCACCTGTCGTGATCGTAGGTACTGGGCTGGCTGGCTATAACCTGGCCCGGGAGTTTCGCAAGCTGGACAGCGAAACCCCGCTGTTGCTGATCACGGCCGATGATGGGCGCTCCTATTCCAAGCCGATGCTGTCTACCGGCTTTGGCAAAAATAAAGAAGCCGACGGTTTGAGCATGGCCCTGCCCGGCGCCATGGCCGAGCAACTCAAGGCGCAAGTGCGGACCCATACGCGGGTCAGCGGGATTGATCCGGGCCACAAGCAACTGTGGATCGGTGAGGAAGCCGTGCCCTATCGCGACCTGATTCTGGCCTGGGGCGCACAGTCGGTGCAGGTGCCGGTAGACGGCGATGCCCAGGACGCGATTTTCTCGATTAACGACCTTGAAGACTACGCACGCTTTCGTGCCGCGGCTGCGGGCAAGCGTCGGGTGCTGATTTTGGGCGTTGGGCTGATTGGTTGTGAATTTGCCAACGATTTGATTGCAGGCGGTTACGAAGTTGATCTGGTGGCGCCTTGTGAGCAAGTGATGCCGACATTGCTGCACCCTGCCGCTGCGGCAGCGGTGCAGGCGGGCCTCGAAAGTCTGGGCGCGCGCTTGCACCTAGGGCCGGTGCTTACGCGTTTGCAGCGCACTGAAAATGGCCTCGAAGCACACTTGTCAGATGCCAGCGTCATTGCCTGTGATGTGGTTGTGTCGGCCATTGGCTTGCGGCCCCGCACCGACTTGGCGGCGGCTGCGGGCATTCGCATCAACCGCGGAATCGAGGTGGACCGTCACCTCAAGACCTCCCACGACAACATCTTTGCGCTGGGCGACTGCGCGCAGGTTGATGGCTTGAGTCTGCTGTATGTGATGCCACTGATGAGCTGCGCCCGGGCGCTGGCGCAAACCCTGGCCGGCAACCCGACAGCGGTCAGCTACGGGGCGATGCCGATCACCGTGAAAACCCCGGTCTGCCCGCTGGTGGTTTCGCCAGTGCCGCGGGGCTTTGAAGGTGTCTGGACCGTGGAAGGGCAAGGTGCAGACATCAAAGCGCTGTGCCGCGATGCTGACGGAAAACTGCTGGGTTACGCCCTGACGGGTGAGGCCGTTCGCGACAAACTGGCGCTGAACAAAGAGCTGCCGGCTTTATTGGCTTAAACGCGGCATTTTTTGTCGTATATGACATTGCCTTGACTCAACAAAGACCCTGCTGAGGGTGGCGCAGGCGTTGGTCGCGTGCCATTCTCACACCGGTCTGCCGCAGAGTAGAGCCTGTGGCGCCGTGGTTGCTGCTCCATAGAAGAGCAGCACGCAATAACAACAAAAAACAGTCAAAGAGGCTTCATCATGCGTAAACCAGATCTCACTAGCGCTATCGCTGAAAAGGCTGACCTCACCAAAGAGCAGGCCAGCCGTGTACTCAATGCAGTGCTCGAAGAAATCACCAACGCCCTGCATCGCAAAGACAGCGTCACGCTGGTCGGCTTCGGTACCTTTATCCAGCGCCATCGCGGTGCGCGTACCGGGCAAAACCCGCAAACCGGCGAGCCGGTCAAAATCAAAGCCAGCAACACCGTTGCGTTCAAGCCGGGCAAATTCCTGAAAGACAGCGTCAACCCGTAAGCCGGGTTGGGCCGCTATGCGAAGCGGCCTTGAAGAACGGGCAAGCTGGCTTGCCCGCTCTTGATGATGACGTGGCCGATCATGCGGCCATAAGTGGCAAAAAACCGTCTATCTGCGCCTATTGCTGTGGATATGTGGCGTTATTCGTTCAAATCGTTACACTGCGCCGGCTATTTATTTTTTCCCCGAGGCCGCGTACATGAAATTTCGTTTCCTGCTCTGGATGCTGGGCTTTTTGATGGGCAAAGCCAGTCGTAAAAACCCTGCTTTTCAGCAGCAATTGGTCGACAAGGACCTGGTTTTCCAGCTGCAAACCCTCGATGGCAAAGTCGCCCGTCACTTCAAGGTCAAAGACCAGCGTATTACCAGCCATTCGGGCTTATACCCGGAGCCTGCCTTTGCGATTGCCTTTAAAGATGCCGCGTATGGCTTCGACACGATGCAGGCGAAGAACAAGCAACTGGCGTTCATGACGGGGATTCAGGACAAGTCGATTCAGATCAAGGGCAACCCGGCGCAGGTGATCTGGTTTCAGGGCCTGACCAAGTACCTCAAGCCGCGTAAAAAGCCGAAGACTTCTTAAAACGTAGTCGGTCTGTAGCCGCTGCCGAGGCACGAGGCTGCGATCGGCTGCGCAGCAGTCGCACTTGACACCGAGTGGTCTCTGATCGCAGCCTTCGTGCCTCGGCAGCGACTACAAGCCTAATCAGGCCTGACTAAATGTATTCGCCATCTCGCGCAGTAATACCTCGGCCTCCAGCACTTTGCTGACAGCGTCCTCGGCTTTTTCGCGGCTCACGCCCAGGCGCTCGAACAGCGCGTCAGGCAGCGGCGCATAAGCCCCGTGACCAATCGAGCGATTGCGCAGCAACCCCAATGCGACACACACCAGATTCGGGTACTGGGCATGAATGCCGGTGTAGTCCGGGTCGTGTTGAAAGCGCAGCGCCGTCACCAGTTCTTCTGGCATGCCCCAGTGGCGCATCAACCAAGCGCCCATTTGTTCACGGCTGATGCCCAGCAAGTGCTGCTCAATCAGGCTATGGCTAACGTGCGGGTTGACTTCAAGGTGGCGGCAAATCAGTGAGAAGTGCGGCGGGAACACGTGGGCCAGCAGCAAGTAACCAAAGTTGTGCAGCAGCCCCGCGAGGTAGGTCAGACCCACCTCGGGGCGCTGATCGCGTGGCATGGCACGGGTCAGGCCTTCAATGACCGCCGCGGTGTAGATCGACTGTTGCCAGTACGGCGTGCTGGTTTGCGGATTGTCCTTGGGCAAGCTCAAGGTTTTGCCCAGTGACAGGCTCAACGCCAGGTTGATCACCAGATCGACCCCGAGCACCCGCACAATGGCGTCTTCAACCGAACGAATTTTGCTCGGCGCGGCGTAGTACGAGGACGAGGCCCAGCTCATGACTTGTGCTGCCAGCGCCGGGTCGGTTTCGACAACGCTGGTGATCTCATCGATGGTGACGTCTGGGTCCACCCGCAGGCGCATGATTTTGCGCACGCTCTCCGCCAACGGTGGTATCTCGATGGTGGCTTCAAGCCGTTGCTGGATGCGCCGGGCGGTGAAGGCCTGGACCGCTTGGGTGATGGCTTCGCTGTCGTCGTCCGGGCGATTGAGGTTGAGGTTGATCTTGCTCAAGGGCTCGCCAAAGCGCCCGGAGTTGGCGATGCCCAGCAAGCGCTGGAAGTCTTCGCGGGTTATTTCCAGCAGCAGGCCCGGCGCCCCCGCGCTGATCAGCAGCAGCGGTTGCTGCAACAGATGCTCTTCGTACAGGCAGGACGAACGCGCAATGGAGGGCAGGCCCGGCAACTGGCTCAGGCCATGTTTGTCGAGTATTTCCTGAAGCTTTCCCGCAGCGACGGCGGTCATGCGGCGTCCGATCAAGTCGGCCAGGCGGTTAAGGTCGAGCAATTGGCTCTGCGCGAACAACACCATCAAGACGCCAGCCGTATCCTCGAGCAGCACGGCTTGTACCTTGCTGTCCGGGTTGAGTCCGGGATGATCAAGGACTTCTCGATACGCAATGGCCCGCTCATCGAGCAATTGCTGGATAACAGGCGGCGTACTCGGAACGGCTAAGGCGCTGGCGACATTGGTCATGATCTGCATCCGATTTGTGCAACTCAAATTGGGTAACCCGGTACTTGATCGGCCGCTTCTCAAATTACTGTACGAATTTTCATACTTGGCCGTATTGCTGACCATGTCGTAGCCAGCGATCCAGAAGTGGGCTGACATGGCTTGGCCAGCGTTCAAGCAGTGCCAGTGCGGCATCGCGCACCGCGGGCAGCAGGTCGGCGTCACGCATCAGGTCAGCGACTTTGAACTGCAGAAGGCCTGTTTGCCGCGTGCCGAGCATCTCGCCGGGGCCGCGCAGTTCGAGGTCTTTTTCGGCGATCACGAAGCCATCGTTGGTCTCGCGCATGATGCCCAGGCGCTGGCGTCCGACTTGCGACAGCGGCGGGTGATACAGCAGCACGCAGTGGCTGGCGGCACTGCCCCGGCCGACGCGCCCACGCAACTGGTGCAATTGGGACAGGCCAAGGCGCTCGGGGTTTTCGATGATCATCAGGCTGGCATTCGGGACGTCCACGCCGACTTCGATCACCGTGGTTGCGACCAGCAATTGCAGTTCGCCGGCTTTGAACTGCGCCATGACCTCGGCTTTTTCAGCCGCTTTCATGCGGCCATGGATCAACCCGACGCGCAACTCACCCAGCGCGCTGGAGAGGTCTTCAAAGGTGGTTTCGGCAGCTTGACAGGTCATCTCTTCAGACTCTTCAATCAGCGTGCACACCCAATAGGCTTGCCGCCCTTCGGCGCAGGCGGCCCGTACCCGCTCAATCACTTCAACGCGCCGTGTGTCGACCACCAGCACGGTGTTGACCGGGGTTCGGCCAGGCGGCAGTTCGTCGAGTATCGAGGTATCGAGGTCGGCGTAGGCGCTCATGGCCAGCGTGCGCGGGATCGGGGTTGCGGTCATGATCAACTGATGCGGGCACATCACCCCGCCAACGCCTTTGTTGCGCAGGGCCAGGCGCTGCTGCACGCCGAAGCGGTGTTGCTCGTCGATGATCACCAGCGCCAGGTTTTTAAACTGCACCTGATCTTGAAACAGCGCGTGAGTGCCGACCACCATGGGCGCGCCATTGGCGATCTGCTCCAGAGACGCGGCTCGCGCCTTGCCCTTGAGCTTGCCGGCCAGCCACGCGACTTCAATGCCCAGCGGCTCCAACCAGCGTTTAAAGCTGATGAAGTGCTGCTCGGCAAGGATTTCCGTGGGCGCCATCAATGCCACCTGATAACCGGCTTCGAGCGCCTGTAGCGCGGCCAGGGCTGCGACCACGGTCTTGCCCGCGCCAACGTCGCCCTGGATCAGGCGCAGCATGGGTTCAGGCTGGCTGAGGTCGTAAGCGATTTCGTTGCCAACCCGGACTTGAGCGCCGGTCGGCGGAAACCCCAGGTTGGCGAGAAATTGTTTAGGCAGCTTTTTGGCATGAGGCAACGCAGGGGCTTGCTGAGAGCGCAGGCTCTCGCGCAGGCGCTGCTGCGAGAGCTGGTGGGTCAGCAGCTCTTCAAACGCCAGGCGGTGTTGGGCCCAGTGATGGCCCAGCGCGAGTTCTTCAACATCGGCATCGGCCGGTGGCTGATGCAAATAACGAATCGCCTCGTCCAGCGGGGCCAGTTGGTAGTCTTTGGCCAACTCCGGCGGCAACCAGTCAGGCAAGCTGCGCGGCCCCAGCATGCCCAGGCTTTGCAGGCTGAGCTGGCGCAGGCGCTGTTGGGTCAGGCCTTCGGTGGTGGGATAAATCGGCGTGAGCGTGGTGTCGACGGGCGGCGGCTCATCGCCTGTAATGGCGCGGTATTCCGGGTGGTAGATCTCCAGCCCCGAAGCCCCGGGCCGCGCTTCGCCATAGCAGCGCACTTCGGTGCCGCGCTTGAGGCTTTCTTTTTGCGCATTGCTGAAGTGGTAAAAGCGCAGGCTCAACCCGCCCGTGCCATCGTTGATGCGCACCAGCAGGCTGCGGCGTTTGCCCATCACCACGTCGATGCCGATCACCCGGCCTTCCACGACGGCGTCTTGCCCCGGGCGCAGGGCGCCAATGGGCACGACGCGTGTGCGGTCCTGATAGCGTAATGGCAGGTGGAAGAGCACGTCTTGAACGGTTTCCAATCCTACTTTGGCCAATTTCTCGGCCATGGCCTCACCCACGCCCTTGAGCGCGGTGACCGATACGTTTGACAGCTCGCTCATCTCAGCTTCTTAGGACGCAACAGGTGGCTTGGCCACGGAGCACAGGCGGATCGAGTCCGCGAGGATTTCAATCGCCTTGGGCCGTGGGAAGCTGGCGCGCCAGGCAATGGCCACGGTGCGGAACGGCACCGGCGGCGTCAATGGACGCACCGCCAGAATGCCGGGGGCGTAATGATGGCTGTCGACCGCCGAGAACGGCAGGATCGAAATGCCCAGCCCTGACGCAACCATGTGGCGGATGGTTTCCAGCGAGCTGGATTCTACGGTGGTGTGCTTGGCGCCATCATTGCCTTTGGCCAGCGTCGGGCAGGCTTCAAGCACTTGATCGCGGAAACAGTGACCTTCACCCAGCAGCAGCAAGCTTTTGTCATTGAGCAGGCTGGCGTCGATGGTGTCTTTTTTGCTCCACGGGTGTTCGCTCGGCATCAGCACGTAGAACGGCTCGTCGTAGAGCGGCAGCGTCAGCACGTCGGCTTCGTGGAACGGCAGTGCGATGATGATCGCGTCCAGCTCACCGTTGCGCAGTTTGTCGCGCAGCACGTGGGTGAAGTTTTCTTCGATGTACAACGGCATTTGCGGGGCGACCCGGTGCAGTTGCGGAATAAGGTGTGGGAAAAGGTACGGGCCGACAGTGTAAATCGCCCCGACTTTGAGCGGCGCCGTCAGTTGATTCTTGCCAGCCTGGGCCAGTTCGCGAATCCCCTGGGCCTGTTCAAGGACTTTTTGGGCTTGGGCAACGATGCCTTCACCGACAGGCGTTAGGCGCACTGCGCTTTTGCTGCGCTCGAAAATCAGCACACCGAGTTCGTCTTCCAGTTTTTTCACGCCCACCGATAAGGTCGGCTGGCTGACGTGGCAACGCTCGGCGGCATGGCCGAAGTGTTGTTCTTGGGCGAGCGTAACGATGTAGCGCAATTCGGTAAGAGTCATAGCGGGCGTCCCTGTATTGACGGGCCAAGCATAACGGCTGCAATCGATAGACGCACGTTATTAGACATTGCCTACGGAACCACAGTGACTGCGGCAGGTATTCATGTTGGATTGGATGTTATGCGCAAAACCCGTAGCAGTTGACGAGCCTTGCGAGGCTACGTCCGATTGCGCAGCGATCGTAAATGCTGGGTGGCTCTGACGCACCGCGTTGCCTGGCTTTACGACGGCTTCGCCGCCGGACGTAACCTCGCAAGGCTCGGCAACTGCTACGCCATGGGTGAGTGAGCTTCAACATGCAAAAAGGGCACCCTGAGGTGCCCTTTCTGGTGTTAACGCCGACGTTTATCGATGGAATAAACGAAGGGAGCCACGATTTCGATGCTGCCATTGGTCAGCATTTCTGGCGGCGGCTTGGGTAATGGCTGTGCTCGGCGGATCATTTCCAGGGTGGCCCGGTCCAGATCAGCGTTGCCAGAGCGGCCTACCAACTCGTAGGACAGCACCTTGCCTTCAGCATCTACCACGAAGCGCAGACGGTTCAGACCTTCCTTGCCCCGCGACTGGGCTGCGGGCGGGTACTTTTTGTACTTGCCCAAATGGGCCAGCAACGTGCCTTCCCAGCTGGCTTTGGCGGCCAGTTGTTGTGGCGATGGGCCTGGCGCGGGTGCCGCCGATTTCTCGCTCGGTGCCTTGGTTGGCGTTGCGTCGCTCGGTTTCTCTTCTGACGGCTTTTCTTTAATCGGGTCAGGTTTTTCCACAGGCTTGGGCGGCTGAGGCTTTTGCTTGGGTTTGACCGGTTTCGGAACGGCAATCTTGGGCTTGGGCGCTTCGGCCAGCTTGGGTATCGGTAACTCTTCCACAGGGGCCGGCGGTTGCGGTGGTGTCACCACTTTCGGCGGCGCAGGCGGTGGCGGTGCTGGCATCGGTGCCAGATCAACCATCATGGCTTGCGGTGGAAGTTCGATAGCCCGTGGGTTGGACCATTGCAGGGCAAGAATCACTGCCACTGCATGGACACCCAACACCACGGCCAAGCTGATTGCGTAACGCGTCATCTTTTGGCGCGCTATGGTCATTTCTTGGCTGCCGTCTCAAGTCCGACCAGACCCACCTTCAAGTAACCGGCTGCGCGCAATGCATCCATAACGCTCATCAAGTCACCGTAGTCCACGCCTTTGTCAGCCTGGAAGAAGATCGTCGTGTCTTTGTTGTTGTGAGTCCTGGCATCCAGGGTCGGGCCCAGCGCTTCAACCAAAACAGGCTCTTCGCCCAGATACAGGCGCTGGTCAGCCTTGACGCTGAGGAACACAGGTTTCTCAGGGCGTGGCGCCGGTTTGGCGGTTGACGCCGGCAGGTCAACTTTGATGTCCACAGTGGCCAGCGGTGCGGCCACCATGAAGATGATCAGCAGCACCAACATCACGTCAATAAAGGGGGTGACGTTGATTTCATGGTTCTCGGCGAGGTCGTCATCGCCTTCTTTTAAATGCAGGCCCATGGCCGATTACCCCACTTTCACCATGTGCGGTTGCGAGCTGCGCTCGGGCGGCAGGTGATCGAGGTCACGGCTAACCAACAGCAACACTTCTGCCGACGCATCCGCCACCTGAGCTTTGTAGCCGGTGATGGAGCGGGCGAAGACGTTGTAAATCACTACCGCAGGAATCGCTGCAACCAAGCCCAGTGCAGTCGCCAGCAAGGCTTCGGCAATACCGGGTGCTACCACGGCCAGGTTGGTGGTTTGGGTTTTGGCGATACCGATAAAGCTGTTCATGATGCCCCACACGGTACCGAACAGACCGACAAACGGGGCTGTGGAACCGATGGTGGCGAGTACGCCGGTGCCGCTGCTCATGTTGCGACCGCAGGCAGCAACCAGACGCTCAAGACGGAAGCTGACACGTTCCTTGATGCCTTCTTTCTCGCGGCTATTGGCCGAGAGGCGCATCTCTTCGAGGGCATCCTGCACCAGCAGGTGCGCCAGCGTGCCTTCTTTGGCTGCGCTTTCGCTGGCTTCTTTAAGGGTGCGGGCTTTTTTCAGGTTGGCGATTTCAACGCGCAGACGACGCTTGGCGCCCAAGACTTCAAAGCCTTTGGCAATCCAGATGGTCCAAGTGATGATCGAGGCAATGGCCAGGCCGATCATGACGATCTTGACGATAATGTCGGCGTTTTTGTACATGCCCCAAGGCGACAGGTCGTGCGCCATGCCCAGGCTGTTATCTTCTTCTTCGGCTACCACTTGCGAAGCTTCATCGGCTGGCGCGTCAGCGTTTTGCGCCAATGCAGGGTCAGTCGCAACCGGTGTTGCCGCAGGTGCCGGGGCCGCAGCCTCGGTGGCAGAATGCACGGCTGGAGCAGCAGGCTCGTCGGCAAAGGCCGCAGCAGGTGCCAGCAAAAAGCTGAACATCAGCGCTGCAAGCCCGCGCCACAGGCGTGATGGGCTCGAAAGCTGGGTTGGCGAAGCGGTGGGTTGATTGCGTGTCATGCTAGCCGGACCTGAAGAAGGAAAAGAAGAATTGCCCTACAGCGCGTCTTAAGACCCAGGGCAAACGATGCGTTATTATTGCAAGTAATTCTTGTTAACAAAAGCAATAGCACCTGTTTTTTTCGAAAGTCACGACCTTGGTCGTGACTATTCATGCCATTTTGTAACATTTCGTTAGGAGTTTTCAGATGCCCAAAGCCTCCGCTTTGATCGTCGGTTGCGGTGATGTCGGGAGTCGCCTGGCCACTCAGTTGCTCGCCAATGACTGGCAGGTGTATGGGCTGCGTCGTTCTATCGAGCGCCTGCCTGAAGGCGTCATCGGTGTAGCGGGTGATCTGTTCAGTGAGGCGTGCCCGGCGCAATGGCCGACGGGTCACATCGATTATCTGGTGTACAGCACCGCTGCGACGGATCACGACGAGGCCGGGTATCAGGCAGCGTATGTCGAGGGTTTGAAACACACCCTGAGCTGGCTCAAGCAGCACGGGCAGCAGCCCAAGCGCTTGTTGTTTGTGTCCAGTAGCGGCGTTTACGTGCAGAAAGATGGCGAATGGGTGGATGAAACGTCGCCTGCGCAGGCCACGAGTTACTCCGGGCGGATCATGCTTGAAGCCGAACAGGTTGCGTTGCGCAGCGGCATTCCTGCCAGCGTGGTGCGGTTGACCGGCATTTACGGGCCGGGCCGGGAATGGATGTTGGGGCAAGTGCGCAAGGGTTATCGCGTTGCTGTCGACCCGCCACTGTATGGCAACCGGATTCACGCGGATGATGCGGGCGGGCTTTTAGCGTTCTTGCTTGAGGCTGACCGGCACGGCAAAACCCTGGACGACTGTTATATCGGCGTCGATAACGACCCTGCGCCGTTGGCTGAGGTAGTGGGCTGGTTGCGTGAGCGTCTGGGTGTTACTGAGTGGGACGCTGAAGCCAGTGTGCGACGGGCGGGTAGCAAGCGTTGCAGCAACGCGCGGGCAAAAGCGTTGGGCTGGGAGCCGCGTTACCCGAGTTATCGCGAGGGGTATGCAGCGATCCTTGAGCGCAAGTAATGTAGGCGCTGACGAGGCACGAAGGCTGCGAGCTTTAAAAGGTCAAAAGATCGCAGCCTGCGGCAGCTCCAACGCAGGCTTCACCCGCCGTTAAAGCTGCTTTTCCAGCCGCCATTCCAGCTTGCCTGGATAAAACTGAGGCATTTCGTCAGGCTTGGCGGAGTCCAGGGCCTGGAAAATTTCCAGCTGTGAGCCGTTACGGACAAAGATGTGCGCTGCGCCGACTTCGTCCTGTTGCAGCCACAGGCTGTCGTATTCACCGCTCATCGATGCGCAATCGCCCGCCAGGCACAAGGCGTAGGCGTTGTGATTTGGCAGACCGGTGATTTTGCCGTCGGGCAAAAAGGTCACGGCATTGCCCTGCCCTGCACCGCTGACCACGCGCCATTGACCACCCAGGTAGGCAGATTTGAGCGCGTGTTCGAAGTTTGTGCCCAAAGGCGCATCGCTGGCCAGGTGTACAGGCGAGCGAGTAAAGGATTGTTGCGGGTCAGACTCGGCGGCGGCTTGTATCAACTGGTCGCCGTCCAGGCTCAGGTTAGTGGCTGAGCTGCCATAAACGTTGACCTGCCACACACGATTCTTCTCAGGCAAGAGATTGCCTTCGACCCATTCAAAGCCATTGGTGTAGCTGGCTTTGGCGTTTTTGGCGTCGATTTTCCATTCAAGGTTTGGCCCGTTGGCCAGCAAGGCCTCGCGCAGGTTGCCGCCGTTGGCCGCTTCATCGATTGCAGCCTGGTTGATCCAGACGCCACTGATATCGCGAGGAGCGGGTTCGCTGGCACAGCCACCCAAAAAAACGGCGAGCAGTGACAAGGCTAGCGCTTTGCGCATAGTGGAATCCTTTTAAAGCGGGGGTGGCGCAGCAGGAAGGCGCTGCGCCGGGGGAGCATTACTCGAGTACGAGAATGGCGTCCATCTCAACCTGCGAGCCCTTTGGCAGAGCTGCAACGCCGATGGCTGCGCGTGCTGGGTACGGTTGTTCGAAGTACTTGCCCATGATCTCGTTGACCTTGGCAAAGTGGCTCAGGTCAGTCAGGAAAATGTTCAGTTTGACGATGTCTTTGAACGAGCCACCTGCGGCTTCAGCCACCGACTTCAGGTTTTCGAATACCTGAACGGTCTGGGCTTCAAAGCCTTCAACCAGTTCCATGGTTTTTGGGTCCAGCGGGATTTGACCGGACATGTAGACGGTATTGCCAGCTTTGATCGCCTGAGAGTAAGTGCCGATTGCAGCAGGTGCCTTATCGCTGGTGATAACAGTCTTGGACATGGGGGACTCCTTGTAATTAGGTGGCTACGCACGCATGCGAGTGATGCGGATGACCCCGGTAAGGGCGCGCAGTTTTTTGATCACGCGAGCCAGGTGCACGCGGTCGTGCACGCTGACCACCAGTTGGACCACGCTGATTCGACCATCGCGTTCGTCCATGCTGATCTTTTCGATGTTGCCGTCGGCGGCGTTGACGCTGCTGGCCAGCAGTGCGATCAGGCCGCGCTGGTGTTCCAGCTCGACGCGCAATTCAACGTTGAATTCGCCCGTAACGTCCTTGGCCCATGACAACTGGACGCATTTTTCGGGGTTGTGGCGGATTTCACTGATGTTGCGGCAGTTGTCCAAGTGCACAACCATGCCTTTGCCCGCCGACAAGTGGCCGACAATCGGATCGCCCGGGATCGGCGTACAGCATTTGGCGTAACTGAGCACCAAACCTTCTGTTCCGCGAATCGCCAGTGGACCTTCAGGGCTCGGCAGTTGCTCGCCCTCGCCCAGCAAGCGTCGGGCTACGACGTACGCCATGCGGTTGCCCAGGCCAATGTCTTCGAGCAGGTCTTCGATCTGTTCCAGGCGGTATTCCTGGAGCATGGCCTGAACCCGCTCGGCCGGGATCTTGTCCAGCGCGCTGTTGAAGCCGTTGAGCACCTTGTTCAGCAAACGCTCGCCGAGGTTGATCGACTCGGAGCGGCGTTGCAGTTTCAGGGCATGGCGAATGTGCGTGCGGGCCTTGCCGGTGACCACAAAGTTGAGCCAGGCCGGGTTCGGACGCGCGCCGGGGGCGCTGACGATCTCGACCGTGGAGCCGCTTTGCAGGGGCTCGGACAGCGGAGCGAGACGGCGATTGATGCGGCACGCAATGCAGCTGTTGCCGACGTCGGTGTGCACCGCGTAGGCAAAGTCGACCGCCGTGGAGCCTTTAGGCAGCTCCATGATTCGGCCTTTAGGCGTAAAGACGTAGACCTCGTCCGGGAACAGGTCGATTTTTACGCTTTCGATAAATTCGAGGGAGTTGCCTGCGCGCTGCTGCATTTCCAGCACGCCTTTGACCCATTGGCGCGCCCGGGCGTGAGTCCCCGTGTGCTGCTCGTCACCACTGGACTTGTACAACCAGTGCGCAGCGATGCCGTTGTTGGCCATTTCTTCCATTTCACGGGTACGGATCTGAATTTCGATCGGTACGCCGTGCATGCCAAACAGCGTGGTGTGCAGCGACTGGTAGCCGTTGGCTTTGGGAATGGCGATGTAGTCTTTGAAGCGCCCCGGCAGGGGTTTGTACAAATTATGTACAGCGCCCAACACGCGGTAGCAGGTATCGACCTTGTCGACGATGATCCGGAACGCATACACGTCCATGATCTCGTTGAAGGCCCGCCGCTTGCCGCGCATCTTTTTGTAGATGCCGTAGATATGCTTTTGGCGACCGCTCACTTCACCCTGAATGCCATCAATGGCCAGGCAGTGGCTGAGCGATTCTTCAATTTTGTTGACGATTTCTTTGCGATTGCCCCGGGCGCGTTTGACTGCCTGGTAAATGCGCGCGGAGCGCATCGGGTACATCGCTTTGAAACCGAGGTCTTCGAATTCGATACGAATGCTGTGCATGCCCAGCCGATTGGCAATGGGCGCGTAGATTTCCAGGGTTTCCTTGGCAATCCGCCGGCGTTTTTCGCCGGACAGCACTTCGAGGGTGCGCATGTTGTGCAAGCGGTCAGCCAGCTTCACCAGAATCACACGAATATCTCGCGCCATGGCCATGGCCATTTTCTGGAAGTTTTCAGCTTGGGCTTCGGCTTTGGTTTCGAAGTTCATCTGGGTCAGCTTGCTGACGCCATCGACCAGTTCGGCCACGGTTTCACCGAACTGCGCCACAAGCGCTTCTTTGGCTATACCGGTGTCTTCGATCACGTCATGCAGCATGGCCGCCATCAGGCTCTGATGGTCCATATGCATGTCGGCAAGGATGTTTGCCACTGCCAGCGGGTGCGTGACATAAGGCTCGCCGCTGCGTCGGCGTTGGCCGTCGTGGGCTTGTTCTGCGTAGAAATACGCTCGTCGGACCAGATTGACCTGGTCCGCACTGAGGTAGGCCGACAAGCGATCGGCGAGGGCGTCTATGCTCGGCATGAGGGAGCCTCCTGCCAAAACTGTGAACCCTTCGCCGTACTACGTCGACCGGGCATAGGCTTAGTTCGCCTCGTTGGACTCGTCCTCGAACGCTGCGAACAGCGGTTCGTCTTCGACGATTTCAGCGTTGGCGATAAACTCGTAGCTCATCAGGCCTTCTGCGATTTCACGCAGGGCAACAACGGTAGGCTTGTCGTTTTCCCACTGCACCAGAGGCTCTTTACCGCCGGTGGCCAGTTGACGGGCACGCTTGGTAGACAGCATGACCAGCTCAAAGCGGTTATCCACGTGTTCTAGACAGTCTTCAACGGTTACGCGGGCCATGGTCTTCCTCGTAGCAAATGCAATATGCGCGCTGCCCGGATGGGCGAGCGGACTCGACAGTTTAAAAAATCACCAGCCATTAGGGAAGCGCTGATTTTTCAAGCACACCACCCAAAGCCTCTGTAAGCGCCAATGTAAAGCGCTTGCAGGGGTTTTGGGAAGTGCTGTTTTAGCCGAGCAGTTCGGCCAGTAATTTACCAAAACGCTGCTGTTGACGTTTTTGCTGGAGGCGATTGGCGCGGAAAATGGCCTTCATGTCCTCCAGTGCCAGTGCAAAGTCGTCGTTAATGATCAGGTAGTCGTAGTCGACGTAGTGGCTCATTTCACTCACGGCTTCGCGCATGCGGCCGTCAATAATCTCGGCACTGTCCTGCCCGCGATTATCCAGACGATCACGCAAGGCCTGTTGGCTCGGCGGCAGAATGAAGATTGAACGCGCTTGCGGCATCAGCTTGCGAACCTGCTCGGCGCCTTGCCAGTCGATCTCCAGAATCAGGTCGTGGCCTTCATCCAGCGTCTGCTGCAAGTAGCTTTGCGAAGTGCCATACAGATTGCCAAACACTTCTGCGCGCTCCAGGAAGTCGCCGTGCTCGATCATCTTCACGAACGCTTCGCGCTCGACGAAGTGATAGTGCACGCCGTCCACTTCGCCGGGGCGCATGGCCCGGGTGGTGTGCGACACCGAGACGCGGATCTGCGGCTCAACGTCGATCAGGGCCTTGACCAGGCTGCTTTTCCCCGCCCCTGAAGGCGCGGAAATAATGTAGAGGGTGCCAGTGCTGTGGGTCATGTCGGGGTGAACCTTACTCAATATTCTGTACTTGTTCGCGCATTTGCTCGATCAACACTTTGAGGTTGACCGCTGCTTGGGTGCTGCGCGGGTCGAATGCCTTGGAGCCGAGGGTGTTGGCTTCCCGGTTAAGTTCTTGCATCAGGAAGTCGAGACGCCGACCGGCGGCACCGCCTGACTTGAGCACGCGGCGCACTTCAAGAATGTGAGTGCTGAGGCGGTCAAGCTCTTCGGCAACGTCGCTTTTTTGCGCGAGCATGACCATTTCTTGCTCAAGGCGCTGCGGATCAAGTTCGGCTTTCATGTCAGCAAAGCGATCCAGCACCTTTTGCCGCTGGGTAGCGAGCATTTGCGGGACCAGCACGCGCAGGGTCTCGACGTCGCCTTCAATGGCGGTCAAGCGTTCACTGATCAAGCGGGCCAGCTCTGCGCCTTCGCGCTCGCGGCCATTCTTGAGCTCTTGCAGACCTTGCTTGAACAGCGCCAGTGCCTGGTTGTTCAGGGCTTGCGGGTCGGTAGCGTCGGCCACCAAAACACCGGGCCAGGCCAGCACTTCAAGCGGGTTGAGGGCCGCGGGCTGCTTGATCAGGCTGGCGATGGTTTCGGCTGCGGCGACCAATTGTGCGGCGCGCTCGCGGTCGACCTGTAGCGGTTTGCCAGTGGTTTCTTCGGTGAAGCGCAAGGTGCACTCAAGTTTGCCTCGGGAAATGCCCTGACGCAGCGCTTCACGCACAGCCCCTTCGAGGTCCCGGAAAGACTCGGGCAAACGCAGGTGCGGCTCCAGGTAACGGCTGTTGACCGAGCGCAGCTCCCAGCTCAGGGTGCCCTGAGTGCCGGCGCTTTCGACGCGGGCAAAGGCGGTCATGCTGTGCACCATGGAGGTACCTCGCGATCTGATGAATTAAGCCGGGCGGCTATTAAGGCGGCGGATTGTAACGCAGTGCGGGCGATGGCCCCAAACGGCGTCTGTCGTAAAGCCGGACTTGTTTTGCGTGGGAGCTGGCTTGCCAGCGATGGTATCGGAGGGGGCTTACAGTAAGAACGCATTGCTCGTATCGCTGGCAAGCCAGACTCCCACGTATGGGTCGCGGCAAAACATAGCATGCGTTTTAAATGTGCCCTGATCGGCCATGGCCTTTATAATGCTCGGCAGTTTTCCGTCCCGTACAGGTATCCCACATGAAACGTCCAAGTGGTCGCGTTGCCGATCAGCTGCGCCCGATCCGCATCACCCGCAACTACACCAAACACGCAGAGGGTTCTGTACTGGTCGAGTTCGGTGACACTAAAGTCATCTGCACCGTCAGCGTCGAGAACGGCGTTCCGCGCTTCCTTAAAGGTCAGGGCCAAGGCTGGCTGACAGCCGAATACGGCATGCTGCCGCGCGCCACTGGCGAGCGTAACCAGCGTGAAGCGAGCCGTGGCAAGCAAGGCGGCCGCACCCTTGAAATCCAGCGCCTGATCGGCCGCTCGCTGCGAGCTGCACTGGATATGTCCAAGCTGGGCGACATCACTCTGTACGTCGATTGCGACGTGATCCAGGCTGACGGCGGTACCCGTACCGCGTCGATCACCGGCTCAATGGTTGCACTGGTTGATGCGCTGAAAGTGATCAAAAAGCGTGGTGGCCTCAAAGGCGGCGACCCGATCAAGCAAATGATCGCCGCTGTATCGGTGGGCATGTATCAAGGCGTGCCAGTGCTTGACCTGGACTACCCTGAAGATTCGGCAGCCGAAACCGACTTGAACGTCGTGATGACCAGCAGCGGTGGTTTCATCGAAGTTCAGGGCACCGCCGAAGGTGCGCCGTTCCAGCCGGAAGAGCTGAACGCCATGCTGGCACTGGCACAAAAAGGCATGAACGAAATCTTCGCCTTGCAACAGGCGGCGTTGGTTGACTGATCGACAGGAGAACGCCATGACTGAGTCAGACCTTTCAACCCCAAAGCCGAGCCGTGAAGCTCGTCAATGGGCGATGTTCTGTCATTTTGCGGCGTTCCTTGGAATGTGGTTTCCGTTTGGCAACCTGATCGGGCCGTTGATTCTGTGGCAGCTCAAGCGTGAGAGCGATCCCTTTATCGACGAGCAGGGCAAGGAGTCTCTGAACTTTCAGATCACTGTGGCGATTGCTTCGGCCATTTGCTACGTGCTGATGTTTGTTCTGATTGGCTTCGTCTTGCTCGGCCTGGTGTTCATCGGCGCGGTGGTGCTGGTGGTCATCGCCGGGGTTAAAGCCAATGACGGCGTGGCGTACCGCTACCCCTTCACCTGGCGCCCGATCAAGTAAGCCAAATATTTGTAGGAGCGAGCTCGCCTAGCGATCTTTTTAAAGATCAAGAGATCGCGAGGCAAGCTCGCTCTTGCAGTGAGGCTCACAAAAAAAATGCCCGTATCTTTCGATACGGGCATTTTTATAACTGCGAAAAAACACTTAGATAGTCAGTGTCCAGTCGTAGTCCACGATCAACGGCGCATGTTGCGAGAAGCGCGGCTGACGCGGCAAGCGAGCGCTGCGTACAAAGCGGCGCAAGCCCGGGGTCAACAATTGGTAGTCGAAACGCCAGCCCAGATTCAGCATCTCGGCCTGTTCGTTGTCCGGCCACCAGCTGTACTGATCGCCTTCACGACTGACTTCACGCAACGCATCGACATAGCCCATGTTGCCGACAATCTCATCCATCCAGGCCCGCTCAGGCGCCAGGAAACCAGGAGACTGCTGGCTGTCACGCCAGTTTTTAATGTCGAGTTTTTGCTGCGCCACATACAGCGAGCCGCAGTAAATGTACTCACGACGCTTGCGACGCTGCTTATCCAGGTAGCGAGCAAAGTCGTCCATTAGCTTGAACTTCTGGTTCAAGTCTTCATCGCCATTCTGCCCCGAAGGGAGCAGCAAGGTCGCGATGCTGACCTTATCGAAATCGGCTTGCAGGTAGCGCCCGTAGCGATCGGCCGTCTCGAAGCCCAGCCCAGTGATGACTGCTTTCGGTTGCAACCGCGAGTACAAAGCCACGCCGCCTTGGGCAGGGACTTCAGCTTCGCAGGCATAAAGAAAGTAGCCATCCAGTTGGTAGGCTGGATCGTCCAGTTCAAAGGCGGAGGCGCGGGTGTCCTGCAGGCAGATAACGTCGGCATTCTGAGCTTGCAGCCAACTGAGCAAACCACGCTCGACTGCCGTCTGAATACCATTGACGTTCACACTGATGATCCGCATAAATGGCCCCAAAAATCACGTGCGTGTATGATACACGCCGTCTTACTATTTAGCTAAATCCGTGGTATCTGGGGCCTTTTTCATGCAAGCGTATCAGCGCGACTTCATCCGTTTTGCCATCGATCGCGGCGTTTTGCGCTTCGGTGAGTTCACCCTGAAGTCCGGGCGTACCAGTCCTTACTTCTTCAATGCCGGCCTGTTCAACACAGGCTCCGCGCTGGCTCAGTTAGGCCGTTTCTATGCGGCTGCCATCGTCGACAGTGGTATTCCTTTCGACGTGCTGTTTGGCCCGGCTTACAAAGGTATTCCGTTGGCCGCGACCACTGCTGTAGCGCTGGCTGAGCACCATGAACGCGATATGCCGTGGTGTTTTAACCGCAAAGAAGCCAAGGCTCACGGCGAAGGCGGCAGCCTGGTGGGTTCGCCACTGGAAGGCGAAATCTTGATCATCGACGACGTGATCACGGCTGGCACGGCCATCCGTGAGGTCATGCAGATCATTCAGGTCCAGGGCGCAAAAGCGGCGGGCGTGCTGATTGCCTTGAACCGCCAGGAGCGCGGGAATGGCGAGCTGTCGGCCATTCAAGAAGTTGAGCGCGACTTCGGTATTCCGGTGGTCAGCATCGTGTCGTTGAACCAAGTACTGCAGTTCTTGGCCGAAGACGACACGCTAAAGCAGTACCTGCCTGCCGTTGAAGCCTATCGGGCGCAATACGGGATTTAACACCCCGTAAAGTAGGCCTAAAAAAAGACCCCGCCCGGAAGCTCCGGACGGGATCTTTTTTATGAATCGGCTTAAGCGGCCGGTTTGCTGTTGGTAATCAGCGTACCGACACCGGTGTCGGTGAAGATTTCGAGCAGCACCGCGTTCGGTACACGACCATCGACAATGTGCGCAGTGGTCACGCCACCTTGCACGGCCTCAAGTGCGCAGCGAATTTTCGGCAGCATGCCGCCGTAAATGGTGCCGTCTTCAATCAGCGCATCGACCTGTGCCGTGGTCAAACCGGTCAGCACTTTGCCCTGTTTATCCATCAAACCGGCAATGTTGGTCAGCAGCATCAGCTTTTCAGCTTTCAGCGCTTCAGCCACTTTACCCGCCACAAAATCAGCGTTGATGTTGTACGACTCACCATTCGGGCCTACACCAATCGGCGCGATTACCGGGATGAAGTCACCTTTGGTCAACATGTTCAGCAGATCAGTGTTGATGCCGGTGACTTCACCCACATGACCAAAATCGATGATTTCCGGCGTGGTCATCTCAGGCGTCTGGCGTGTCACGACCATTTTCTTGGCCCGGATCAGTGCGGCATCTTTACCGGTCAGACCGATAGCGCTGCCGCCATGACGGTTGATCAAGTTGACGATTTCCTTGTTCACATGGCCGCCGAGCACCATCTCAACCACATCCATGGTTTGTGAGTCGGTCACACGCATGCCGTCGATAAAATGACTCTCGATGGACAAACGCTTGAGCAGATCGCCGATTTGCGGGCCGCCACCGTGTACCACGACCGGGTGGATACCCACCGCTTTCATCAGCACGATGTCGCGCGCAAAACCGGTTTTCAGGTCATCGTTTTCCATCGCGTTGCCGCCGTACTTGATGACCAGCGTCTTGCCGACATAGCGGCGAATGTAGGGCAGCGCTTCGGATAAAACCTTGGCGACGTTAGAGGCGGCATCACGTTCGAGGGTCATTCAGGGCTCCGGTAAAACAAGTCGATCAAAACGGTAGTTGGAGATCAGGTGCCACACGCTTGAGTTGAGCGTGGAAGACATCCTTGATGCGTTGCAGTTCGGCCTCGGTATCAGCCTCAAATCGCAGCACCAGCACCGGTGTGGTGTTGGAGGCGCGAACCAGGCCCCAGCCATGTGGATAGTCGACGCGCACGCCGTCAATCGACGTCAGCTCGGCGGTCTCACCCCATTGGGCGTCGTGCAGAGCGTCAATGATGCTGAATTTGCTCTCATCCGTCACATCGATATTGATCTCTGGCGTAGAAATATCGTTCGGGAATGTTTTAAACAGTTCTTCAGCGGTGTCGTGCTGCTTGCTGAGAATCTCCAGCAGGCGTGCAGCGCTGTAAATGCCGTCATCAAAACCGAACCAGCGCTCTTTGAAAAAGATATGCCCGCTCATTTCACCGGCCAGCAAGGCGCCGGTTTCTTTCATCTTCTTCTTGATCAACGAATGACCGGTCTTCCACATCAGCGGGCGGCCGCCGTATTCCTTGATCAACGGCGTCAGGCGGCGGGTGCACTTCACATCGAAGATGATCTCGGCGTCCGGGTTGCGCTCCAGTACGTCCTGGGCGAACAGCATCAGCAAGCGGTCTGGGAATACCATGGTGCCGGTGTTGGTTACCACGCCTACGCGGTCGCCGTCGCCGTCGAAAGCCAGGCCCAGGTCGGCGTTGGTTTCTTTGACCTTGGCGATCAGGTCTACCAGGTTTTCAGGTTTGCCCGGATCTGGATGGTGGTTCGGGAAGTTGCCGTCGACCTCACAGAACAGCGGGATCACTTCACAACCCAGCGCCTCAAGCAGTTGCGGCGCAATCACGCCGGCGGCGCCGTTGCCGCAATCGACCACCACTTTGAGCTTCTTGCTCAGCTTGATGTCGCCGGTAATTTCATCGGCGTAGCGCGACAAAATATCAACGCGCTCGATGCTGCCTTCGCCCCACGTCAGGTCATTGGTCTTGAGGCGGGTGTGCAGCGCTTGAATTTGTTCGTTAGCCAGTGTGTCGCCCGCGATCACGATTTTGAAACCGTTGTAGTTCGACGGGTTATGGCTGCCGGTGAGCATCACGCCCGACTTGCCTTTCAAAACGTTGGCCGCGTAATACAGTGCAGGCGTGGGCACCAGGCCCACATCGCTAACCTGGCAACCGCTGTCGGCAACGCCCTGGATCAAGCGCTCAACCAGCGCGGGGCCAGACAAACGGCCGTCGCGGCCCACCGATACATGGGGCTCGCCCTTGGCCAGGCTCTCGGAGCCAATGGCGCGGCCAATCCAGTAAGCGGTTTCAGCGGTCAAGGTTTCCGGTACAACGCCGCGAATGTCATAGGCGCGAAAAATGGTGTCAGGGAATTTGGGTGCGACCGAAACTGGGCTGCTCATTACAGGGGGGACTCCACTCTCAAGGATTTTGGGGACGGGCTGATGCGGTCACGCACACGAAAATTGACCAGGGCCTGCGGCAAACAATCACCGATTGAGGGGCTGCGGTCGAGTACATGTTGAGCGTTTGGACGGTGTTTAGACACGCGAGTTCGCGAGGCCAAATGGCATCAGCGAACGTACGGCACAAGGCCGCTATCGGTTTAGACGAACAAAGGGGTCGAAACATTTGCGCGAGCTTCATCCTGAATTACCACGCCAACGGTTCAGGTCAGGCAGGGCGCCTGACCTGTGCTGCCAATCAGAGGCTGCCTGAGTGACCGAAACCACCAGCGCCACGCTGGCTTTCGTCGAACTCTTCAACCAGCTCAAAGTGCGCCTGCACCACCGGCACCAGCACTAGTTGAGCGATACGCTCGCCGATGGTGATGTTGAATGCAGTTTGGCCACGGTTCCAGCACGACACCATCAACTCGCCCTGGTAATCGGAGTCGATCAGGCCGACCAGATTGCCCAGCACGATCCCGTGCTTGTGGCCCAGACCCGAGCGCGGCAGGATCAGCGCGGCAAGGCCCGGATCGCCGATGTACACCGACAGGCCGGTCGGGATCAGCACCGTTTGGCCTGGCTCAAGAATGGTGTCTTCTTTAAGCATGGCGCGCAGGTCAAGACCCGCGGAGCCGGGTGTGGCGTATTGCGGCAGCGGGAATTCGCTGCCAATGCGTGGATCAAGGATTTTGGCTTGCAAAGCGTGCATACGAGTTAAACCTGGTTCAGACGTTCGGCGATAAAAGTGATCAGCTGGCGGGCAATCTTGCCCTTGCTGGTCTGGGCAAATACGGTGGCGTGCAAGTCGCGGTCAATCACGCTGCAGGCGTTCTCTTCGCTGTTGAAGCCGATGCTGGGGTTAGCCACATCGTTGGCCACAATCAGGTCGAGGTTTTTGTCTTTAAGCTTGCGTGCCGCGTAATCGAGCAAGTGCTCGGTCTCTGCGGCAAAGCCGACACTAAATGGACGGTCCGGGCGCGTTGCAATGGTGGCCAGAATGTCTGGGTTGCGGACCATTTGCAGCAACAAGCCGTCGCCCTTGGTCGGGTCTTTCTTGAGTTTCTGTGGCGCAACGACTTCCGGGCGGTAGTCCGCAACCGCTGCCGAGGCAATAAAGATGTCGCACGGGATCGCCGCTTCACACGCGGCGAGCATGTCGCGGGCGCTGACCACGTCGATACGGCTTACGCGGTCTGGCGTGGGCAAATGCACGGGGCCGGTAATCAACGTCACGCGGGCGCCCGCCTCAACCGCTGCTTCGGCCAGGGCAAAGCCCATTTTTCCGGAGCTGTGGTTGGTGATGTAGCGCACCGGGTCGATGTTTTCCTGGGTCGGGCCCGCCGTGATCAGCACGTGCTTGCCAGTCAGCGCCAGGTGCTGGAAGCACTCGGCCGCGCAATGCACCAAATCATCGGCTTCAAGCATGCGGCCAAAGCCCACGTCGCCACAGGCCTGGCTGCCGGAGGCTGGGCCAAACACCTTGAGGCCGCGGCTCTGGAGCAGTTGAGTGTTGGCTTGAGTGGCCGGGTCGCGCCACATGGCCTGGTTCATGGCGGGCGCAATGGCAACCGTCGCGTCTGTGGCCAGCACCAGCGTGGTCAGCAAATCATTGGCCAGGCCTTGCGCCAGGCGGGCGATCAAGTCAGCGGTCGCAGGGGCAATCAGCACCAGGTCGGCCCACTTGGCCAGCTCAATGTGGCCCATGGCCGCTTCGGCTGCCGGGTCGAGCAAATCCAGATGAACGGGGTGCCCGGACAAGGCTTGCATGGTCAGAGGGGTGATGAACTCACTGCCGCCCCGAGTCATCACAACGCGTACTTCAGCGCCTTGGTCCAGCAGGCGGCGAACCAGCTCTGCACTCTTGTAAGCAGCAATGCCGCCGCCGACGCCCAAAACAATGCGTTTTCGATACAGCCGCTGCATAGGCCTGCCTTCTAGTTCGATGATGACTGCGCGGAAAATGGCCAAATGCCACGCAAAAATGATGGGCTAAGATAACACAGCGCTTGCTACGGAACAGCGGCGCACCCACACACGGAGGTGTTATGAGTATCAGAGATTGGCCCGCGGCCGAGCGCCCGCGCGAGAAACTTTTAGAGCATGGATCGGCCAGTCTTTCAGACGCTGAGTTGCTGGCGATCTTCCTGCGCACTGGGGTTTCAGGCAAGAGTGCCGTCGATTTGGCGCGGCATTTACTCACCGAGTTCGGCAGTTTACGTGCCTTGCTGGAGGCTGATCTGGGGGCGTTCTGTCGCCAGCTCGGGCTTGGCCCCGCCAAGTTCACCCAACTGCAAGCGGTGCTGGAAATGGGGCGTCGTCACTTGGCCGAACGTTTGCGTCGAGACTCTGCGCTAGAGAGCCCGCAGGCAGTTCGCGACTATTTGAAATCGCTGCTGCGCCACGAGCCGCACGAGGTGTTTGGTTGTCTGTTTATGGACTCCAAACATCGAATGCTGGCCTTTGAAGTGTTGTTCCGGGGCTCTATCGACAGCGCCAGTGTTTACCCTCGACAAGTGGTCAAGCGCGCCCTTGCGCACAACGCCGCCGCAGTGATTTTTTGCCACAACCACCCGTCGGGCATCACCGAGCCCAGCCAGGCTGATCGCACCCTGACCCAGCGCCTCACCGAGGCGCTGGATTTGATAGAAGTGCGTGCGCTGGACCACTTTATCGTCGGTGATGGCGAACCGCTGTCAATGGTCGAATATGGCTGGATGTGACGTTTAAGGCTTAACACTGACCGTCGAAAAGTCCTGACGTCCAAACGGACTCACCTGATAACCCTGTACGTCTTTGCGGGTCAATGCGTAGGCCGTTGGGTGAGCCAGAGGCAGCCACAGCGCCTGTTCCTGAATCAACGCCTGAGCTTTTTGATACAGCGCGCTGCGTTTGTTTTGCTCGGTGATGGTTTTGCCTTGGCTGATCAGGCTATCGAGGGGCTTGTCGCAGTAACGTGCAAAGTTGGTCCCGGATTTCACTGCCGCGCACGAAAACTGCGGGGTGAGGAAGTTATCCGGGTCGCCGTTATCCCCTGCCCAACCCATAAACAACAGATCGTGCTCGCCCGCTTTGGCGCGACGAATCAGTTCGCCCCACTCAATCACCCGAATATCGGCCTGTACCCCGATTTTCGCCAGGTCGGCTTGCAGCAATTGCGCGCCCAGGCTTGGATTGGGGTTCAGTACGCTGCCTGTGGGTCGCGTCCAAATGGTGGTTTTAAAGCCGTCTTTGAGGCCAGCCTTGGTCAACAGTTCGCGGGCCTTTTGCGGGTCGTGGGCATAGACAGGCAAGTCTTTGGCGTAACCCCAGGTTTTGTCCGGGTAAATGCTGTTGGCGGGCTGTGCTTTGTTTTCAAACACGGCCTTGAGGTAAGTGTCTTTATCAAAGGCCAGATTGATCGCCTGACGCACCTCGGGCTTGTCCAGCGGCGGATGCTGAGAGTTGATCGCCACAAACGCGGTCATAAAAGCCGGGGTTTGAGCAACCGTCAGCGTTGGGTACTTGAGGGCCGCATCGACGTCCAGCGGCTTGGGCGAAAGCGCGATCTGGCATTCGTTGCGACGCAGCTTTTGCAGGCGCACGTTGGCATCCGGGGTGATGGCGAAAATCAGTCCGTCAACGTTCGGCTTGCCCGCGAAGTAATCCGGGTTGGCCTTGTAGCGCACCACGGCGTCCTTCTGGTAACGGGTGAACACAAAGGGTCCAGTGCCGATCGGTTGGCTGTTCATCAGCTCGGGTGTGCCGGCCTTGAGCAGTTTGTCGGCATATTCAGCTGAATAGATCGACGCAAAACCCATGCTCAGCGCAGGCAGGAACGTTGAGTCCGGGTGGCTGAGGGTAAAACGCACGGTCAGCGGGTCGGGGGTTTCGATTTTTTTGACCAGATCGGGCAGTTGCAGAGACTGCGCATGCGGGAAGCCGCTTTGCGCAACCTTGTGCCACGGGTTGGCCGGGTCAAGCATGCGCTCGAAGCTGAAACGCACGTCATCGGCGTTCAATTCACGGCTGGGCGTGAAGTACGGGGTACTGTGAAACTTAACCCCGGGGCGCAATTTGAAATCGTACACAAGGCCGTCAGGTGACACTGACCAGCTTTGCGCCAGGCTTGGTACAAGCTTGGCGGTCTGGGCGTCAAAGTTCACCAGGCGGTTCATCAGTACGTCAGCCGAGGCATTAGTGGTGGTGAGCGAGTTGTACTGCACTACATCGAACCCTTCAGGGCTTGCCTCGGTGCAAACACTCAAGGTGGCCGCTTGAACCAGCGGGCTCAGGCACAGGGTGAGCAAAAAGGGGGCAGCAGCGAGGCGCATATTCTGTTTCCTTTGCAAGTCGTTGGCCCATCTGCAAGTGCAGTCTGGAAAAGTCTTACCCTAGTGATCTGCTAGCCAAATGACTACTTTTTAATAGCACTAAACAGCCTGTAGTCGCTGCCGAAGGCTGCGAAGGGTTGCGTAGCTGCCCGTTTTTTGAAGCCTTTGTGGTCATTTAAAGGTCCTGCGGCCCTTATCGCAGCCTGCGGCAGCGGCTACAAGGATGAGTAGATTGATCAAAATTGACCTGAAACCTTTCATCTCGCGACGAGCGGTTGCAACCCATCGGGCATAGGCTTTCACGCGGTTTGTCGCTAGAATGCCGCCTTTATTAATCAAGGCAAACCACACTGCTTGTTGTTGCGCTTTAGTCTTTCTGGTATAAAGCAGCGCTCTTTTCTAGGGGCCCGGTTCCTTCGTTTGTAGGTGTAGCCGGTAAGACCCTTAAAGAAACGCGGCGCCTAGCGCCAAATGACTGAGAGATTAAGCGGCCAACCCATGCCGGGTTGGGCATGTGGTTTTAGAGGGCTGAGGCATGTCGAGAGTCTGTCAAGTTACCGGTAAGGGTCCGGTGACTGGGAATAACATTTCCCACGCAAATAACAAAACCCGTCGTCGTTTCCTGCCGAACCTGCAGCATCACCGCTTCTGGGTTGAAGAAGAGAAACGTTTCGTGCGTCTGCGCGTATCTGCCAAAGGCATGCGTATTATCGACAAGCGTGGCATTACTGTCGTGCTGGCCGAAATCCGTCGCGCTGGCAAGATCTAAGGGAGCTAATCATGCGTGAATTGATCCGTTTGGTGTCGAGCGCTGGTACAGGCCATTTCTACACCACAGATAAGAACAAGCGCACCACTCCGGACAAAATCGAAATCAAAAAATTCGATCCGCGGGTTCGCAAGCACGTTATCTACAAAGAAGCCAAAATCAAGTAATTGGTTTTTCTTCTACAAAAAAGGCCCGCATCTCACGATACGGGCCTTTTTTGTTGCTTTTGAAACAGCTGTTGTTGCTTAACCGCAGATCTGGCGGACCAAAGTGTTGTCTTTATCAGCCAGCACTCGCAGGCGGTAAGCATTGAACTCTTTGGTGAACGCCTCGCCTGGGCGCTCTACACGAGCTTCTTTGGCGCCGTAGCTGGTGCGTAAAAGCTCTACAAGCTCTGGCGTCACAACGGGGGCTACCACGTAGTTGAGCGCCAGATTGGTATTGCACTTGCCGTCTTCGCTCGCCATGGCTGGCAGTGACGCAGTACCCAACACAACGCCAGTCGCCAACAGAACACCCTTTAAAACGTTAAAACCAGACATGAATCTTCCTTCTTGATGATGTGTGACGGGTGAAATCACCGGTCAGCGCCTGCTCATTCCGTGAGCAGCTTTCGCTTCCAAAGAGTGGCCCCGATTGATCGAGGTGCTCGGACTCAGCTGTTTCAGGATTTGTGCGCAAGCTGTGCGCAGCCCGCAACTAAAAAAGCCCCGCCACACAATGGGGGCAGAGCTCTTAAACCGTCTAAATCAGTCTGTTCAGGCTTTCTGTTCAAACGCCACGTACATTTTCCGGCAAGGTTCCAGCACTTCCCACGTACCTTTGAAACCGGCCGGGATGACAAAGCGATCGCCAGCTCGCAGGGTCTTGGCGTTACCTTCTCTGTCACGTAAAACCGAAACCCCCTGCAAGATCTCGCAGTACTCGTGCTCGGTGAAATTCACATTCCACAGGCCAACCTCGCTTTCCCACATGCCGGCGTTCAATTGCCCACATGGGCTGGCGTAATGGTTGTGCAGAACTTGCTCGGGATTCCCCTTCAGGACCTTTTCCGGGGTCAGATGGTAGCGTTCAGCCTGGGTGTTGGCGGTGCTGAAGTCGACGACGTTTTCGATGCTCATTGTTTTTATCCCCCCGAAATTGCAGCGTGAGTGGCCAGAAAAGCCAAAGTCTATGTTTATTAAAACGAACAAGCCATGCCGTTTGCGACCTCAGTGTCAAATATATTGAAAGTCCCTGGGCCACTGGTTTAGGGTGGCGCATGCCTCGTGCCGATCACTCTAGAGGATTGGACAGCATTCCTGACACGCCCCGCTAAAAATGCCGTGGCGAATGTATTTCAACAAAATAGGAGGACACTCGAATGACCACCCTGACGCGTGCTGACTGGGAACAACGGGCCCAACAGCTGAAAATCGAAGGCCGCGCCTACATCAACGGTGAATACACCGACGCGGTCTCCAATGAAACATTCGAGTGCCTCAGCCCGGTCGATGGCCGCTTGCTGGGCAAGGTTGCCAGTTGCGATGCCGCGGACGCCCAGCGTGCCGTCGAAAATGCGCGCGCGACCTTCGAATCAGGTATCTGGTCGCGCCTGGCTCCGGCCAAGCGTAAAGCCGCCATGATCCGCTTTGCCGGTTTGCTCAAGCAAAACGCCGAAGAGCTGGCCCTGCTTGAAACCCTGGACATGGGCAAGCCAATCAGCGACTCCCTGCACATCGACGTGCCGGGTGCCGCCGGTGCCCTGAGCTGGAGCGGCGAGGCCATCGACAAGATTTACGATGAAGTCGCAGCCACCCCGCACGACCAACTGGGTCTGGTGACCCGTGAAGCGGTCGGCGTAGTGGCTGCCATTGTGCCGTGGAACTTCCCGTTGATGATGGCCTGCTGGAAACTGGGTCCTGCGCTGTCGACCGGTAACTCGGTCATCCTCAAGCCGTCCGAAAAATCCCCGCTGACTGCCATCCGCATCGCTGCGCTGGCGGTTGAAGCCGGCATTCCAGCAGGCGTGTTGAACGTGCTGCCGGGCTATGGCCACACCGTTGGCAAGGCTCTGGCCTTGCACATGGACGTCGACACGCTGGTGTTCACCGGGTCGACCAAAATCGCCAAGCAATTGATGATTTACTCCGGCGAATCCAACATGAAGCGCATCTGGCTCGAAGCCGGTGGCAAAAGCCCGAACATCGTCTTCGCCGATGCTCCAGACCTGCAAGCGGCTGCCGAATCGGCTGCCAGCGCCATCGCCTTCAACCAGGGCGAAGTCTGCACCGCAGGTTCGCGTCTGTTGGTCGAGCGTTCGATCAAAGACGCATTCTTGCCGCTGGTCATCGCGGCTCTCAAAGACTGGAAGCCTGGCAACCCGCTGGACCCTTCCACCACCGTGGGCGCCTTGGTCGACACGCAGCAAATGAACAACGTGCTGTCGTACATCAAGTCGGGTCACAGCGAAGGCGCAAAACTGGTCGCTGGCGGGAATCAAATCCTGCAGGAAACTGGCGGCACCTACGTTGAGCCGACCATTTTCGACGGCGTCAGCAATGCCATGAAAATCGCCCAGGAAGAAATCTTCGGCCCAGTGCTGTCGGTAATTGCCTTCGACACCGCTGCCGAAGCGATCCAGATTGCCAACGACACGCCGTACGGCTTGGCTGCTGCGGTCTGGACCGCAGATATTTCCAAGGCACACCTGACCGCCAAAGCCCTGCGCGCTGGCAGCGTTTGGATCAACCAATACGATGGCGGTGACATGACCGCTCCGTTTGGTGGCTTCAAGCAGTCGGGTAACGGTCGTGACAAGTCGCTGCACGCCTTTGACAAGTACACCGAGCTGAAATCCACCTGGATCAAGCTGTAACACCCTAAACGCAACACCCTTCTGTGGGAGCGGGCTTGCCCGCGATGAAGGCACCTCGGTCTGTCCATCAGACGCGGGTGCCGGACTCGCGGGCAGGCCCGTTCCCACAGTGGTTTATAACAACAAGATTTGTTATCCACAGGAGCACACACATGCGTTGGGCGACTTATTTCGCTGTGCTGGCCTCGGTGCTCAGCGTCGGCCTGGCGCTGGGCGTGAGCATGCCGCTGGTGTCGTTTCGGCTCGAAAGCTGGGGCTACGGCGGGTTCGCAATTGGCGTGATGGCGGCCATGCCCGCCATTGGCGTACTCGTCGGGGCCAGCGTGGCCAGCAAGCTCGCGGCGCGCTTTGGCACACCGGGTCTGATGCGTTTGTGCCTGTGGTGCGGGGCCCTGTCCATCGGGTTGCTGGCGTTATTGCCCAGCTACCCGGTGTGGTTGGTATTGCGGCTGTTGATCGGCATCGTGCTCACGGTCATTTTTATTCTCGGCGAGAGCTGGATCAACCAACTGGTGGTCGAGCAATGGCGCGGCCGGTTAGTGGCGCTGTATGGCTGCGCGTATGCCCTGAGCCAACTGTCCGGGCCGCTGCTGTTGGGCGTCGTGGGTTCGCAGGACGACTACGGCTTCTGGATCGGCGTGGCACTGCTCACCCTGGCGCCCCTGCTATTGCTGGGACGCGACGGCGCACCGGTCACCGAAGCGTACCGCGTGACCTTCAAGGACTTGCTGGCGTTTTGTCGGGGGTTGCCTGCTATTGCGTGGGCTGTCGCTCTATTTGCGGCCTTTGAGGCGATGATTCTGACGTTACTGCCCATCTACTGCCTGCGCCAAGGGTTCACCGCTGACATCGCACTGGCGATGGTCAGCACCGTGGTGGTGGGCGATGCCTTGCTGCAACTGCCGATTGGCGCGCTGGCCGATCGCCTGTCCCGGCGCTCACTGTTTACCGGTTGCGCCGTGCTGCTGATGCTGTCGAGCCTGGCGGTGCCATTGTTGCTCAACACCTTGTTGATCTGGCCGTTGTGGGTGATCTTCGGCGCCAGCGCGGGCGGCTTGTTCACCCTGTCGTTGATTCTGATTGGCGAACGCTACCGCGACGACGCACTGGTGCGGGCAAACGCACACGTGGCGCAGTTGTGGGGCATTGGCTGCTTGATCGGGCCATTGGCCGCAGGCGCGGGCAGCCAATGGATCAGCGGGCACGCCTTGCCACTGTTCATGGCCGCCGGGGCCTTTGGTTTGGTGATATTGGTGCTGCGCCAGGGCGCATTTGGCGCCGAGCAAACCGCAGCCAAGCCCTTGTAGGAAGAGCCGGTCGACGCTCAGGTCTCCGTGCTTTTGATTTTGATTTAAGGCGCCCCCTTAAGCCACGCTGGCCGAACGCAGGTATTGCGTAGTGGGTAACCCGGCAGGACGCCGGGTTAGCCGCGACACGGCCATGGATGGCCGATCGCGGCGTGCCCATGGAGCAATGCCTGTGGTGAGGGCATGCCGAGCCAGGGCGAGGCACCGAGTGGCAGGGGCAAGAGCGTTTTGGTTACTTTGTCGCTCTTAACAAAGTGACACGGCGTAAGGCCGGAACCCGTAAAAAGCCGTTGCGCATCAAATGGATATGTACCCAGCCAGCCTGTGTATGAGTACAAATCACAACATCTTCTCCAACCCCACGGTCTTGCTGACCCAGGCATTCAGCCGACGCCACCAGTTGCCCGGCTCGCGGGTCAGGGTGTGCATCTGGCCGTTGTCTTCGGTCACCCAGACGATCTTGCCCTCTTCCAGTTTCGGCTCATAACTCAGCGCTGGCGCCATGCCTTGCAGGGCAAGCTTGCGCGCCTCTGCGGCCAGCTCCGGGCTGTCCACCAACACCCCGACTTCGGTGTTCCACAACCCCGAGCGCGGGTCGAAGTTGAACGAGCCGATAAACGATTTTTGCTGATCGAAGATCATCGCCTTGCTGTGCAGGCTTGAGTCCGAACTCATGCCCGGATGAAACAGGTGCAACCCGCTGCCACCCGTGCTGCCCGGCTGGCGGCGCAGTTCATAGAGCTTGACCCCGTGCTCCAGCAGCGCCTTGCGATACGGCGCGTAGCCACCATGCACGGCAGGCACATCGGTGGCCTCCAGCGAGTTGGTCAGCAAGCGCACATCGACCCCGGCATCTGCGCGGCCTGTCAGGTACACGAGCCCGGTTTTGCCCGGCACAAAGTACGCCGAAATCAATATCAGCTCTTTGCTGACGCCCGCGAGGTCGGGGGCCAGTTGGGTGGTCAGCAGCAGATGCGGGTCAGGCTCGTCCTTGGCCAGCACTTTGCTCGGTGCATCCCACAGCGCCTGGTTCCAGGCCCAGATCAGCTCTTTGCGCCACACCTCCATCTGGGGGTGGGTTTCATAGGCTGCCAACTGCTGAAACAACGCTTGGTGGGCCAGTTTCGATTTTTTGAGCGACGCTTCCAGCGCCGTACGCGCTTGGGACAATTCTCGATGCGACAGACGCGAAGACACAAAGTCGCCAATTGGCTGACTCAGCGCGCTGTTCCAGTATTGGTCGAAGCTGTGCCCCAATTGCTCGGCCACGGGGCCGACGCTGAGCAGGTCGATGTCGGTGAAGTTCAAATCAGGCTGGGCATCGAAATATTCATCGCCCAGGTTGCGCCCGCCGACAATCGCCGCACTGTTGTCGGCCAGCCACAGCTTGTTATGCATGCGCCGGTGCTGGCGCGAAAGATTGAACAGTCGGCCCATGGCGCGAGTCACACCCGTGCTGCGCCCCAACTGCAGGGGGTTGAACAGGCGGATTTGGATGTTGGGATGGGCCGCGAGGGTTGCCAGGATGTCGTCCAGGCCGTCGCTGGCGGTGTCGTCGAGCAGGATGCGCACCCGCACGCCGCGATCTGCGGCTTTGAGCAACTCATCCACCAGCATGCGCGTGCTCAACCCGTCATGGACGATGTAGTACTGCAAGTCGAGGCTGGTTTGCGCGTTGCGAATCAGCTCGGCGCGTGCTCTGAACGCTTCGCTGCTGTTGGGCAGCAAGCGAAACCCTGAACGGCCTTGATACGGTGCTGCCTGCGCCTGAATCGAACGGCCAAAGGCCGAGTCCGAAGCTGGCAGCGACTGGCTCGGTGCGCGGTTTACTTCCAATGTGCTACAACCCCCCAGACACAACGCAAACAGCAACATGCACAGTGATTTCAACGTGTGGCGCCCCGTTTAGTGATCAGCGGCTTCAGCCAACAGCGCGCAGGCTGTTGCACCCACTTTGCGCACCGCGTCTTCAATCTGTTGCGTAGGTTTGGCAGCGTAGTTCATTCGCAAGCAGTTACGGTACTTGCCCGACGCCGAAAAGATACTGCCCACGGCAATTTGTACCCCTTGCCCCAGCAGTGCGCGGTTGAGGCGCAAGCTGTCAAAGCCCTCCGGCAGCTCAAGCCACAGCATAAAGCTGCCTTGAGGACGACTGGCGCGAGTGCCAGCAGGAAAATAGCGGCTGACCCAGCCCAGCATCAAGTCGCGATTGCGCTGGTAATGAGTGCGCATCTTGCGCAAATGCGGTTCGAAATGGCCGTTTTTCAAAAAGTCGGCAACGGCCAGTTGCGGCTGAGGTGCCGTTGAGCCGGTGCTGATGTATTTCATGTGCAGCACCCGCTCCAGATAACGCCCCGGCGCGACCCAGCCCACCCGCAAGCCGGGCGCCAGTGTTTTGGAAAACGAGCTGCACAGCAGCACCCGGCCATCATCGTCGAATGACTTGATGGTGCGCGGGCGCGGGTAGGTGTAGGCCAGTTCGCCATACACATCGTCTTCGATAATCGCCACGTCGAAGCGCTGCGCCAGTGTCACCAGCGCTCGTTTGCGCGACTCGGGCATGATGTAGCCCAGCGGGTTGTTGCAACTGGGCGTGAGCTGAATGGCCTTGATCGGCCACTGTTCCAACGCCAGCTCCAGGGCTTCGAGGCTGATACCGGTCAGCGGGTCGGTGGGGATCTCCAGCGCCTTCATGCCCAGGCCCTTGAGGGTTTGCATGGCGCCATGAAAACTCGGCGAGTCGACTGCCACAATGTCGCCCGGCTCACACACCGCCCGAATGCTGCACGACAGCGCTTCATGGCAGCCGGTGGTGATCACCAGGTCTTCAGGCCCCAACTGGCAGCCCGAGTCGAGCAGCAAACGCCCCAACTGCTCACGCAGTGCCAGCACCCCGTAGATGTTGTCGTAATACAGACCGGGCAAGTCCAGGCGACGGCTGATTTGCGCCAGGCTGCGCAACAGCGGCTTGATGGTGGGCGTGGTCACGTCTGGCATGCCACGCCCCAACTGAATTACGTCTTTTTGCGGCACAGAGCGCACCAGCTCCAGTACCTGTTCCCACTGCGAAATTTCAACCGGCCGTTGCGCCGGTTTCCCCATGCCCGGCAAGGCTGGCAGCTCACGTTCCATCGGCACAAAGTAGCCCGATTTGGGGCGCGGTGAGGCGAGGCCGTTGTCCTCCAGCAGCCGATACGCTTGCTGTACCGTGCTTAAACTCACGCCGTGTTCGGCGCTTAACGCCCGCACTGAAGGCAGG
The DNA here is from genome assembly GCF_034347405.1 of Pseudomonas sp. CCC3.1. Taxonomy (NCBI): domain Bacteria; kingdom Pseudomonadati; phylum Pseudomonadota; class Gammaproteobacteria; order Pseudomonadales; family Pseudomonadaceae; genus Pseudomonas; species Pseudomonas sp. CCC3.1. Next base: position 5,432,570 of record NZ_CP133778.1, read on the forward strand.
CGGTCGCCCGGCCGATAAAAGCCCTGTTCGATGCGTGTGCCGAGCAGGTCGGCGAGATTAACGTAAAGGCTCATGGCGGGGCTCTCGAATGGGCGACCAGCACAGATAGGGCAAAAATGGAGGATTCAGCCCGTAAAAACCGTCATCTGTATGCAAGTAAAAACATATTGCTGAATCTGTCATGGTTTTCGGCGCAAGGCCATCATGCTGACTCCAAGCAACGGAGTCAAAAGGAGCTGCGTGATGAATGGTTTGAGCGATGTACGTCTGACATTACACGGTCCGCAATTGCTGGCCGAACACGAGGCCCGTCAAATCGTCAGAGCGCCCACCGGTCTGGGTCGTTGGGGTTTGTATTGGCACCGCGCCCGCACCCGCCGTGCCTTGCTTAAGCTGGACGCGCAGCAACTGCGGGACGTGGGCTTGAGTGCCGAAATGGCCCGGGACGAAGGCTGCAAACCGTTTTGGCGCCCGTGATACAGCCCAAACTTTCCGTAGGGGCGAACTTTTAAAAGATCAAAAGATCGCGAGGCAAGCTCGCTCCTACGGGGGATGGGTCAGCCCAGTTCTTTCAAGCGGTGCCACAGCATGCCCAGCGCCAGCAAGGGTGAGCGCAGGTATTTGCCGCCTGGGAAGGTGATGTGCGGGACTTTGGCAAACAGGTCGAACCCCGTGCTCTGTTGGCCACTGATGGCCTCGGCCAGCAGCTTGCCCGCCAGGTGCGTGGCATTCACCCCGTGGCCTGAGTACGCCTGTGCGTAATACACGTTGGGTTGATCGCTGAGGCGACCAATCTGTGGCAAACGGTTGGCACCGATGCCGATCATGCCGCCCCATTGGTAATCAATTCTTGCGTCCTTAAGGTGCGGGAACACGTCCAGCATCTTGGGCCGCATATAGGCGGCAATGTCTTGCGGGTCGCGGCCCGAGTAATGGCACGCGCCGCCGAACAGCAAGCGACGGTCAGCCGACAGCCGGTAGTAATCCAGCGCCACGCGCTGATCGCACACCGCCATGTTTTGCGGGAGCAAGGCGTGGGCCTGGGCTTCGCTCAATGGCTCAGTGGCGATGATGTAACTGCCCGCTGGCAGGACCTTGCCGCTGAGCTGCGGGTTCAAGTCCTTGAGGTAAGCGTTGCAGCCCAGCACCAGGCTTTTGGCTCGCACCGAGCCTTGGGCGGTGTGGACGCGCACTTCAGGGCCGTAATCGATGCGGGTGACGCTGGAGTTTTCAAACAGCTTCACGCCCAGTTGGGTCGCGGCGGCGGCTTCGCCCAGCGCCAGGTTGAGTGGGTGCAGGTAGCCCGAACCCATGTCGACAAAGCCGCCGACGTAGCGGTCCGAGCCCACCACGCTGCGCACTTCGTTGGCTTGCAGCAGACGGGTTTCATGGCGATAGCCCAAACCGCGCAGCTCTTCGGATTCTTCGGCAAAGCCTTCAAGGTCGCGGGGTTTGTTGGCCAGGTCGCAGTAACCCCAGGTCAGGTCGCAGGCAATGTTGAAACGCTCGACGCGCTGGCGAACGATTTCCACTGCCTCCAGCCCCATCAGTTTCATCTGCCGCACGCCCTCTTTGCCGATCACCCCTTCGAACTGATCCAGGCCATGACCAACGCCGCGAATCAGTTGCCCGCCGTTGCGTCCGCTGGCGCCCCAGCCGATTTTGTGAGCTTCGAGCAGGACGACGCTCATGCCGCGCTCGGCCAGTTCCAGCGCAGTGTTGAGCCCGGAAAAACCACCGCCGACCACGCACACGTCAGCCACCAGTTCGCCTTGCAACACCGGATGGTCGGGCTGCGGCAGGCTGCTGGCGGCGTAATAAGAAGCGGTGTGCTGGCTGCGCTGATCCGGGGCGCTCATGTGCGTAATCCTGATTGTTTATGTTTGGAAAATTTTACGGAGCATAAGCCGTGCCAATCCCGAGGGGCAAGAACAGCCGTACGGTGCTGTCTAGCGCGGGGATTTTCAGGCAGACTCTGTGCCCTTTTCAAAGCCGGGAAGCCGTGGATGAGCTGCAACAGTCACAAAATTCGCTTTCTCAGGCAGCAAATCCCGTCGTTTGATTGCGTGCCGGGTTGTCATGACTGCTGTGGGCCTGTGACCACGTCATCTGAAGAAATGGCCCGCCTTCCGCGCAAGACGGCTGCCGAGCAAGAAGCGGCGATGGACGAGTTGAACTGTGTGCACCTGGGGCCAAACGGTTGCACGGTGTATGAAGAGCGCCCGTTAATCTGTCGTCTGTTTGGTACTACACCGACTCTGCCCTGCCCTAATGGCCGTCGCCCGGTGGAGATGATTCATCCCAGCGCCGAGAAGTTGGTGCATGAGTACATCGCCAGTACGCGGCAAGTGCTGGTTTAACGCGCGGGTTATTGGGTCAGGCTAGCCGTGCTTTGGCCCACCGCCAGTCCTGCCCTGATCGCTGCCAGCGCTGCCTGATAGTAGGTCCTGCCGTCCGGCGATTCAGCGAAGGTGGCGAATTCTTCCAGCTCCGGATCAGACAAGTCGCGGTACACAAAGAGCAAGGTGTTATCCAGTTCGCTGGCAATTTGCTCCATCAGTCGTTGGCGCTGGCTATCCAGCATGCCTTGAGACTGGCCGCTGCCTAGCAGCCCGGGGATCATCGAACTCAAACTGTCAGCAGCGACCCCGGCAATGGCGAGCGTGACTTCCGCGCCCGCTTCACGCGCAGGCAAGGCGTTGGATAAATGGTTGATCAGCAATTGACGGGTGGCGCTGGCTTCAATGCGCGGCAAGCCTTGCGCGTGCTTGGCCAACTGATCGCGACGGGTGGCCAGGAGTTCTGCGGCCACAATTTTGCGCCCCAATGGTGACTGGAAAAAAGCCAGTGCCGGGTTGGGGTTGGGCAAGTGTTTGCGCATCTGCGCCTTGGCCCGTCGATCCATAGCGTCAGCGGCGAAACGCTGGCTGCTGTTGTTGACCAGCGCTTGATAAACCGCCGGTGGCAAATTGTTGCGGTAGCGTTCCTGGGCGGCGGTCAGGGCGTCATTGAAATGCGCGCGTTGCTCGGGCCAGCCAGCGCCGGTGAACAGGTCATCGAGGTTGTCTGCCCATGCGGGTAACGTACAAAACATCATTAACAGTAAAAACAAGCGGCGCATGAAGGACTCCTGTCAGCAGGGCGCTATTGTCCGGGTGTGGCCTAGGACTTGTCGAGAATTCGTCTCGCACCAAAGGCTTTAAATGACCAACTGAAATATTTCTGCGCGGCCAGCTAGGCGGAGCTGTCAGATTTTAAGGCGTGTCGATATTATGCGCGGCATGCAAATACCCACTGATCACCCGCTGTTGCTACGCATCGTCGACGACCTGTACGCACAGGGTTGGTCGCAGCAAAACATCTTTCTGCCCGAGGCTTTGACTCTCGAACTGGCGGCTGAGTGCCATAAACGTTCCGCCCAGGGTGAATTGACCCCGGCTGCCGTGGGACGTGGCCCGGCGCAAGAGGTCCGTGAGGGTATCCGCGGCGACCATATTCAATGGCTGGAGCCGGGAGAGGCTCTGGCCTGCGACAGCTATCTAGGGTTAATGGAAAGCCTGCGAATCGCCATGAATCGCAGGCTTTTTTTGGGCCTGGAGGACTTTGAAAGCCATTTCGCGCTCTACCCGCCCGGCGCCTTTTACCTCAAGCACCTGGACCGTTTTCGCGACGATGACCGGCGCATGGTCTCGGCGGTGGTGTACCTCAATCAGGCCTGGTTGCCCGAACACGGCGGGCATTTGCGTATGTACCTTGAGGGGGGCGTGGATTACGACGTGCTGCCGACGGGTGGCTGTCTGGTGGTTTTTCTCTCGGGTGAAATCCCCCATGAAGTGATGCCCGCCACGCGTGACCGTCTGTCGTTGACCGGCTGGTTCCGTCGGCGAGCGACCGAGGTGCTTTTATGAGTTCTAAAGTGTTGGTCAGTCGCTGCCTGTTGGGTCACCGCGTGCGCTACGACGCCGGGGCCAGTGGCCCGTATGACCCATTAGTGAAGTGGCAGGATGAAGGTCGGGTGATTGCCTTGTGCCCCGAAGTGGCAGGCGGTTTGCCAATACCGCGTGCGGCGGCTGAAATCCCCGGCGGCCAAGGACTTGATGTGCTCAACGGCAGTGCGCCGGTGATGACCACCGAGGGTGAAGACGTGACCGAAGCGTTTGTGTCGGGTGCGAATCAGGCGCTGGCCCTGGTCAAGCAACACAACATTCGCATTGCTGTCCTCAAGGCCAACAGCCCGTCTTGCGGCAATCGATTGACCTATGACGGCACGTTCAGCGGTACCAAGGTTGCAGGCCAAGGCGTGACGGCTGCGTTGCTCAGCGCGGCCGGGGTCCAGGTCTTCAATGAGCTGGAACTGGCTGAGGCTGCCAAGGCGCTGGCCGAAATATCGTCATGACCCTGTAGTAGTCGCTGCCGCAGGCTGCGAAGGGTTGCGCAGCAACCCGTTTCTCAAAAGCGCCGCAGTCCCTTCGCAGCCTGCGGCAGCGGCTACAGTTTTACGAGGTGAGCGTGTAATATCCGGTGCCACTTTGCCCAGGGGATTCATATGAGCGACAAGCAGAAACCACAACCAACTGCCTCTACCGCCAGCCCTTCACCCGCCGAAAGCGCCGATGCAGCCTTGCACCATATCGTTGATGGCTTTTTACATTTCCATCACGAAATCTTCCCTGAACAAGAAGCCTTCTTCAAAAAACTCGCCACGGCGCAAAGCCCGCGCGCGATGTTTATTGCCTGCGCCGACTCGCGCATTGTCCCCGAGCTGATCACTCAAAGTGCCCCCGGCGATTTGTTCGTGACGCGTAACGTCGGCAACGTCGTGCCGCCTTACGGACAGATGAACGGTGGCGTTTCGACCGCCATTGAGTACGCGGTGCTGGCACTCGGTGTGCAGCACATCATCATTTGCGGGCATTCGGATTGTGGCGCGATGCGCGCCGTGCTCAACCCCGGCAGCCTGAAAAAGATGCCGACGGTAAAAGCCTGGCTCCACCATGTTGAAGTCGCGAAAACCATGGTCCAGGACAACTGCAACTGCGCCAATGAATCCGAAAGCATGCACGTGCTGACGGAAGAGAACGTCATCGCCCAGCTGCAACACTTGCGCACTCACCCGTCCGTGGCGTCGCGCATGGCCAGCGGGCACTTGTTCATTCATGGCTGGGTCTACGACATCGAGACCAGCGAGATCAAAGCTTACGACGCGGATAAAGGCTGTTTCCTACCGCTGGACGGGACCCATCCGATCCCGAGTGCGACGCCTAAAGCGCGTTTTTAAACGATCTGCTGTAGGCGCGATCTTTTGATCTTTTAAACGATCAAAAGATCGCGAGGCAAGCTCGTTACAGGTCTGGTGACAGCTTCAGTTCGACGCCCAGTTGCTTGGACAGGCATGGCCAGCGTTTCCACGCAGCCCCTGTGTCCGGGCTGGTGAGCTTTTCGCGATAAGCTTCGACCGACTCCAGAGAAAAGCTTTCATCATTGAGCATCTGCTCGACGGAGTGGTGCACGGCTTCGTCGAGCTGGTTGGCAAAGTCTTCACCAATCAACTGGTGAGCAATCAAGTTGGCCACAGTCATGTCCAGCGGAATCAGCGGCTGGCTAAAGTGCTTGATGTAGATATCGTTCACTTCTTCGACCAGCCGGTGTGCCAGGTAGGCCTCATCCAGCAGGCCTTCAAGCCCTTCGTGGCCGAGCAACTCTGGCGGTGGCTGAGTAAAAAACTGTTCGGCAATTTTCAGCACGGGTTTGATTTGTGATTCGATACCGGCTTCGCGAGCGACGTCATGGGCGGCATCAAGCAAGTCAGGCACCTGCTCAATATAGGCGCTGACAAAGCGGGTCAGCACTGCGTTCTTTTCCGCATCAGGCACGTGAATCGCCTTATGAAGGTGAGGGAACTGAACGCTCAGGTGCTGGGTAAGCAGGCCTGTTTTGGCATCAAGTGCTTGGGCACGCAAGATCTGCTCGCGGATGGCGGCGGTGTTCATGGGAACTCCAGGGGGGCGCTGAACCAGGGGAAAGCTTCAAAAATAGCCTTCAACAAAGGAGGGCCTTTTTTTCAGGGGGCGTATTGTTATTCATTTTGTGACCGGGCAGTGAGTGCCATTTGTCGCGGGAGTCAGGTTTTGCCGTGGCGCTGCGCCGCATACCGCGATCAACGTCTTCACGTACGCTGTATTTCACGTTGTTTATCAACCACTACGAAGTGTTGAGCTTATGACTAGAACCCAAAAAACTGTTTTCATTTTAGTTGCGCTGTTGGCGTTGATCATGGGGCTGGTGTTCAACAGCCTGATGTCGAGCAAAAACCAGGGCAATAACACAGCACTGATTGATGCCGGGATTATTCTGCTGCCGCAAAGCCGCCACCTGCCAGCCGTGAAAATGACCAATCAAGACGGCCAGCCGGTGCTCATGAATGAGCTGAAGGACAAGTGGAGCCTGCTGTTTTTTGGTTACACCTTCTGCCCTGACATTTGTCCAACCACCCTCTCCCAACTGCGTCAGATCAAAAGCGAGCTGCCGAAAGAGGTGCAGGACAAACTGCAAATTGTGCTGGTCAGTGTCGACCCGAACCGCGATACCCCTCAGCAACTCAAACAGTATCTGGGCTATTTCGATCCGCAGTTTGTGGGCCTGACGCCGGGCTCCGTCCAAGCGTTGCAAACCCTGGCCAGCGCCGTGAGCATCCCGTTCATTCCGGCGGATACCAGCAAGCCCAATTACACCGTTGATCACAGCGGCAACCTGGCCTTGATCGGCCCGGACGGGACGCAGCGAGGTTTTATCCGCGCCCCGTTCAACAATCAGAAAATGATTGCCCAGTTACCGGGGTTGGTGGAGAGGCCGTAAGGCGGGGGTATAGATCTACTGTAGGAGCGAGCTTGCTCGCGATCTTTTAAAAGATCAAAAGATCGCGAGCAATCGAGCGTCGACCGGCTGCTCCTACAGAGAGTCAGGTGTATCAGAACGCTGGAACGATGGCGCCTTTGTACTTCTCAAGAATGTAGGCTTTCACTTCTGGTGTGTGCAAGGCAGCAACCAGTTTCTTCATGTCTTCGGAGTCTTTGTCGTCCGGACGTGCCACCAGGATGTTCACGTAAGGCGAGTCGCTGCCTTCAATGACCAGTGCGTCTTTTGCCGGGTCCAGCTTGGCTTCCAGCGCGTAGTTGGTGTTGATCAGTGCCAGGTCAACCTGAGTCAGTACGCGTGGAATGGTGGCTGCTTCCAGTTCGCGGAACTTCAGGTTTTTCTTGTTTTCAACGATGTCTTTTGGCGTCGACAGGATGTTGTTCGAGTCCTTGAGCTTGATCAGTCCGGCCTTGTTCAGCAGCAACAGCGCGCGGCCGCCGTTGGTGGCGTCGTTCGGGATCACCACGGTGGCGCCGTCTTTAAGCTCATCAAGCTTTTTGTATTTGCTGGAGTACGCGCCCAGCGGCTCAAGGTGAACGGACGCAACGCTGACCAAATTCGTGCCCTTGGCTTTGTTGAACTCATCCAGGTACGGCTGGTGTTGGAAGAAGTTAGCGTCAAGACGCTTTTCGGCCACCTGCACGTTGGGCTGGATGTAGTCGGTGAAGACTTTGACCTTGAGGTTTACACCCTCTTTGGCCAGCGCAGGTTTCACGAACTCCAGGATCTCTGCGTGAGGCACTGGGGTCGCCGCGACCGACAGGTCGCCCGCGTGGGCCGAAAATGCCGCAACAGCGGCCACAGCAGCAAATAACTTCTTCATTCAGCAACTCCTTGTTAACACCTGATTCCAGGTGTTTGCCAGCGCGTGCTGGCGGTTACGTTTATTAACGAGAGGTCGAGCTTACTTGCGCGAAAAGTGCACCACCAGCCGATCGCCAACGGTTTGCAGAATTTGCACCAGAATCAGCAACAGCACCACCGTGACAATCATCACGTCGGTCTGGAAACGTTGGTAACCGAAACGAATCGCCAGGTCACCCAGGCCGCCCGCGCCCACCACACCGGCCATGGCGGTGTAGGACACCAGCGTAATGGCGGTCACGGTAATCGCAGCAAAGATGCCGGGACGCGCTTCTGGCAGCAAAGCGCTGGTAATAATCTGACGCGTGCTGGCGCCCATCGCCTGTGTGGCTTCGATGATGCCGCGATCGACTTCGCGCAAGGCGGTCTCCACCAGACGGGCGAAGAACGGCGTAGCACCGATCACCAGGGGTGGAATGGCCCCTGCGACGCCCAGCGAGGTACCGGTAATCAGCACGGTGAGCGGGATCATCACAATCAGCAAAATGATGAACGGCAGCGAACGCAGAATGTTCACCAGCAGCGACAGCAGGGCGTAGACGGCTTTCTGCTCGAACAGTTGGCGCGGGCTGCACAAGAACAGCAAAACGCCCAGCGGCAGGCCGAGCAGGATGGTGAACAGCAGCGAACCACCGAGCATCATCAGGGTGTCGCCAGTGGCCAACCAGATCTCGAACCAGTCAATGTTGGCGAAAAAGCTCACTAAAGTGTCCATTAGCGCAGCACCTCCATATGTACGTCAGCCGCGGTAAAGCGTGCGAAAGCCGCTTCCATGTCGCCACCGGTGATGGCGAGGGTCAGTTGCCCGTAGGGAGTGTCTTTGATGCGGTCGATACGGCCCGCGAGGATGCTGTAGTCCACGCCCGTTTCGCGAGCGATGGTTCCCAACAACGGCGCGTAGGTCGCTTCGCCCTGGAAGGTCAGGCGCACGATGCGGCCCGGCACATGGGCGAAAACGTCGCGCTGTTCGCTTTCGTCGACCTGCTCATCTTCCTGCACAAAGCGCTTGGTGGTCGGGTGCGTGGGGTGCAAGAACACCTGTGACACCGGGCCTTGCTCGACGATAACGCCAGCGTCCATCACGGCCACTTCGTCGCACACACGGCGGATCACATCCATCTCGTGGGTGATCAGGACGATGGTGAGCTTCAGTTCGCGGTTGATTTCAGCCAGCAATTGCAACACCGACGCCGTCGTTTGCGGGTCCAGGGCGCTGGTGGCCTCGTCGCACAGCAAAACTTTGGGCTTGGTGGCCAAGGCGCGGGCAATGCCGACGCGTTGTTTTTGGCCGCCTGAGAGCTGCGCCGGGTATTTTTTAGCGTGATCTGACAGGCCCACGCGTGCCAGCAACTCGGCAACACGTTGGTCGATTTCACTGCGGGACAATTCACCTGCCAGCGTCAGAGGCATCGCTACGTTGTCGGCAACAGTCTTGGACGCCAGCAGGTTGAAGTGCTGGAAGATCATCCCGACTTGCTGACGAAAACGCCGCAGGCCGTTGGCATCCATGGCCGTCACGTCTTCGTTGTCGACAATGATCTGCCCGCCGCTCGGGGTTTCGAGGCGGTTGATCAGGCGCAGCAATGTACTTTTACCCGCGCCGGAATGGCCAATCAGGCCAAAAACCTGGCCGCTCTCAACACGCAAACTGGTGGAGTGCAGCGCGGGAATGTCCTTACCGGCAACCCGGTAAGTTTTATGAACGTTATGAAACTCAATCACGTAGCGGACCTTGTGGGGCGCGAGGACAAAGAGCAGCGGTTAGCTGGGCGCGCATTTTAGCTTGTCCGTATATAAAGGACTTAGCATTTATTGATGGGTCAACCGATGATTTGGAAATAAGGAAATCATCGGCCATAAAATGCCAATCGCCGCGTGTGCCAGCGTCTCGCAAGGGCGAAAACTCTGGATTGGCACAGGCGGCGAACGTTTGTTTCAAGGCTTGCGCGGTATGAGAACCACTTGCGCAGGCACATGGCGGATGACCTGACGCTCCAAGCTCAGGTCAAACCCCGGGTCGAGCTTTTTGACGCGCTTGCTCACCAGCGTGGCCAGCCACGGGTAGTCTGCTGTGCGCGGAACCTGCAAGACCACGGCGCACTGATAATTGACGATGTCTTGCGCGATCAAATCCAGTTGATGGCGAAGTTTCGCAATATCGGTGATGTTGAGCGTGACGGTGGTGTGTTCCGCTGTCGGATCAATGACCTTGGCTGCGGGGCGGGCTTCGGCGGCTTTCAGCGCCTCTTCGGCTTTTTCCAGTTCGACCTTGCGTGCCTGAGCGATGGCGCTGTTGACGCCGCCTGTCAGGGCTGGCGCTTTAGGCATCAGTGCGCGGGCACGGCTCAGCGCCGTAGCGGCTGCGTTGACATCGCCCTTTTGCAGCACGATTTGGCTACGTTGCAGGTAGGCCTCTGCCAATTGGCGCTGGTACTGAACCAATTGCGGGTCATCTGGCGTTTGGGCCTGTAAAGCGGCCAATTCATCTTCGGCGGTCGCGAGTTCGCTGCTGGCCAGGTTTTGCTCCAGCTGTGCAATGGCCGCCGCACGCGCCTGGTCGACTTGATTGTCGACCGAAGGTGTACTTTGGCAGGCGCCCAGCAGCAAGCAAACTGCGGCCAGGAGCAAATAACGGGAGTTAAACAGCTTCATTCCTGCGGCTCTCTAAGTGCGCAAAAAACGAGCAAGTCTACACCCCTCGACGGGGCAGAACAAAACTCAGCAGAAACAGTGCAGCGGCACACACCACAATCGACGGTCCCGCGGGTGTGTCCTTGAACCATGAAAGTGCCAGGCCACCACACACGGCCATCATCCCCAGCAGACTGGCCCCCAAGGCCATTTGCTCCGGGGAGCGGGCGTGGCGTTGAGCGGCAGCTGCCGGGATGATCAGCAGTGAAGTGATCAGTAGCACGCCGACAATCTTCATCGCTACCGCAATCACTATGGCGATCAACAGCATCAGCGCCATGCGCAATGCCGCGACCGGCAAGCCTTCAACGGTGGCCAGCTCTTCATGCACAGTAATCGCCAACAGCGGCCTCCACAGCGCCACCAACAATGCCAGAACCACGGCACTGCCGCCCATGATCCACATCAAATCAGTCGGGCTGATCGCCAACAGATCGCCAAACAAGTAGGCCATCAGGTCGATTCGCACTTCATGCATGAAGCTTAGTACCACTAGCCCGAGGGACAAGGTACTGGGTGCGAGAATTCCGAGCAGTGTGTCGGAAGCCAGTGGCTGACGCTGCTGCAACGTGACCAGAAGCACCGCCAGCAACAGGCAGCCCACGGTCACGGCAATCGTCGGGCTGACATCCAGCAAAAAGCCCATCGCCACGCCGAGCAAGGCGGCGTGGGACAAGGTGTCGCCGAAATAAGCCATTCGTCGCCACACCACAAATGAACCCAGAGGGCCTGCAACCACCGCCAAAGACAGACCTGCCAGCAGGGCGTAAAACAGAAAATCAGCCATGCTTGCAGCCTTCTCCATGAACGTGGGCGTGCGCCGCTGGGGCGTCTTCGCTGACCACCGAGCCATGCAAATCATGGGCGTGGTCGTGATGGTGGTGATAAATCGCCAAGCTTTGTGCGTTTTTGCCGAACAGTTCGACGAAGGCCGGATCGCCGCTGACCTGCTCCGGGTGACCCGAGCAGCACACGTGTCGATTGAGGCAGACCACCTGATCGGTGGTGCTCATGACCAGATGCAAGTCGTGGGACACCATCAGTACGCCACAGCCGTGACGATCACGCAGGCGGGTGATCAAGCTATACAGCTCGGCCTGGCCGGCAACATCGACGCCTTGCACCGGCTCATCGAGTACCAGCAGCTCGGGTTTGCGCAACAGGGCGCGGGCCAGCAGGACACGCTGCATTTCGCCGCCAGAAACGCTTTGCACCGGGCTGTCGATGACCTTTTCGGCGCCGACTTCTTTCAGTGCAGCAAGGGCTTGGGCCCGATCCACACCCGGCACCAGGCGCAAAAAGCGCAGCACCGAGAGCGGCAGCGTTGGATCAACGTGCAGCTTTTGCGGCATGTAACCGACGCGCAGCTTGGGTTTGCGCCAGACGCTGCCGCTGGTGGGCTTGAGCAGGCCGAGTACCGCCTTGACCAGCGTGGTTTTGCCCGCGCCGTTGGGGCCTATCAGGGTCACGATCTGGCCCGGCTCAACGTTCAGCTCAATGTTGTCGAGCACGTTTTGCCCGGCAAAGGTCACGCAGACCTCGCTAAGACGAATCAGTGCAGCGCTCATCAAGCCTCCCGGCAGCCCGAACACAAACCGACGACTTCGACGGTTTGCCCTTCAACGGTAAAGCCCACGCCCTGAGCGCTGCTGATAATCGCATCGCTGATGGTTTTTTGTTCAAGCTCGATGGCCGCGTGGCAGTTGCGGCAGATCAGGAACTGGCCCTGATGCGCGTGCTCGGGGTGGCTGCAGCCGATAAAGGCGTTGAGCGAGGCAATGCGGTGCACCAGGCCGTTGTCGAGCAGGAAGTCCAGCGCCCGGTAAACGGTCGGTGGCGCGGCGCGGCGGCCATCTTGCTCGCTGAGCACGGCCAGAATGTCATAAGCGCCCAGCGGCTTGTGGCTTTGCCACACCAGCTCAAGTACCCGACGACGCAAAGCCGTGAGGCGCAAGCCCTTTTGCGCGCACAAGACATCGGCCTCAGAGAGCGCACTGTGGACACAATGGGAGTGGTCATGGGGACGGCTGGCAAGCGGTGTTATAGGCATGGGCGGCGACGATTTCCGAGAGAGACGTTATTATGTTACCCGTTTAAGCCATCCTGAGTGCTCATCGTGCCCCGTATTTTTGCGATTTTTATTGCTTTGTCCGCCAGTTTGTTGGTGATTAGCCCGGCTCAGGCCGAGGTCAACGTGCTGACCAGCATCAAGCCTTTGCAGCTAATTGCCGCAGCCGTGCAGGACGGCGTGGGCCAGCCCGAGGTGCTGCTGCCGCCGAATGCATCGCCGCATAACTATGCGTTGCGTCCATCCGACGTACGGCGCGTTCAATCGGCTGACTTGTTGTACTGGATCGGCCCTGACATGGAAGGTTTTCTGCCACGGGTGATTAAAACCCGCACTCTGCCTTCCGTGACCGTGCAAACCTTGCCGGGTTTGAAGCTGCGCCATTTCTCCCAAGACAGTCATTCTCATGACGAAGACGATGCCGCTGAACATGATCACGATCATCGTCCCGGCACGTTGGACGCGCACTTGTGGCTGGCGCCTGACAACGCTCGGGTGATTGCGGCAAAAATGGCAGCAGATTTGAGTGAGAAAGACCCGGCCAATGCGCCGAAATACCAAAGCAACCTCAAGGCCTTCAATGAGCGCCTGGATGCGTTGGATGCGCGCCTCAAAACGCGTATGGCGGCGATTGCGGGCAAGCCGTTCTTTGTGTTCCATGAAGGCTACGACTATTTCGAAAGCGCTTACGGCCTTAAGCACGCGGGCGTGTTCAGCGTGGCATCGGAAGTCCAGCCGGGTGCTCAGCACGTTGCGGCGATGCGCCAGCGCTTGCAGGAAGTGGGCAAGACCTGCGTATTCAGCGATCCACCGCTGCGCCCGCGTCTGGCAGACACGTTGACGGCGGGTTTGCCGGTCAAATTGGCTGAACTGGATCCCTTGGGCGGCTTCACCCCGGCAACTGCGCAGGGTTATGAACAACTGCTGGAAAAACTCGGCAATGATCTGGCGGGTTGCCTGGAGAGTTTGTGAAGCAAACACACCTGTAGTCGCTGCCGCAGGTTGCGATGGGTTGCGCAGCGACCCCGCTTTTGAATGAAAAGCGAAGGTCCTGCGGCCCTTATCGCAGCCTGCGGCAGCGGCTACAGAGTATGGGTTAGAGCGCGAACGGCAGTTGGACGGTGATGCTTTGGCGCAATGCCAAGCGGCGTTCGAACTCGCCCGGGTCGTGGATCAGCACGTCCTGGCCCGCAAACGTATGGGCCGCAATCAAGCGCGACAACCAAAACCGTACGCAGGCCACACGCAACATTGTCGGCCACAACTCGGCTTCGCTGGCGGTAAACGGGCGCAGTGCGGCGTACGCCCCGAGCAGCGCACGGGCACGCGGGCCGTCAAGCTGGCCCTCTTCGTCAGCGCACCAGTCGTTCAGGGCAATCGCCACGTCGTACAGCATCGGGCCGGAGCAGGCGTTGTAAAAGTCGATCAGCCCCGTCAGATGCGTGCCTTCGAACATTGCGTTATCGCGAAACAGGTCCCCGTGCAGGTTGGCCCGTGGCAGCGCCAGAATCTGCGCTTTGCGTGCGGTGATTTCATCCAGCGCTTTTTGCAGCAAATCGGCCGCTTCAGGCAACAAATCGGCCATTAACGCGGGGCCTTCCGCCAGCATCCAGTCCAGGCCGCGGTCCGTCTTGCGTTCCAGTACGTTGTCGCGTGTGGCGACGTGCAAGTGGCCGAGCAGTTCACCGACCTGTGCGCAATGCTGGGCATTGGCTTCACGAATGTGCTTGCCGGCCAGGCGCGGTTGCAGCAGCGCTGGCTTGCCTTTGAGTTCGCGCAGGGCTTGGCCGTCGACGGTGCGCAGGGCAAAAGGCACCGGCAGGTCTGCGTCGTGCAGCACGTCCAGCAGCTCGATAAAGAAGGGCATTTCTTTGATCGGGCCACGTTCTACCAAGGTCAGGACAAACTCGCCCTGCGCAAGACTGATGAAATAGTTGGTGTTTTCGCTACCCGCGGCAATCCCCTGGAAATCGAGCAAACGGCCGAGTTCGTAAGGCGCAAGAAAAGTCTCCAGCTCCGGGCGAGTCAGTGGGGTGAATACAGACATGGTTTAAATTGCCAGTGCGGGCGCCGCCGTCGCGGCGCCAATTAAAGTTAAGACGCTATTTCCACTCGAAGATTTTCCACGAAGGAATCAGCATATCCGGCTGGTCGGAACGGATGAAATTGGCATCAGTGCCATCAGCGCGCACTAAAAAGTACGGCGGCGCTCCTTTTGGGGTCACCTTGATGGCGTAGAGGAACCCGTTTTGACGGTATTCCTGAATGGTTTTATCGCCTTCCGTGCGAATGGTTACTTCTGGATCACCGGTAGGTGAGCTGTCAGCCGCAAAGGTTACCAGCGGAGTGATTGCAAACAAGCCGGTCAGCAACAGGCGATTGAGTGTGCGCATGATAACCTTGTCCCTTTGTCGTCATTGGTCCGGACATTCTAGCGCCGGACTCGCCGAAAAGGTTGATCCTGCTCATGAGCCAAGCTCCCCTCGTCCTGGTGGACGGTTCTTCATATCTGTACCGCGCTTTTCACGCGCTGCCGCCGCTGACTACCTCCAAGGGCCTGCCGACAGGCGCCGTGAAGGGTGTATTGAACATGCTGAAGAGTCTGCGAAAGCAGTACCCGGACAGCCCGTTTGCAGTGGTTTTCGACGCCAAGGGCGGGACATTTCGCGATGACATGTACGCCGAATACAAGGCCAATCGCCCGAGCATGCCCGATGACATGCGGGTGCAAATCGAGCCATTGCACGCCAGCGTGATCGCCCTGGGCTTCCCTTTGTTGTGCGTCGAAGGCGTTGAAGCAGACGATGTGATCGGCACATTGGCGCGCAGCAGCGCGGCTGCGGACCGACCAGTGGTCATCTCGACCGGCGACAAAGACATGGCGCAACTGGTCGATGGCCACATCACGCTGGTCAATACCATGACCGGCAGCACGATGGACATCGAAGGCGTCAAAGAGAAATTTGGCGTCTCGCCCGAGCAAATCATTGATTACCTCGCGTTGATGGGCGACTCGTCCGACAACATCCCTGGCGTTCCGGGCATTGGCCCGAAAACCGCTTCTGGCCTGTTGGTAGGTGTAGGCGGCGGTCTGGTCGACCTGTATGAAAAGCTCGACATCGTGCCGACCTTGCCGATTCGCGGCGCTAAAAACCTGCCCGCGAAGCTCGAAGAGCACCGGGAAATGGCGTTTTTGTCGTACCAGTTGGCCACGATTAAAGTCGATGTGCCGTTGGATATCGGTCTGGAAGACCTGCACCTCAAAGCGCCTGACTGCGAAAAGCTGATTGAGCTGTACACCGAGCTGGAATTCAAAAGCTGGATCGCCGAAGTCGAACGTGAAGCCAAGCGCGCCGGTCAGGTGATCGTGCACGAAGAGCCTGCGGCGCCGACCGAAGCGCAGCAGTACGTCACCATCCTCGATCAGGCCCTCTTCGATGTGTGGCTGAAAAAGCTCAACGACGCCAAGTTGATTGCCTTTGACACTGAAACCACTGGTCTGGACGCGCAGCAGGCGCAATTGGTGGGTGTGTCATTTGCGGTCAAGCCCGGCGAAGCGGCCTACATTCCGTTGACTCACTCCTACATGGGCGTGCCAGAGCAACTGGACCGCGACACGGTGCTGCGAGCGCTCAAGCCGCTGCTCGAAGATCCGAACAAGCTCAAAGTCGGTCAGCACGCCAAGTTCGACATGAACATTCTGGCCAACTGCGCCATCGGCGGCGATCAGACCAACGGCATCGTGGTGCAGGGCGTTGCTTTCGACACCATGCTTGAGTCGTACGTGCTCGACTCCACGGCCACTCGCCATGACATGGACAGTCTGGCGCTCAAGTACCTGGGCCACAGCACCACCAGTTTCCAGGACATTGCCGGCAAAGGCGTCAAACAGCTGACATTTGATCAGATCTCGCTGGAACAGGCCGGGCCGTACGCCGCCGAAGACGCTGATGTGACCCTGCGTTTGCACCACGTGCTGCACGAAAAGCTGCAAGCGATTCCAAGCCTGAACAGTGTGCTGACGGACATTGAAATGCCGCTGGTGCCAGTTCTGGCGCGCATTGAACGCCAAGGCGCACTGGTGGACGCCAAGCTGCTGGGCGTACAGAGCGTTGAGTTGGGCGACAAGATGGTTGCCCTTGAGCGTGAGGCTTTTGCCATCGCTGGTGAAGAATTCAACCTCAGCTCGCCCAAGCAATTGGGCGTGATCCTGTACGAAAAACTCGGTCTGCCGATCATCAGCAAAACCGCCAAAGGACAGGCTTCGACCGCTGAAGCCGTGTTGGCTGAATTGGCTGAGCAGGATTTCCCGCTGCCCAAAGTGCTGATGCAGTACCGCTCGATGAGCAAGCTGAAAAGCACCTACACCGACCGCCTGCCAGAGCAGATCAACCCGCGCACCGGGCGTATTCACACGTCTTACCATCAGGCCGTCACGGCGACCGGGCGTTTGTCGTCCAGTGATCCAAACCTGCAGAACATCCCGATCCGCACCGCCGAAGGCCGCCGGATCCGTCAGGCGTTCGTGGCGCCTAAAGGCTACAAACTGCTGGCGGCGGACTACTCGCAGATCGAACTGCGGATCATGGCGCACTTGGCCAAGGACGAAGGACTGCTGAACGCTTTCCGCAACGACCTGGACGTGCACAGCGCCACGGCGGCTGAGGTGTTTGGCGTGGAGCTGAGTGACGTCACGACTGACCAGCGTCGCAGCGCCAAGGCGATCAACTTCGGTTTGATTTATGGCATGAGCGCTTTTGGCCTGGCCAAGCAGATTGGCGTCGACCGCAAGCAGTCACAGGCTTATATCGACCGCTACTTTGCGCGTTATCCGGGTGTACTGGACTACATGGAGCGCACGCGCGCCCAAGCGGCCGAACAAGGGTATGTCGAGACTATTTTCGGTCGTCGTCTGTACCTCCCAGAGATCAACGCGAAAAACCCGGCGCTGCGCAAAGGCGCAGAACGTACGGCGATCAACGCCCCGATGCAGGGCACGGCGGCAGACATCATCAAGAAAGCCATGGTGGCTGTGGATAACTGGTTGACGGCTTCAGGCCTCGATGCCCGCGTCATCCTGCAGGTGCACGATGAATTGGTGCTTGAGGTGCGTGAAGACCTGGTGGACCTGGTGCGCGACGAATTACGTGTGCACATGAGTGAGGCGGCCAAGCTCGACGTACCGCTGGTGGTCGAAGTGGGCGTGGGCAATAACTGGGACGAGGCGCATTAACAGCCCTCTTTGCATCGCGTAGCAGTTGCCGAGTTACGCGAGGCTACGTTCGATTGCGAAGCGATCGTAATTGCTGAGGACTGGGTTTGTCTGGCACACCGGGGTGTCAGACTTTACGGCGGCTTCGCCCCCGGACGTAGCCTGCGGCAACTGCTACGGTCCGGGCTTGCTGGGCGATTTATGCCAAATAGTTTTTAAGCCGCAGGAACTAATCCTGCCAGACACGACTCAGATTATTTGAATGGCTTAGGTGAAGCCCTTCAATGCTCCTAATGTTGTGTTAAGTGTTGGCAGAATTCTGGACCCCGCCCTAACGGTCCAGTACTTGAACCCCGAACTTCCCTCCCCCATACGAAGTCCGGGGTTTTTTTTGCCTGCGATTTATGACTCGGCGCTTTCTTCTTCGCCTTTGTTCGGCAGTTCCATCCAGCGAGCCAGTACGGTGTACGCCTCTTCCAGGCCCATACGTTTTGGGGTGGAAAACAGCTGGATAGTGACGCTGTCGCCCCACTGCTTGCGAATGTCAGACTGAATTTTGAGCAACGTGTTTTTGGCTGCGCCGTACGTCAGTTTGTCGGCTTTGGTCAGCAAAATATGCATCGGCATGCCGCTGGAGACGGTCCAGTCGAGCATTAACAGGTCGAAATCGGTCATTGGATGACGAATATCCATCATCAAAATCACGCCTTTGAGGCTTTCGCGGCTGCCGAAATAAGCTTCCAGGTGACGCTGCCAGTGCATTTTCAGCGGGATCGGCACCTTGGCGTAGCCATAACCCGGCAGGTCGACCAGGCGACGATCTTCGTCCAATTTGAAGAAGTTCAGCAGTTGCGTGCGCCCTGGCGTTTTCGACGTGCGGGCCAGGCTGGCGTGGGTCAGCGTGTTGAGTGCGCTGGACTTGCCTGCGTTGGAGCGCCCGGCGAATGCGACTTCAAAGCCTTCGTCATCGGGGCATTGGTCAACTTTGGCAGCGCTGAGCATGAAGGTAGCCTGTTGGCACAGACCGAGAATGGGGTTCTTGAGTTGCATGGGATATCCGATGTGAGCGGCGTCAGGAATGGACGCGGCGAGCGTGTCGTTTCCGTTTCAGTGGCGCCAGTATATAATGCCGCAGATTTTGTGTGTGCTTTGTCCCAGCGTAGGACGAAGTCCGCGGGAGCTGTAGACCTAGGTTGCGCATTAGAACGCAACAAGCTCCAACCCTGAAAGAATCGTTTTAGACGAGATGGCTGCTGCCGGTGTCTTGATGCCGCTTTTACAGCGTTCAGGCTACACAGGATCCGGAAGCCGTGTACAACCGCGTTTGTATTGCCTGCCATGAAGGTCAGCGATTCATAACACCGAAATCGGGTGTAAAGGCCAAGGGTAAGTTAAGCAGGCGTTGGTACAACACGTGACCCAGGGTGTAAAGGCGATGCCGCCGCGTGGTTGTGCACGGACTGCAGTGTCGAGGATTACCAGCCAATCATCCAGCGGATGAATGAGTAAGCCCGGCATAACTCTTAACCCTTAGCCGTAGTTGGATTAGCTGATGAACAAACTATTCGTGAGTCTGCTGTTGACCTTGGGCGTTAGTGGTATCGCTCAGGCCGCAGGCACCACCCTTGTAGGTGATGCCGCAGCAGGCCAGGCAAAAACCGCTGTGTGTGGCGCTTGTCACGGTCCAGACGGCAATAGCATGGCCCCTAACTTCCCCAAATTGGCTGGGCAAGGTGATCGATACCTGCTCAAGCAACTGCATGAAATCAAGGACGGCAAGCGCCAGGTGCTTGAAATGACCGGTTTGCTGGCCAACCTGAACGATCAGGATCTCGCGGATATCGCCGCTTATTACTCCAGCCAAAAGGGCAGCGTCGGTGCTGCTGACCCTGCATTGGTTGCGCGCGGTGAGGCGTTGTTTCGTGGTGGTGACCTGTCAAAAGGCATGCCGGCCTGCACCGGTTGCCACTCACCCGATGGTCAGGGCTTGGCCGCTGCTGGCTTCCCGCACCTGGGTGGCCAGCACGCCAGTTACATTGAGAAACAGCTTACCGACTTCCGTGAAGGCGAACGCACCAACGACGGCGACTCGATGATCATGCGCGGTATTGCCGCCAAGCTGAGCAACAAGGACATCAAGGCTTTGGCCAGCTACATTCAAGGTTTGCACTAGTTTTTGTGCTGTCGGCGCAACCAGTCTTGAAGGGGCTGATTGGCGTTAACAATCGTTTAATCTTTGAATGTAAGTGTGAAAGGGCAGCCGAGGCTGCCCTTTTTCATGGTATCTGCCGCTACACTACCGAACTCAAAGCCGCACGGGCCTGTCTGAAAACAGGTCACGTCAGGCGACCTTATTTGTCCAGGAGTAAAGCATGCGTAATCTGATTCTCAGCGCCGCTCTCGTTACGGCCACTCTGTTTGGCATGACGGCTCAAGCTGCCGATGTACCGCTAGAAGCCGGCAAGACCTATACACAACTGTCAAACCCTGTTCCGGTTGCGGTGCCTGGCAAGATCGAAGTGGTTGAGATGTTCTGGTACGGCTGCCCGCATTGCTACGCATTTGAGCCAACGATCAATCCTTGGGTAGAGAAGCTGCCTGCTGATGTGCATTTCGTCCGTCTGCCGGCCATGTTTGGCGGTCCATGGGATGCGCACGGTCAACTGTTCCTGACCCTGGATGCCATGGGTGTGGAAAACAAGGTTCACGCTGCCGTCTTCAATGCCATTCAGAAAGAAGGCAAGCGTTTGACCGACAAGAATGACATGGCTGATTTCGTGGCCACTCTGGGCGTAGACAAAGATAAGTTCCTGCAAACTTTCGACTCCTTCGCCATCAAAGGCAAAATTGCCCAGGCCAAAGAGTTGGCCAAAAAGTACGAGGTCTCAGGCGTACCCACCATGATTGTTAATGGCAAGTACCGCTTCGACATCGGTTCTACAGGCGGCTCTGAGAATGCATTGAACGTTGCTGACCAACTGATCGCCAAAGAGCGTGCAGAAGAGAAAGCAGCACCGACCGCCAAAAACTAAGCGGCGGCCTTTCCCATGCGGCGCTGGAAGAGCGAACGAATAGTTGGCCTGCACGAACCGCAGGTCAACGAAGATCATTTGGCCGCCAGTGGCCTGCCGGATGATCGGCGTTTGCGTTTGCTCAGTTTCAATATCCAGGTAGGTAACAGCACGCACAGTTACCGTCATTACCTGACCCGCAGCTGGCAGCACCTGCTGCCACACAAAGGGCGGGCGGGTAATCTGGAAAAGATAGGCGACTTGTTGAGCGACTTCGATCTGGTCGCGTTACAGGAAGCCGATGGCGGCAGCCACCGATCCGGCTACGTCAATCAGGTCAAATACCTGGCCCAACAGGGCGAATTCCCTTACTGGTATCAACAACTCAATCGCAACCTCGGTCGTCTGGCTCAGCACAGCAATGGCGTGCTCAGCCGCTTGCGTCCTACGGCGATTGAGGATCACCCCTTGCCCGGCCCTGCGGGTCGTGGCGCAATTTTAGTGCGTTTCGGGGATGGCCCCGATGCGCTGGTCGTGGTGGTCATGCACCTGGCATTAGGCACGAAAACCCGCACCCTGCAGTTGGCGTACATCCGTGAGCTGATTGGCGGCTATCAGCATCAGGTTTTGATGGGCGACATGAACACCCACGCCAATGACCTGTTGCAAGCGTCTCCTTTGCGCGACCTCGGTTTGCTGGCGCCACAAATGGAAGCGACCTTCCCCAGCTGGCGCCCGCAGCGTTGCCTTGACCATATTTTGCTCAGCCCAGGCCTGACCCTTGAGCGTGTACAAGTCCTGGACCAGCCTATTTCCGATCATTTGCCGGTAGCCGTTGAAATCCGTTTGCCGGGCTCCGTCGGTGTCGACTCACTGCCCGTATTGAGTTCTGTGCGTGAGCCGTTGGTATGACCGCTGACGACGCCAAACGCTGGAAAGAGAAATACCTGAAGAGCGTCGAGCAGCAAGACAAGCTCGAACGCCGCTGGAAAGCGCGTCTCGACCTGTTGCGCCGCGGCCTGGTGCGTAGCACGTTGGCGGCAGAAGGCACGGACCGGACCGTTGATCAGTACATGAAAGAAATGCGTGAAGCGGTGCGCACCGATGACATGGACGCACCCTTGGCAGCCTTGCTGCCACGTCTCGAAAAGGCCGTACTCGATTCCGAACAGCGCCGCGAAACGCGCATTGATCAAATGAGCGTCGCGCTCAATGCGCTGGTGACCCAGCTGCAAGCCCTGCCCCTGCCCCGCGAAGTCAGCAAGCCACTGAAGACATTCGCCAGGCAGCTCGATAACCGAGTGACCCAGGCCCGCGAAATACCGTTGTTGCTGAGTGAACTGAGCAACTTGCAGGGCCTTGCGCTGGCGCCTCAGCGCCATGAAGCCGAGCCGCCGAAACCGAACCTTTTGCAGCGGCTGTTTGGCGCTCAAGACGCCGATAAGGGCGCCTCGCAAGCCAGCGAGGCTCAGCCCCCTGCCCCGGCATCCAGCATTGCGGCGCCATTGCCTGCCTCCAAACCGGTTGCGGCGCCTTCTTCTAAAGCCATTGACGTTCAGCCCGCGCTGCCGGCTCTCGATCAAGAGGCTCCTGAGGCGCCCTTAGCGCCTGCTCCCGACTCGCTCACTGAAGAGGCCTCAAGTGGCGCCCTTGAGTCGGTCGTGGCGCTGGTGGACGCTGAAAATACGCGTTCGGATCAACCCGTTGAGGCACTTCGGGACGAGCTTGAACAGTCTGAGCCCGAGCCGGAGCCAGAGCGCGCACCTGCACCAGTGGCAGTCGACACGGCGTATGCCCTCCCGGAAAGTCCCGAGCCCACCTACAGCTCGGTCGCGGAGCACATTGAATCGACCTTGCTCGGCTTGCTGAACGATCTGTCGCTGCCCGAACATCATCGGCCGCAAGCTGAGTCCATGCGTCGTCGTCTCGAAAAAGGTCTCAATTGGTACGAATTACTGCCGATTCTCGACGATCTGGCTGTTTTGATGCTGGCCATCACCGACGGCGGCCAGCATGAGTTTGAGACCTACCTCAAACAGCTCAATGAGCGGCTCGAATCGTTTCAAAACAACCTGCAAGCTGCCAGTGACGGCCACGCCCATGGGCGATCGGCTGCGGCTGAGTTGGACAACCAGTTGCGCGAGCACGTCGATGGCCTGCAGAGCAGTGTGCAAGAGGCCGTCGACCTCAACAGCCTCAAACACATCCTTGAAGCCCGTCTTGAAGGTCTGCTGGGCACGATGGACCAGCACCAGCAACAGCGTGATGCTCGTGAGCAAGAACTCTCCGAGCACCTGCAAGGGTTGGCCGAGCGGGTGGCTTTCATGGAGCAGCAGGCCCAGGACTACCGAGAGCACCTCGAAGAGCAGCGTCTCAAAGCCCTGATCGATCCGTTGACCGGCTTGCCCAATCGGGCTGCCTGGGGCGAACGGCTGGCGTTTGAAGTTCAACAGTGGCAAGCCCACGGCAATCCGTTGCTGATAGCCATGCTCGACCTTGATCACTTCAAGCGCATCAATGATGGCTATGGCCATCTGGCGGGCGACAAAGTGCTTAAAATTGTGGCCGCACAACTTCGCAAGCACTTGCGGGCGAATGACTTCATCGCCCGATTTGGGGGTGAAGAGTTTGTCTTGTTAATTCCCGATACAACCCTGGCAGCGGGTTTGCAATTGCTCGAAAAACTGCGCGCGGCCATCGAGGCTTGCCCGTTCCATTTCAAGGGCGAGCCTGTGACGCTCACGTGCTCTATTGGTCTGGCGCCCTTCAAGCTCGCAGATCGCAGCGAACACGTACTTAAGCGGGCAGACGAAGCGTTGTACCGAGCCAAACATAATGGCCGCAACCGTATAGAGTGCAGCCGGGTTTAAGTGTAAGTATTCGCGGTTCTTGTTGAGTGGTTGTATTAGTGAGTGCGTAGTTTGTTTCCTGCGGGATAGTAGTACCTGTCTTATTTGTTTAGTTGCCAGCCTAGTTGTACTTTGACGGCTTGACGCGTTGTAGTTTCACGGCTTAGATGAAGTGACAGACGGCTAAAGGGTGTTTAATTATATTGAGTAGTTACATCGGTTATTGAATGATCTTGTATGCGTTATTAAATGAAAGCTGATTGATAGCGCTGGTGAGCTTGCATGCCTCGCAATACCCTGTTCTCGGCCTCTATGGCATGCGTTGAGCCGATGTAATGCCCTGCATTATCGAAGGAATACCATGAAAATATTGATTTCTATGTTATCGGCTCTAGGGCTTATGGCTGGCGCTGTAAGCGTGAGCGCGGCGACTAAGTCGGTCACTTATTCAGCCACTATTACCCATGACGGAAAGATAGAGGCTCAATCGCCAAACTGGATAAATTCTACTGAATACACCAGTCAAAAAGATTACGGCGCTAGTTATAAAATTAAATTTATGCCCGGTGCTTTTAATAAAGCGCCGAAGTATTGCCACGTTTCGACGTTCGATAGTTCGAGTTATGAGCACGTACTCCATGGCATCGCCAAGTTGTCGAGTAAACCGACCCGTGAAGAGGTCAATGTCATCGGGGTTATGCTTGGGCTTGATCGGCCATCTGGCGATTCATCGATGAGTTTTTATCTGGTGTGCGGCAAGTAATTTGACCCACGCCTATAGGCACAGCCGCTGCGGTGCATATAGGCGTTTGCACCTGAAGCAGAGGCTACGTTCAGATACAGGCATGGGCGGTAAGGTATGCTGGCGCATTAATTGCTCTTGTGTGGCCGCTGCCCATGAAATTTCCTCTTCTTGTTTTGTCTCTTGCACTGCTGGCTGGTTGTGCCAACGGTTTGCGGATGGACACCAGCCATCCTTCGGTCAACCATGACAGCCGCGTGCAGTTTGTGGTGCTTCATTACACATCAACTTCGCTTGAGCGCTCGCTGCAGTTATTGACGAGCGGACCTGTAAGCAGTCATTACCTGATCGGCGATACACCGCCGACAATCTACAAGCTGGTCGATGAAAACCAGCGTGCGTGGCACGCCGGCGAAAGCCAATGGAAAGGCCGTACCTGGCTCAATTCAAGCTCAATTGGCATCGAAATCGTTAACCCGGGCTTCCGTGATACCCCGACCGGGCGTGTCTGGTATCCCTACACCGAAGGCCAGGTCCAGTCAGTGATCGCGCTGCTGAAAGATATTTCGACGCGCTACAAGATCGACCCGCACAACATCATCGGCCATAGCGACATTGCGCCGTTGCGCAAGCTTGATCCCGGCCCGTTGTTCCCCTGGAAACGCTTGGCTGAAGCAGGCTTCGGTACCTGGCCCAACGCCCAGGCCGTCGCACATGAGCAGGCGCAGTTTGCCAACGACCTGCCGAGCATCACCTGGTTCCAGCAGCAGCTAGCGTTGCTGGGTTACGAGACGCCACAAACTGGCGAACTCGACATTGCCACGCGCCATGTCCTGGCGGCGTTTCAGATGCACTTCCGGCCATCGCGTTTCGACGGCACGCCTGATGCTGAAAGCGCGGCCATATTGAAAGTGCTTAATGCGCAGAAGTAGAGCCATTTGGACTGCGCAGCTCCTGTAGTCGCTGCCGAAGGCTGCGATAAGGGCCGAAGGACCTTCGGGCAGGGTCGCTGCGAGCCCCTTCGCAACCTTCGGCAACGGCTACAAAACAGTCCTTACAATGGCAACGCCATATAGAACTGCGTGCCTTGCCCTGGACGTGAATACACGCCGATGCGCCCGCCATGCAATTGCACGATCTCTTTGCACAGCGCCAGCCCGAGGCCGGCGCCGCCCTTTTTACGGCCCACTTGTACGAAGGGCTCGAAAATGCGGCCCTGCTGGCCGTAGGCAATGCCTTCGCCATTGTCTTCGATGCTGATAATGATCCGTTCACCATGACGTCGAGCTTGCAGGCGGATCAGCCCGCCACTCGCGGTATGGCGCAACGCATTGCCCAGCAGGTTATCCAGCACGCGTTCCAACTGGGCCTGATCGGCATTCAGGCTCGGCAGCGGCGGCTGCAGGTCGATCAGCAACTCTATATTTTTGGCGGCAGCGCGCTCTGCAAAACGCGCGCGGGCCTGTTCAAGCATGTGCTCAAGATCGCACGGGGCCAGCGTCAGCTTTTGCATGCCGTTCTGATAACGCGAGAAATTCAGCAGGTCATTGATCAACTGCATCAGCCGCTGCATTTCTTCGTTGACGGTGTTCAGCAAGTCGGTTTCGCGTGATTGCGGGTCAAAGCGCGCACGCTCCAGAAATAAGCCGAACGCCATGTGCATACCGGTGACCGGGGTCCGCAGCTCATGGGAGGCGCGCAACACAAATTCGCTGCGCACGCGCTCAAAGGCCCGCTGCTCGGTCACGTCATGCAGCACCATCACGGCGCCCAAAATCGGGCCTTTGGGCTGGCTCACGGGGGTCAGGCTGTACGTCAGCAGGCGGGTTTCGCCTTGAATGTCGACGCTCAAGTCTTCGGGGGCGCGATCAAGGTTGCCGCCGCGCAGCACTGTGAGCAATAGCTGGTCTAGCTCAGGGCGTGCCAACGCCTGCCCCAACGGCTGGCCGAGGCGTCCTTCGTCCCAGCCCAATTGCCGCTGAGCGACGGGGTTCAAGTGCTCAAGGCGGCCTTGCTGATCGATCATCAGCAAACCGTCATCAATGCTGTCGAGCACCGCCTGTAGTCGTTGCTGGCCGACCAGCAGTTCGTCGACATTGGTTGCCTGATGCTGGCGCAACGCCTCGGCCATGATCCCGAAGCGGCGTGTCAGCAAGTTCATCTCGGTGGCGGAAGACAGTGGCAGCACCACCTCAAAATTGCCTTTGCCGATGTTGTCGGCGGCCTTGGCCAGCGCTTCGATCGGCGCACCAAAGCGTCGGGAAATTCCGTGGGCAGTAATAAAGCCGATAATCAGCACCGCCAGCCCTACCAGCCCCAGCAGCGAAGCGATGATGATTGCGCGATCGCGGGCGGCGGCCTGCGCGGTATAGATGTCGTCCAGCGCCTGACGGTGCTCGCTGATCAGGCCATTGCGCAGTTGGTTGAAGCGGGTAGTGAGTTCTTTGTCGCTGGCCAGGTCGAGCGAATTGGCGTGGGCCTGCTTGAACGCTTGTAAAAACTGCTCGTAGTCCGTGCGCGCCTGGGCAAATCCATTTTGCAGATCGTTTTTGTGTTCGTGCTCGATGCCTTCGTCAAGCAGCTTGAAGTACTCCTGCGCCGACTTTTCCAGTGCTGCGGGCTCGGGATGGTTGCGCAGCATCAGGATCAGTTGGTCGCCCAGGGTCTGGCGCAGCTTCAGGCCCAGATCGAGGGTGATGAAGTTGTTGCGGATCAGCGCTTCCTGGGTTTTGGCCATCTGCATCACGCTGACAACGCCGAGCAACAGCCCGAGCAGCGCCACCGTGATCAATGCGGAAATGCTGAGGAACAACCGGGTGCGCAGCTTGATAGCCAGTTTCATCGCAGAGGGCTCACAGGTTGTACTGCTTGCGCTTGCGATAGAGGGTCGAGGCATCAATGCCCAGGGTTTTTGCTGCTTGATCCAAGGTCTCGCTGGTGGCCAGAACCGCGCCGATATGGGCTTTTTCCAACTGGTCGAGGCTCAGTGCGGCACCAATGCGCGGGGCGTTGGGGACGGCTTGCTCAGCCATGCCCAAGTGGCTGACTTCGACCACTTCTTGCGGACAAATGATGCTCGCGCGCTCAACCACGTTACGCAGCTCACGAATGTTGCCCGGCCATCGGTAGTTGGACAGCGCCAGACGCGCCTCCTGACTGAAGCCGCGGGCAGGGCGCGCGTACTCTTTAACAAAGCGGGCCAGAAAGCGGTCCGCCAGGGTCAGGATGTCTTCGCTACGCTCGCGCAACGGCGGCAAGTGCAAGGTGATGACATTCAGGCGGTAGAGCAAGTCCTCGCGAAAACGCCCGTCGCGCACCATGTCTTCAAGATTAAGGTTGGTGGCGGCCAGGATCCGGACATCGGCGCGGCGTGTCACCGGGTCACCGACGCGCTCGTAGGCTTTGTCCTGAATAAAGCGCAGCAGCTTAGGCTGCAAGGCCAGCGGGAAGTCGCCGATCTCATCCAGAAACAGCGTTCCGCCGTCGGCCTGGCTGACCCGGCCCAAGGTGCTTTCACTGGCACCGGTAAACGCGCCACGGGTGTGGCCGAACAGCTCGCTTTCCATCAGCTCTGCGGTCAACGAGGGGCAGTTAATAGTCACGCAGGACTTTTTGGCCCGTTTGCTCCAGCCATGAATCGCTTGTGACAGCTCGCCTTTACCCGTACCCGATTCGCCGAGAATAAGGATGTTGGCGTCAGTGCCTGCCACCTGGCGAGCGGTTTCCAGCACCGCCATCATCGCTGGGCTATGCGAGTCGAGCCCGTCCTTGGGTTTGCGCACTTCGCCTTCGAGGGCCTCGAGTCGGGCCGACAGTTGGCGCACTTCCAGTTGCTTGGCGGTCGCCAGACGCAGTTGGTCCGGGCTGCACGGTTTGACCAGATAGTCAGCTGCGCCCGCTTGAATAGCATCCACCGCGGTGTCGACGGCGGAGTGTGCGGTCACGATAACGACCCGCATCCAGGGCGCTTGAATACGCATCTGGGCCAACACATCCAGGCCATTGTCCTCGCCCAGGCGCAGGTCCAGAAAGCACAAGTCGAAGACTTGGCGTTGCAGCAAGGCATCGGCCTGAGCCGCACTGTTGGCCGTAGCAACGGTATAGCCCTCGTCTTCGAGGCAATACCGGAAAGTGCGCAAGATCGCGGACTCATCGTCGACCAGCAGAATGCGGCCCTGTTGATCTTTGGCTGATTCCATATCAGGCGCTCCTTAATGAGTGTCTTGGTTAGTGTCGCAATAATCGGGCAAGTTGCATGATTATTCACGAATGATTCCGAAGCGAGTAGGAATGCTTCATCGGTATTTTCGTAAATAACTGATTTTAATGAATTTAATGGCGATTTCCCGAAGTCGCGTCGCGCTTGTTAATTCTCAACGTGAACCTTTGTGCCTGATGTTTCACCCACCGACTCTACAGCGCCCTGATCGATCGTGCAGAACGCACGGTGACGCTCGGGCGTATCGTGCAATCTGCGTGTTCAAGCGTTTTTAGATTAGTTATAACTATTTGATTTATAACGAATTTATCTAAATATTAAAGCTGGCATGCAGCCTGCAATATCTCCTGTATTGAAGTCGCATAGCCCAGCTGGGCTCGCGGCAGCCCTCACAAAAACGACCACCCAGTGGCAGGAGTTTGAGCATGAATCGTCAAGGTTTCGCCAGCATGCGTTTTTCATCTCTGAATGTGCAGCAAGGCCTGTTCGCCAGCCTTGCGCTCGTGGTCACGCTGATTGGTGGTCAGCAATGGGGGCGTTGGGAACAGATGCAGCAACCGGTAGCAACGCCCGTTCAGCATGTTGTCACGCAACAGCAGCACTTCGGCGCGATTCGCTCCAGCCTGCAGAGCTCAAGCCAAACGACGGGCCGCTATGACCTGACTGCTGCTGAAGACACGCAAATTGCACACTCGCAACCTGCGCCGGAACGTTGGGTGTTTTAAGTGTTCACAACGTTGAGGCCCTTGCCGGGCCTTGAGTAGAAAAACGGCTTCACCCTTTCACACAGTAATAAGGAGATTCACCATGTTGAGCTGGGCAGTTACTTTCCTGATTATCGCCATCATCGCTGCGGTTCTGGGCTTCGGTGGTATCGCAGGCACCGCCACCGGCATCGCCAAGATCCTCTTTGTCGTGTTCCTGGTGATGTTCATTGTGTCCTTTATCTTTGGTCGTCGCGGTCGAGGTTGAAGGGGACTCAAACCTGTAGCCGCTTCGCAGCCTGCGGCAGCGGCTACAAAATGATCAATTGTCTGTTCAGTGCATAACCTCCTTTCGTCGGTAATGCCTTATTAATGTTCATTTTTTTCAAAAGTATGTGGCTGAACGACCCTCTGAAACGTCGACCGTATATCGACTGCTAGCAAAATGATTGCTTCGCAATTTTCGATTTGTGTTGTGGGATATTTCTTAAATATCAACGCTGTTTTTAATTTCTCTTCTGCCTCAAAAAGACCTTGAAACAGCCGGTCTACGGCGGTTATGTCGTCTATTCTGTCACTGCATCCCCCTTGGTTTTTGATGTCTTGTCCGACAAAACGCATGCCGATTCGGCATAGGGTAGGCGTTTACGGCATTAGACGGTTACGCCATGCATGGGAATAGTTGCGCCTTTTTTCGCCTGCCAAAGAGCCTCTTGGGCTCGATTTGGGCGACCTTCTACGGGGGCACAGGTTCTGGCTTTTGCGCTTTTAAGTGCTCTAGTCCGAGCGTGTGCCCGAGTCCACTTGAAGTAAGGGTAATGACATGAAGAAGGCAAAACTCAGCCTCGCCTGGCAGATCCTAATCGGTCTGGTCCTCGGGATTGCAATCGGCGCACTGCTCAACCATTTCAGTGCTGAAAAGGCCTGGTGGATCAGTAACGTTCTGCAACCTGCTGGCGATATCTTTATCCGTCTGATCAAGATGATCGTAATCCCAATCGTGATTTCATCACTGGTTGTCGGGATTGCAGGCGTGGGGGATGCGAAGAAACTCGGTCGCATCGGTTTTAAAACAATCATTTACTTCGAGGTGGTCACCACCATCGCGATTTTGGTCGGTCTGGTACTGGCCAACGTGTTCCACCCGGGCGCCGGGATCGACATGAGCACGCTGGGCACGGTTGATATTTCCAAATATCAAGCCACGGCCGCTGAAGTGCAGCATGAGCATGCGTTCATCGAAACCATCCTCAACCTGATTCCGTCCAACATCTTCGCGGCCATGGCTCGCGGTGAGATGCTGCCGATCATCTTCTTCTCGGTACTCTTCGGTCTCGGCTTGTCGAGCCTGAATGCCGAACTGCGCGACCCGTTGGTGAAAACCTTCCAGGGCGTGTCCGAGGCGATGTTCAAAGTCACTCACATGATCATGAACTACGCGCCAATCGGTGTGTTTGCGCTGATCGCAGTGACGGTTGCCAACTTCGGTTTTGCCTCGCTGGTGCCACTGGCCAAGCTGGTGATTCTGGTTTACGCGGCCATCCTCTTCTTCGCCTTCGCGGTACTGGGCCTGATCGCCAAGCTGTTCGGCTTCTCGGTGATCAAGCTGATGCGCATCTTCAAAGATGAGTTGGTGCTGGCTTACTCCACCGCCAGCTCCGAAACCGTGCTGCCGCGCGTGATCGAGAAGATGGAAGCCTACGGCTGCCCGAAAGCGATTTGCAGCTTTGTGGTGCCAACCGGTTACTCGTTCAACCTTGATGGTTCGACCCTGTACCAAAGCATCGCGGCCATCTTTATTGCCCAGCTGTACGGCATTGACCTCTCGATCAGCCAGCAACTGCTGCTGGTGCTGACCCTGATGGTCACCTCCAAAGGCATCGCCGGCGTACCGGGCGTGTCCTTCGTGGTGTTGCTGGCCACCTTGGGCAGCGTGGGTATCCCGCTGGAAGGCCTGGCCTTCATCGCAGGTGTTGACCGAGTGATGGACATGGCACGTACCGCGCTGAACGTGATTGGTAACGCGTTGGCGGTGCTGGTTATCTCGCGCTGGGAAGGCATGTACGACCAGGCCAAAGGCGAGCGCTACTGGAACTCGCTGCCGCACTGGCGCAACAAGGAAGTGGCCAAAGGTTAATCACCTACGCTTGGCACTTCACTCCCCAGACCCCGGACTTGTCCGGGGTTTGTTGTTTCTGGGGTCTGGCCGTTATCATTCGCCGTCTATTCCGGGAGTTTTCTGATGCTTAACGGCCTATGGCTCAGCTTTTTCGTTGTCGCAGCCGTGTCGGCCCTCGCTCAGTGGCTGGTGGGTGGCAATGCCGGGATCTTCGCGGCGATCGTTGAAAGCATTTTCGCCATGGCCAAGCTGTCGGTCGAAGTGATGGTTTTGCTGTTCGGCACCCTGACCTTGTGGCTGGGGTTTCTGCGCATTGCCGAGAAAGCCGGCATTGTCGACTGGCTGGGCAAGGCGCTGGGGCCGCTGTTCAAGCGTTTGATGCCGGAAGTGCCGCCGGGTCACCCGGCACTCGGCTTTATTACCCTGAACTTCGCCGCCAACGGCCTGGGTCTCGACAATGCCGCCACGCCGATTGGCCTCAAGGCCATGCGTGCCCTGCAAGAGTTGAACCCCAGCCCTACCAGCGCGAGCAATGCGCAAATCCTGTTTCTGGTGCTCAACGCCTCCTCGTTGACCCTGTTGCCCGTGACCATCTTTATGTATCGCGCCCAGCAAGGGGCGGCCGATCCGACGCTGGTGTTCCTGCCGATCTTGCTGGCGACCAGTGCCTCGACTCTGGTGGGGCTGCTGTCGGTGGCCTTTATGCAGCGTCTGCGGCTGTGGGACCCGGTGGTGTTGGCCTATCTGATACCGGGTGCGTTGGTGCTGGGCGGGTTTATGGCGTTGCTGGCAACCTTGTCGGCCACGGCGCTGGCCAGCTTGTCGTCAATCCTCGGCAACTTGACGCTATTCGGGCTGATCATGCTGTTTTTGGTGATTGGAGCGCTGCGCAAGGTCAAAGTCTACGAAGCGTTCGTCGAAGGAGCCAAAGAAGGCTTCGACGTGGCCAAGAACCTGCTGCCGTACTTGGTGGCGATGCTCTGTGCGGTAGGCGTGCTTCGGGCTTCGGGCGCGCTGGACTTTGGCCTGGACGGCATTCGTCATGTGGTCGAGTGGCTGGGCTGGGACACGCGTTTTGTGGATGCGCTGCCGACCGCGATGGTCAAGCCGTTCTCGGGCAGTGCGGCGCGGGCGTTGCTGATTGAAACCATGCAGAACCAAGGCGTCGACAGCTTCCCGGCGCTGGTCGCGGCGACTGTGCAGGGCAGTACGGAAACCACGTTCTACGTGCTGGCGGTGTACTTCGGTGCGGTGGGCATCCAGCGCGCCCGGCATGCCGTGGGCTGCGCCTTGCTGGCGGAGTTTGCAGGCGTGGTGGCGGCGATTGGCGTTTGTTACTGGTTCTTCGGTTAACACGCCCAACCATGGATTCTGAGGGCTATTTAAGCAAACACGGACCCTGTAGGAGCGAGCTTGCCTCGCGATCTTTTAACCGATCAAAAGATCGCGAGGCAAGCTCGCTCCTACCGGTTTCAGGTACACCCTGAGGATAAGGGCGCTTTTAGCGTTGTGTCTGCCCTTGCTGCAACACCCACTGCACCACTTGCGGCATCAGGGTGTCAGTCGCTTGTCCAAACCCCGCCACAACCCCCGGGACCAATGGATTCGTCAGCGGCTGGCGCACTTCGAAGCGCTTGGAGCCAATGATCCGTTGGTCGCTGGAACGCACCAGTCGGGCGTTGTATTGCACGATAACTTCCGGGCTTTTGCCGTTGTAATGGGTCTGGAACGCCAACAGCTCGCCGCCTAACTCGTAATCGGACTGCAAGTTGCTGTCGTCGGTGCTCAAGGCTTTGATTCGACCGTCTTGCAAGAAGGCATCCAGCAATCGATTGCGCAGCAGCGCCGGGGCCGGGTCGCTCCAGCGCGCACCCTTGTAGTTACTGACCAGGTTGCCCTCGGGTATCACGGCAATGTTCTGGCTGTTGAGCGCGTTGCTGGCCATCGGCTTGTCCAGACGCAGTGACCACGTGACTGGCGCGCCTTGGCTGGCAGCAATCGGCGTTTGTGCGTCAGGCAACCGATACACATCAACGACCTCAGGCTTGGGCAAAATCGAGCAAGCGCTGATCAGGCTCAGGCTGGCGGCCAGGAGGAGGGAGCCTGCCAGGCGAAAAGTAAGGGTCATGGCGTGAATTCCTTGTTCTGCTCGCGGCCCAGCAAGTAACCGCTCGGGTTGGCTTCCAGACGCCGCGAAATGCCCCGCAGCGTGCCGAGGGTTTCGCGCAGCTCATTGACCGCAGGGCCTAGCTGATTAAGGCCTTGCAGCCCGCTGTTGAGCGAGTCCTGGTTGTTGTTGATCAACGTGTTGATGGTCGCGGTGCTGTGCTCCAGCGACTTCATGGCTTGCTCGGCGCTGGTGAACATTTGCTTGCCCTGGTCATTGAGCAAGCCGTTGGCGTTACGCATCAGCGCAGTGGTTTGCTCAAGCGTTGTGGAGGCTTGTTTGCCCACCTGTGACAGCTGCTTGAGGGTTTGGGCAATGTCCCCGCGCTGGCTGGAAATCGCCGTGGTGGTTTGCTCAAGGTTATCCAGGGTTTTGCTCACACGGTCGACGTTCTCAGGAGAGAACAGCTGATTGGCGTTGTGCAGCAATACGTTGATGTTGGCCAGCATGTCGTTGCCATCGGTCAGCAGTCGGGCAATCGGGGAGGGTGCGGCCACAATGACCGGCAGCTTGCCGTCTTTACCCGTGAGCATCGGGCTGCTCGGGTCGCCGCCACTGAGCTGGATGATCGAGGTGCCCGTCACGCCGGTCAGCGCGAGCTTGGCCTTGGTGTCGACCTTGACCGGAGTGCCCGCCGCCAGGCGAATACGCGCCAGCACGCGACGCGGGTCTTTGTCGTCCAGACGCAATTCGATCACGTCACCGACCTTGATCCCGTTGTATTGCACCGAGCTGCCTTTGGACAAGCCACTGACCGCCTCGTTGAACACCACTTCGTAGTCCTTGAACGTGTTGTCCATGCTCGATTTGGCCAGCCACAGGCCAAACAGCATGGCCCCGACGACGACCAACACGCTGAGCAGGCCGATCAATACATGATGGGCACGGGTTTCCATGTTATTGCTCCTTACACTGGGTTGCCGCTTCATACGCGGCGCGGCCACGGGGGCCATGGAAATACTCATGAATCCACGGGTCGTCGAAATCTTCGACTTCGGTGATAGGCGCTGCCACCAACACCCGTTTTTGCGATAACACCGCCACCCGATCAGTGATGGTGTACAGCGTGTCGAGGTCATGGGTGACCAGAAACACGCTCAAACCCAACGCATCACGCAGGGTCAGAATCAGTTGGTCGAACGCCGCCGCGCCAATCGGGTCGAGCCCGGCAGTGGGTTCGTCAAGAAACAGAATATCCGGGTCCAGCGCCAGTGCACGGGCCAGTGCGGCGCGCTTGATCATCCCGCCAGACAGCGCCGAGGGGTACTTGTCGGCAGCCGAC
Source organism: Pseudomonas sp. CCC3.1 (assembly GCF_034347405.1). Taxonomy (NCBI): domain Bacteria; kingdom Pseudomonadati; phylum Pseudomonadota; class Gammaproteobacteria; order Pseudomonadales; family Pseudomonadaceae; genus Pseudomonas; species Pseudomonas sp. CCC3.1. Next base: position 5,467,413 of record NZ_CP133778.1, read on the forward strand.
AGCGGCAGCCCGGCCAATGCCAGCTTGACGCACGCCAGGTGCTCGGCGTCGGGGCGGCTTAGCCCGGCGTGCTCGATCAAGGGCAGGGCGATGTTCTCTGTCACCGTCAGCGAGGAAAACAGTGCGCCTTGTTGAAACAGCACGCCAAAGCGCCGTTCAATCAGCGAACGCTCGGCTTCATGCAGGCTGAGCAAGTCTTTGCCGAACACCCGCACTTCGCCTTCACTGGGCCGACGCAGGCCAACAATGCTGCGCAACAGCACCGATTTACCCGTGCCAGAACCGCCGACCACGCCGAGAATTTCACCTTTGTACACATCCAGGTCGAGGTTCTCGTGCACGCTTTGGCTGCCGAAGCGATTACACAGGCCGCGTACTTCGATTACCGCCTCGCGGGGCGCCTTTGTAGGAGTACTCACCAGCCCATCTCCATAAAGAACAACGCGGCCACGGCGTCGAGGAGGATCACGATAAAGATCGACTGCACCACGCTGGAGGTGGTGTGTGCGCCCACCGACTCAGCGCTGCCGCTGACTTTAAAGCCCTCAAGGCAGCCGACAGCTGCGATCAGAAAGGCAAAGAAGGGGGCTTTGGCCATGCCTACCAGAAAATTTTTGACCCCGATGTCGGAGTGCAGCATCGAAATAAACATGTCCGGGGAGATGCCGATTGATACAACGCACACCACCGCGCCGCCGAGAATGCCGGCCATCATGGCGACAAAGGTCAGCAGCGGCAGGGCGATCAACAGCGCCAGCACCCGTGGCAATACCAGCAAATCCATCGGATCGAGGCCCAGTGTGCGGATCGCATCGATTTCTTCGTTGGCCTTCATTGAGCCGATCTGGGCGGTAAAGGAACTGGCCGTACGGCCCGCCATCAGGATGGCAGTGAGCAACACGCCAAACTCACGCAGAAATGAAAACGCCACCAGGTCGACGGTGTAAATGCCCGCGCCAAAGTTGGCCAGCACCGTGGCCCCCAAAAACGCCACCACGGCGCCCACCATGAAGGTCAGCAGCGCCACAATGGGCGCGGCGTTAAGGCCGATTTGCTCGATTTGTGCCACCACCGGGGTGATGCGCCATTGCTTGGGACGAAAGAGATTGCGGGCCAGGGTTTGCAGGATCACCCCGATAAACCCCAGCAGTTGCAGCGTGTCTTGCCATAACTTATTGACCGAGCAGCCGATGCGACTCAGCAATTGGATGCCGAGGTTCACTTCGACAGCTTTAACCGGCACACAGAAGTCGCGCATGGAGGAATAAACGGTTTGCAGCAAGGCGCGATCAGCGGCGGGGAGTTTGGTTGCGGAGTCGGCCAGTTGGGCGACGCGTTCGGCGCCCAGCAGTTCGACCAGCAGCGACGCACCCGCGGTGTCGAGCCGAGAGACGTCATCGAGGTCAATCAGGGTGCCAGCGTCGTACTTGCCCGCGAGCTGTTCGGTCAGCAATTTTAGCCGGGCATAGTTGACCAGCGTCCATTGGCCACTGATTTTCAGCCGCGCCGGATTGCTTGACGTGTCTAGTTGGGCATCGCCCGCCATGGCAGTGATAGTCGTAGGCTCCATGCTCAGTACGCTTAAACGCAGACCTTATGTAATAGCACACTCTTGTAAAAGTGTTTCAGTTTGCCTGCACATCGGTCGCGGGGGATTGATCTGTGTCGGTAACGTCGAAGCGCAGCACACCAATCATTTGCCCGTCCTCGGTCAAAACCTGCACTTGCCAGCGTCCGACCGAGTTGGGCGGGAAGTTCAGCTTGTGGGTCCAGGCCCGGTAGCCTTCCTTGCGCCCGCCGCGAATATCCAGGGCAATACGATCAACGGCTTGGCCGTTGAGTTTCCAGACGTGGTAAATCCGTTCGTTCAGGCCGCGCGGGGCATTGATAGAGGTGTAGGCATAAAGGCCATTGCTGCGCAGTTGATTGACGCTGATCTGCTCGATGCTCTCGCCTGGTGTGCGGCCTTGCAACTGAGTCGTTACTGCCACTTCGGTCATCCACAGCGTCGCGGGCGGCACCCACGAGCGCAGCAGCCAGCCCGTGCCGCCCAACGCGAGGACGATCAGTGGCAGTATCAGCCAGCCGCGCCAGGTTTTGAGCGGCAGGCTGACCGCCATGCTGGGGATGGAAAGCAGCACAGCGGCGCCCAGCGCCAGTTTGTAGCTCTCGGCGGTGGTCAGGTTGAGGATGATCGGCAGCGCAGTCAGCAGCGCCGCAAACAAGGCCAACGTGTGCATGCCCAAGTACAGCCAGCGGCGTGGGGCCAGCCATTTGTAATACAGCGGGTCAGTGATGGTCACCAGCGCGGCGGCACCGAGCAGGCCAGTAAACACCAATTGGCCGCTGTTCCAGGTGGTGGTGACAAAGAAGAAGGGCAGGACGAAAAACAGGCTTTCTTGATGGATCATCTGCGTTGCATAACGCAGCAGAGGCGGGGGGATTTCGCGTTTGAACACCCGGGCGAACCATTGGGTCAGGGTGTTTTCGAGCATCAACCAGACCCAGCTCACCAGCAGGATCACGGCGATCCAGCGGGCCATGCCTTGTTGGCGGTCCACCAGAATAAAACTGCCCACCCCCGAGCAAAAGCCGAACAGCGCGATCAGCCCTGGATAGCGCTTCATCAACTCAAGGATGCGCTGTACGTAGTGGTTCCAGTTTGGCATTCGGTGGTTCACATTCTGCGTAGGAAAAATCCAAGACAGAATAACGGTTTAGCGGGGTTGGCGTCCGGGTTGATTGCCCGGCGGTGATCCCATCGCGGGCAAGCCCGCTCCCACAAGGTCAGATCAACCTGTGGGAGCGGGCTTGCCCGCGATAAGGTCGGCGCGGTTTTATGGATTAGCGCACGCTGCTTTGGAAGCGGCTCACGTCTGTCAGTTCCAGCACCAGCTCGTCGCCCACGTTCAGCGGGCCAACACCGACCGGGGTGCCGGTCATGATCACGTCGCCCGCTTGCAGCGAGAAGCACGCAGCCATGTGCTGAATCATCGGCACAATCGGGTTGAGCATCAGGGCGCTGTTGCCGTCCTGACGTACTTCGCCGTTGATGGTCAGGCGAATGCCGATGTCGGTCAGATCAGTGAAGGTGCAGCTCGGCACAAACGGAGCCAGCACGCAGGCGCCGTCGAACGATTTGGCGATTTCCCACGGCAGGCCCTTGCTCTTGAGCTCGGATTGCTTATCGCGCAGGGTCAGGTCCAGGCCCGGGGCGAAACCGGAGATCGCGTCCAGCACTTCTTCACGGGTCGGGTTGTTCGACAGCGGTTTTCCGAGCAGCACCGAGATTTCTGCTTCGTAATGCACCGAGCCGCGCTCGGTTGGAATCGCAAACCCGCCTTCGGCTGCGACCACGCAACTGCCTGGCTTGATAAACAGTAACGGTTCAGTCGGGATCGGGTTATCCAGCTCTTTTGCGTGCTCGGCGTAGTTACGGCCGATGCACACCACTTTGCCCATAGGAAAGTGAATCCGGGTACCGTCGACATATTGGTGCTGATAGCTCATGAATCGACTCCGCTGGGGGTTGCTGACTGTGTAGGAGCGAGCTTGCCTCGCGATCTGTTGATCGTTAAAAGCTCGCGAGGCAAGCTCGCTCCTACAGGTTTTGGGGGTTAGTTAAACCGCAAAAATCTTGCCGGGGTTCATGATGCCGTTGGGGTCGAACACGGCCTTGAGCGCTTTCATGTATTCGATCTCAACCGGCGAGCGGCTGTAGGTCAAGTAATCGCGCTTGGTCATGCCCACGCCATGCTCGGCAGAGATCGAGCCGTTGTACTTCTGAACGGTTTCAAATACCCACTTGTTGACCGTCGCGCACTTGGCGAAGAACTCGTCCTTGCTCAGGGCGTCCGGCTTGAGGATGTTCAAGTGCAGGTTGCCGTCGCCAATGTGGCCGAACCAGACGATTTCGAAGTCCGGGTAGTATTCGCCGACAATCGCGTCAATTTCTTTCAAGAAAGCCGGTACTTTCGACACGGTGACCGAGATGTCGTTTTTGTACGGCGTCCAGTGCGAGATGGTCTCGGAGATGTATTCGCGCAGTTTCCACAGGTTTTGCAGCTGGGTTTCGCTCTGGCTCATCACGCCGTCCAGCACCCAGCCTTGTTCCACGCAGTGCTCGAAGGTTTCCAGCGCGGCAGTGGCCACTTCTTCCGTGGTCGCTTCAAATTCCAGCAGCGCGTAGAACGGGCAGTCGGTCTCAAACGGAGAAGGTACGTCGCCACGGCCCATGACTTTAGCCAGCGCCTTGTCGGAGAAGAACTCAAACGCCGTCAGATCAAGCTTGTTCTGGAACGCGTGCAGCACCGGCATGATCGAGTCGAAGTCAGCCGTGCCCAGCACCATCGCCGTCAGGTTTTTCGGCGCGCGATCCAGGCGCATGGTCGCTTCCACCACAAAACCCAACGTGCCTTCGGCGCCGATAAACAGCTGGCGCATGTCATAGCCGGTAGCGTTTTTGATCAGGTCTTTGTTCAGTTCCAGCACATCGCCCTTGCCGGTCACGACTTTCATGCCCGCGACCCAGTTGCGGGTCATGCCATAGCGAATCACCTTGATCCCGCCAGCGTTGGTACCGATGTTGCCGCCAATCTGGCTAGACCCTGCCGAGGCGAAGTCCACCGGGTAGTACAGACCGTTTTCTTCGGCCAGATTTTGCAGGTGCTCAGTGACCACGCCCGGCTGGCAGACCGCCGTGCGGTCCGTGAGGTTGATGTCCAGCACCTGGTTCATGTAATCGAATGACACCACCACTTCGCCATTCGCCGCCACGGCCGCCGCCGACAGGCCGGTACGGCCACCCGATGGCACCAGCGCGACCTTGTGGGCGTTGGCCCACAGCACGATGGCTTGCACTTGTTCAGTGGTTTTCGGGAACACAATGGCAATCGGGGCAGGGGCGAAGTGCTTGGTCCAGTCCTTGCCGTAAGCATTAAGGGAGTCGGCGTCGGTCAAAACCTTGCCAGGCTCAACCAGGGTCTTCAGCTCATCAATCACGGCAGGATGGGTCATCAACAGAACTCTCGAACAATTCATGGTCATCCTGAGAACGCTTCACGTCGCAGGAATGGGTGTTTAGCGGGGCGCTTATGCTAGCATACGACCCCCCCGTAGAATCGAGCCGTAGGACGATTCTCGGCGCCGGTCTTCACGCCGGCCAGGTCAGCTCAGGCTGTCCATTCCCTGCCATTTTTTCTCTGGGACACAGGTTTACGCAGATGAGCAAGACTTCTCTCGATAAGAGCAAGATCAAGTTCCTTCTTTTAGAAGGCGTCCACCCATCGGCTGTTGAAGTACTGAAGTCTGCTGGTTACACCAGTATCGAGTACATCACTAGCTCCTTGCCTGAAGCCCAGCTGAAGGAAAAGATCGCTGATGCCCACTTTATCGGCATCCGTTCTCGTACCCAGCTGACCGAAGAAGTGTTCGACTGCGCCAAGAAACTGGTCGCTGTTGGTTGTTTCTGCATCGGCACCAACCAGGTCGATCTCAACGCTGCTCGCGAGCGCGGCATCGCTGTATTCAACGCCCCTTACTCCAACACCCGTTCGGTGGCCGAGTTAGTGCTGGCTGAAGCGATCCTGTTGCTGCGTGGCATCCCTGAGAAGAACGCTTCCTGCCACCGTGGTGGCTGGATCAAAAGCGCGGCCAATTCCTTCGAAATCCGCGGCAAGAAGCTGGGCATCGTGGGTTACGGTTCGATCGGTACTCAGCTGTCGGTACTGGCTGAAGGTCTGGGCATGCAGGTGTTCTTCTATGACACCGTGACCAAACTGCCATTGGGCAACGCGACTCAGGTTGCCAACTTGCACGACCTGTTGGGCATGTCCGACATCGTGACGTTGCACGTACCTGAAACCGCCGCCACCCAATGGATGATCGGCGAGAAAGAAATCCGCGCCATCAAAAAGGGCGGCATTCTGATCAACGCCGCACGTGGCACCGTGGTTGAACTGGACGCCCTGGCTGACGCGATCAAGGACAAGCACCTGATCGGCGCCGCTATCGACGTATTCCCGGTTGAGCCGCGTTCCAACGACGACGTGTTCGAAAGCCCGCTGCGTGGCCTGGACAACGTGATCCTGACCCCGCACATCGGTGGTTCGACTGCTGAAGCCCAAGCCAACATCGGCCTGGAAGTAGCAGAAAAACTGGTCAAGTACAGCGACAACGGCACGTCCGTATCGTCCGTGAACTTCCCGGAAGTGGCCCTGCCGGCTCACCCTGGCAAGCACCGTTTGCTGCACATCCACGAGAACATTCCGGGTGTGATGAGCGAGATCAACAAGATCTTCGCTGAAAACGGGATCAACATCTCCGGTCAGTTCCTGCAAACCAACGAAAAAGTGGGTTATGTCGTGATCGACGTCGACGCCGAGTCTTCCGACCTGGCGCAGGCGAAGCTGCAAACCATCAACGGCACTATCCGTTGCCGCGTGTTGTTCTAAGACCCGCGTGAATAAAAAAGGGAGACCCTTGGGTCTCCCTTTTTTATGCGCCTTGAAAACTTACTTCACATTCACGGTGATTTTCTTCGACACGATCACTGGGTCAAACGCTTGGTGGCCGGTGTCACCCAGTTCTAACTGCAAGGTATGTTTGCCTGGCGTCAGGGTGAGTTCGGTTTCAGTCTGTGCCTTGCCGAAGTGCACGTGCTGAGCATCGGCCGGAATGACCTGACCCGGAGCAATCGGTTGGTCGACGTCGATCAGCAAGTGGTGGTGGCCAGAGTGCGGGGACACATCGCCAGCGGGCTTGAGGTCGATGCCTTCAATGCCGAACTTGACGGTGAAGGTTTTATCCACCGTGGCGCCATCAGATGGGGAAATAATGGACACTTTTGCGCCTTCGGGGGCTGGAGTGGCAGCAAAGGCCATGACCGAAGCGCCCATCAACACAGAAGCCAACGCAACACGAGACAGTAGGGTTTTCATTTTTTCTCCAGTTTTTTCGCTAATTCTGTAGGGTTACGACAACTTTCAGATGATTTGCTGTCCAACGCCGCAACAGACCAACATAAAGCAAAGCGGACGCCAAGTGCGAATCGCTTGCAACAAGATCAAAGGAGTGACCATGCGTTTTTTGCCGGGCCTGATGCTTCTATTGCCATTGGCGAGTCCTATTGTTCACGCCGAACTGATTGATGACGTTAACGACCGTGGCGAGTTGCGCATCGCCGTTGAGGGCAACTTGCCGCCTTTCAGCTTCAAGCAACAAGACGGGCATTTAACCGGTTTTGACGTCGAACTGGGCGAGTTGCTGGCTCAGGAGCTTGAAGTGCATCCGTCCATCCTCGTCACGGACAGCAACGACGTATTGCCGGGGGTTGAAAGCGGCAAGTTCGACGTTGCAATCAATCACATCGCTTTGACTCCCGAACTTCAGGATCGGTTCGATTTCAGCGAACCTTATTTAGCCTCGCCCACACTGGCGATCCCTTTTCAGAAAGGCAACCCGGCGTTTCAGGGCAGCCTGGACAAAGCCTTGCAGCGCATCAAGGCGGATGGCCGTTTGGCCGCGTTGTCCGAGAAGTGGCTGGAGATGGACGCTACGGATCAATAGACCGTTGCGGGGGCATGATTTAAGCGAACGCGGATCCTTGTAGGAGCGAGCTTGCCTCGCGATCTTTTGATCGTTAAAAGATCGCGAGGCAAGCTCGCTCCTACGCGGTCAAGTGCTTTACTCGCGTAATCCCTTCACGTCCGCAGGCTTCACGTCAGAGCCTTTATTGCCCCAGCTGGTGCGGATGAAATTGACCACATCGGCCACTTCCTGATCCGACAGCCGCCAGTCAAAGCCCGGCATGGTAAAGGTCGATGGCGCGGTATGCGTCGCAGGCAATGTCCCACCTTTAAGCACGATATGAATCAGCGACGTCGGGTCATCTGACTGCAACACCGGGTTGCCCGCCAACGCCGGGAATACGCGGGTGTAGCCGTGACCATCGGTGCGATGGCAGGCCGCGCAGTTGTCGATGTACACCGCCGCGCCACGCTTGCTGTCGTCACCGTTCCATAGGGCGTCGGCGACCGTCGGGTCGTATTGATGCGGTGTGTCGCTTGAGTCGACCGCAGGCAAGGTCTTCAAGTAGCGAGCGATAGCTGTCAGGTCAGCGTCGGACATGTATTGCATGCTATGCACGATCACATCACTCATGCCGCCGAACACGGCGCTGCGATCACTGCGGCCGGTCTTGAGAAACTGCACCAGCTGCTCTTCGCTCCAGCTGCCAAGACCGTCCTTGTGGTCGCCGCGCAGGTTCTTGGCGATCCAGCCTTCCAGCGGTGCGCTGCCCGACAGGAATGTGCTGCCGTCAGCCGCGCTCAGCGCTTTTTCCTGCATGGTCAGCGCCCGTGGCGTGTGGCAGGCGCCGCAATGCCCAAGGCCTTCCACCAGGTACGCACCACGACTCACCACCGGATTTTGCCCCAGCACAGGCGTGAAGTCGGCCACCGCCGGGGCAAAGGTCCAGCGCCACATCGCCAACGGCCAGCGCATGCTCAACGGCCACGGAATATCGACCGCTTTATTCGCTTGGGCGACCGGCTTTACGCCCTGCATGAAGTAGGCATACAGCGCCTGCATATCGGCCTGGTTGACCCGTGCGTAAGACGGATACGGCATGGCCGGGTACAGCGTGCTGCCGTTTTTGGCGACGCCATGGCGCACGGCCTTGTCGAAATCGTCAAAGCTGTAGGCACCGATCCCGGTTGGGTCCGGCGTGATATTGGTCGAGTAAATCATGCCGATCGGGGTTTCCATCGGCAGACCACCGGCAAACGGCTTGCCGCCCTTGGCCGTGTGACACGCCACACAGTCCCCGGCACGCGCCAGGTATTCGCCTTGTTTGATCAGCGCGGGCTGATCGACGTCGGCGGCCATCACCGAAAAACTGCCCAGCAAGGCCAGGGTCGCGATAACTACTGCTTTCATGGTCATCGCTCCTTATGCCTGAACCAGCGGGCCGGGGTTTTTCAGGTACTGCTCGCGGATCGCTCTGGCCGACCAGTAGGTCAACGCCGCCACAAGACCGGTCGGGTTGTAACCCAAGCCCTGCGGAAAGGCTGAAGCGCCCGGCACAAACACGTTGTGCACGTCCCACGATTGCAGGTAACGGTTCAGCGCACTGGTTTTCGGGTCGGTGCCCATGATCGCGCCGCCATTGAGGTGAGTGGTCTGGTAGGACGCGGTGTTGAAATGCTCGCCGACTTTTTTACCCAGCAGGGCAATGGCTTTGGGGTTCATCGCTTCGGCGATCTTGCCCATTTTTTCCATCATGAAACGGTTCATCTTGATGTCGTTTTCTTGCCAGTCGAAGGTCATGCGCAATAGTGGCTGGCCGTAGGCATCGCGATACACCGGGTCGAGATCCAGGTAGTTGCCCCGGTAGGATTGATGCGCGCCGTGGGCGTCCATCGACACTTGGTGGGTGTAGTAATCGGCCGTGGCTTTTTTCCAGGCGCTGCCCCATGCCGGAGTGCCGGGCGGGTTGGACGTGCCGGCAATCGGGCGGCTGCCCGCCTGGTTGACCCACATCGGCGAACCACCCACAAAGCCATGCGGCCCGTGGTCAAAGTTGTCGGCGTTGAAATCATCAATCGCCACGCCATTTCCGCCCGCGCCGATAAAGTTGTTGGTGTGCACCTCTTTATCGAAGTAGGCCTTGATGGTGCCCATGTTCTGGTAGGCGAAGTTTTTGCCGACCACGCCTTCACCGGTTTTCGGGTCGTACGGCTTGCCGATGCCCGAAAGCAGCATCAAACGTACGTTGTGAAACTGGAACGCACCCAAAATCACCAAGTCGGCCGGTTGTTCGATTTCACGGCCCAGCGCGTCGATGTATGTCACGCCGGTGGCTTTGCTTTTGGTGCTGTCCAGATTGACCCGGATCACATGGGCGTCAGGGCGCAGCTCAAAGTTCGGCAACGGTTTGAGTGCTGGCAAGATGTTCACGTTGGGCGAGGCTTTGGAATACATGTAGCAGACATAACCGCTGCAAAAGCCGCAGAAGTTGCACGGCCCCATTTGCGCGCCATACGGGTTGGTGTACGGCCCCGACGTGTTGGCGGACGGCAGGTTGTAGGGCTTGTAACCCACCTCATTGGCCGCCTTCTGAAACAACTGTGCAGACACGGTGTTCTTCTGCGACTCCAGCGGGAAGTGGTTGGAGCGATCTGGCGCGTACGGGTTGCCGCCACGGCCTTCGCCGACCAATTGACCGTTGACGGTCCAGGCCTGACCCGAGGTGCCGAAGACTTTTTCAGCGTAATCAAAGAACGGCTCCAGCTCTTCATAGCTCACGCCGAAGTCCTGGATGGTCATGTCCTTGGGGATAAAGTTTTTGCCGTAACGCTCTTCGTAATGGCTGCGAATGCGCAGCTCAATCGGATCAACCCGAAAATGCACGCCCGACCAGTGCAACCCTGCGCCGCCCACCCCGTTGCCAGGCAAGAAGGCGCCCAGTTGGCGATTCGGCAAGGCCACGTCATTGACGCTGTGGCGAATGGTCACGGTTTCTTTCGATACATCCTGAAAGAGCTTTTTACGCACGCTGTAGGTGAGTTCGTCGATCACCTGTGGATAGTTGCCGTCCGGGTAGGTGTCCTGCATCGGGCCACGTTCAAGGGCCACAACATTCAGACCGGCTTCGGTCAGCTCTTTGGCCATGATCGCGCCGGTCCAGCCGAAACCAACGATCACTGCATCTACTTTTTTCATAACGGTCGACATGCTCAAGCCCTCTCGCCGCGGATGGAAACTGCCGGGAAGGGGTATTGCTCGTTGCGTTCAACCCAGTCCATGAAGTCGGCGCGGGCGCCGGGAAAGCCGATCATGGTCCAGCCGACCATGCCTTTGTTGCCGCCGTGGATCGGGTCGCAAAAGAACCCTTCCTTGGTGTTTTGCAGCAAGAAACTGAAAAACATCTTGGGCGGGACGTTCTCGAATTGCGGGGTCCCGGCTTCCAGTTGTTTAAGCACTTCGTCTCGGGTAGCGCTGTCTAGCCCAGCAAATGTTGAGTTATAGGCCTTTTTGCACAGTGCCTCCGTGGCGGCAATACCCAGGCGGTAGATCTGTTTGGGCACCAGTTTGCTCTGCCAGCCCATCTCGGGCGCCGCATCGGCATTGAACGGGCCTTGCATGAACCAGAGTGCGCCGCTGGCGTATGGCGTGTGCATTTGACGGTCGATGTATTCCGGGACGCCCGCTTCCAGGGCGCCAGGGCCTTGTTCGTCGGCGGGGATCAAGCGCGCCACGGCGGCGTTCAGGAATGCCCACTCTTCAGCGGTGAAATACGTCGGCTCATAGGGTGCGGCAGGGGAAGACGTGCGCCCCGCAGGTTCAGTCGCAGCTGGGGCGGCCGCAGCCGGTGTGGCCATTAGTACAGAACCGCCGAGGCCGGTGCTGGCCACGGTAACCACCGGAATCAGGGTCAGGGTTTTGCGCAAAAACTCACGCCGCGGGTTGTCTTGTTCAGACATGGGAGGGGCACCTCTTCAGACATTCACGGGTAGCAGTTGCTCAATGGCAACTTTCGTTTTGGCAGCGACAAGCGTCGCAGATGACCTAAAAAAACAGGGTGCAGCAATCAATGGTTACAAATACTAGCAGGTCAGACGCTGAGCTGAACCGATTCATGCGTAATTTTGTCGCACGTGAACACGCTGTTCGGGTTGACGCATCACGAATTTTTGACAATTGGCTCACACAGTTTTGATCCGTCTTAACTCAACCTAACGTCACATCCTGAAACTCTCTGTCCTAGTGGTCGAACTGACATGCCGAAAGCCCGGTTTTTTCCTGCTCTGTGCCTGACATTACTAGCGGCTCTCGCGCTGCCACAGGTTCAGGCCGATGACCTCTCCGTGGCGCGCCCGGCGCAATGGGCCCAGCCTGTTGATGCACAGTACAACCTGTATCAAATGTCACCCACGCTGTATCGCAGCGCCTTGCCCGACAGCGAAGCCCAGCCTTTGCTGGAAAAACTTCACATCGGCACCGTGATCAACTTTTTGCCGGAAGCCGATAGCACCTGGTTGAAAACCCCGGGTGTCACGCAAATTCAATTGCCGTACCGCACCAACCATGTGGATGACGCAGACGTACTGGCCGCCTTGCGCGCCATTCAGACCGCACAAGCCCAAGGCCCGGTGCTGATGCACTGCAAGCACGGTTCGGATCGCACAGGCTTGATGTCTGCGATGTACCGCGTGGTGGTAGAGGACTGGAGCAAAGAAGACGCCCTCAAGGAAATGACTCAGGGCGGTTTCGGCCAGAGCACTCACTTCGTGGATGGCGCCAACTACATGAAAAAAGCGGACATCCCTGCACTGCGCGCAGCCCTGAGCAGCGGCGCTTGCAGCACCAGCCCGTTTGCTTCTTGTGTGGTGAAAAACTGGTTCTCGGGCAAGGCCTGACATTTCGCAGCGCTCGCGCGCTCAAGCCTTCAAACGTCAATCGGCCCACTGTCGCAAAGCCGCTTTACGTTGTAGCGGCGCGAGTTTGCCCAATTGCTCTACGTGGGTATAAAACACCGCCCAATCGTCGTTTGAGTGTTTAAACAACGCCGCAAAGGCGGGCACCCACTGGTCATACAAACCGAAGGGCAGCAGCTTGGCGTTGTTCATCGGCGAATTTACCCACGCGTCATAGCGATTGTTTCCGGCCCATTGCTGGTCGCGAAGCTCACGGTATTCGCGGCGCATTCGATCAAACTCTGCCGCTTTGCGCTGACGCATTTGCGTCGCCGTCAAAGGCTGCGCGTAGAGCTGTTGCAGGCGCTGGCGGGTGCTCAGCACCAAAGCAATAAACTGATCGCGTTGCGCCAGGCCATCGACACTGGCAGGCGGCAAGCCTTGGTAAGCGCGCCATTGGCGGGTGCCTTCCTGCTCCACAAAGCTGGCGAATGACTCATTGAACTCGGTGTCGTCCTTCACGTAGAAGCGCTGATGCGCCAGTTCATGAAAAATCAGCGTGGCCAGCCGCTCATCTCCCCAATGCAGCATGCTGTTAAGAATCGGGTCGTCAAACCAGCCCAAGGTGGAATAGGCCTCAACCCCGCTGACAAAGACATCCATGCCCTGCTGGCGCTTGAGGGCCGCATCGCCGCGGGCGCCGCCCTGTGCGTAATAACCTCGGTAGGCCACGCACCCGGCAACCGGGAAGCAATACGTGACCGGGTTGAGCGAAAACTCAGGCGTGGCAAACACATTCCACACCACGAAAGGCCGTTTAAGGTCGGCATACCGGCGATAGCTTTGGTTGTCGGGCAACAGCAACTGCTGGCTGGCAAAGGTGCGGGCGGCCTGAGACTTGGCCAGATGTTCGCGCAGGACGGGATCGCGTTGCGGGTCGGCGACCACCTTGGCCACGGGTTCGCGGGCCTGTAGCAGCTGCAACTGGCCTGTGACCAGTTGCGAGTAATAGCGCGCGCTTGAGCAGCCATTGAGCAGCGCCAACGTAACGAGGGTGAGCAGGCAACGGGTGATCAGCGGCATAGTGCGGTCCAGTGGGAGATTCTAGGGTGTGCAGCAAGCTGATTTCGTAGCAGTTGCCGAGCCTGCGAGGCTACGTCCGGCTGCGCAGCAGTCGTAGAATCAAGCGCAGCGGTATGTCAGTTAAACCCTGCGCTTAGGGTTTTACGATCGCTTCGCAATCGGACGTAGCCTCGCAGGTTCGGCAACTGCTACGCGTTCGCGCGCCATAGATCTGTGAGAGCAGCCGAAGGCTGCGATCTTACAACCCTCAGATCAAAACATCGCAGCCTTCGGCAGCGCCCACAGGCGGTGTGGCGCTATGCTTACGCTTCATCCCTGTGTGGAAGTCACCATGCGCACGTCTTTGCTGTTACTGATGGCCTGTCTGTTGAGCGCTTGCGCCAGCACGCCATTGCCGCCACACGATCCAAATATGGCGTGGGTCGATCTCGACACGCAAACCGGCAAGCTGGTCATGGCCGAGCGCCTGGATAATCAGCGCTTGAACGACGGCCGCTATTTTCAGGTAACGCCGGGCAGTCACGAGTTGATGGTGCGCTTTGATTACGAGGTGTTTATCGGCGGGATGGGGATGTTCAGCGAGCCGCAAGAACGGCTGTGCTACTTATCGGTCAATTACGCAGACTTTGAGCCCGGCCAACGCTACCGGTTGCAGGCTCGCTCGCTGGGCTTTAACGCCTACGCCCGGCTGTATAACGCCGAAGGCAAGGTGCTGGCCGAGGAGCGACTGGTTAACTGCCTGCCTTGAAACTCAGGTGTCGTTTTTCTGGTAGATGATCTTCTTGGTGCCGTTTTCGCACGAGCCGACCACCAGATTCTGATCGTGTACTTCGTCATTGGTCACGATTTCGAGCGTATAAGACGACACGTTGTTGGCTTGAATCTTGGTTTCGATTTCAGCCTTCAACTCTTCGCAGGGCTTGGGCGCGGCCAGCACCGAGGGGGTGAGGGCGCAAGCGATAACCGCTAAAGCAAAACGTTTCATGGTGAGACTCCCTTCATTCAGTACGCAACGTCAGGGTATGACGCCAGTGGCGATCATTCGATCACATTGTGTGCGATGTGCGAACTGTCCGGGCTAACGCCACCCCGCTCGTCGCGAGCGGGGCGTGCGGTTACTTCAATTACGCCACCAAGGTCGCGTCGAGGGTGATTTTAGCGTTCAGCACCTTGGACACCGGGCAGCCTTCTTTGGCCTTTGTGGTCAGCTCTGTAAATTGTTCCTGGCTCGCGCCCGGCACTTTGGCTTTGAGGATCAGATGCACCGCCGTGATCGCAAAACCGCCGTCTACCTGATCCAGCGTGACCTCGGCGGTGGTGTCGATGCTGTCAGCCTTGAGCCCGGCATCGCCCAGGATCATCGACAGCGCCATGGAAAAACACCCGGCATGCGCCGCGCCAATCAGTTCTTCAGGGTTGGTGCCCTTGCCGCCTTCAAAGCGTGCCTTGAAGCCATACGGAGCTTCACGCAGTACGCCGGTCTCAGTCGAGATGGAGCCAATGCCGGTCTTAAGGTCGCCTGCCCAATGAGCCGATGCTTTCTTTTTAATACTCATGCGTGCCTCCTGAAAACGGCGTGAAGGTTTCACGCCTGATGGGAGTTGTGAGAGTAGTTGGCTTCTGAAAGTTCAGCCTGTCGGACAAATCGCACTTTTTAGTAGTCCAAATCATCGATGCCATTGAAACTCGGGTATATGCCCATATTGCTGTAATCACTGGCGGGTTTTGGCGAGTGCCCAAATCTGCATCCCACTTGGAGTAGCCGGCTGATGAAACGCTTGTCTGATGTCAAATTCTCGACCCTCGATCTGGTGCCTGTGCGCGAAAACGGCAGCGCGGCCCAGTCGTTGCACAACTCGCTGGATTTGGCCCAACACGTCGAAAAGTTCGGCTATAACCGCTTTTGGGTGGCTGAACACCACAACATGGACGGCATCGCCAGTTCGGCCACGTCGGTCTTGATTGGCTATCTGGCCGGTGGCACGTCGACTATTCGCGTCGGCTCGGGCGGGGTGATGCTGCCCAACCATGCGCCGCTGGTGATTGCCGAGCAGTTCGGAACGCTCGAAAGCCTGTATCCGGGTCGCATCGATCTGGGCCTTGGCCGCGCGCCGGGCTCCGACCAGATGACCGCCCGCGCCCTGCGCCGTGAGCGCTCGGGCAGCGCCGATGACTTCCCGCAAGACGTGGCCGAACTGATGCGCTATCTGGGCCCGCGCACTCCGGATCAACGCGTGATCGCCATGCCCGGCACGGGCACCAACGTCCCGGTATGGTTGCTGGGTTCCAGTCTGTTCAGTGCACAACTGGCCGGTGAGCGCGGCTTGCCGTATGCCTTCGCCTCACATTTCGCCCCGCGCTTGATGCACGAAGCGATCCGCGTCTACCGCAATCACTTCAAGCCGTCGGCGGTACTCGACAAGCCGTACGTGATGCTGGGTGTGCCATTGGTCGCGGCCGATACCGATGAGCAGGCTGACTACCTGTCCACGTCCGTGTTGCAACGGATCCTGGCGCTGATGCGTGGGCAAAGCCTGGTGCAGCGCGCGCCGGTCAAGACCATGGACGGCCTGTGGTTGCCACACGAGAAAGAGGCGGTGATGAGCTTTTTGGGCCTGGCGATGATCGGCAGCCCGGAGAAAATCCGCGCCAAGCTGCAGGTTCTGGTTGAGCAGACTCAAGCCGATGAGCTGATCTTTACCTGTGACTTGTATGAGCATGCAGACCGCATTCACTCCTACGAACTGCTGTCGCAAGTCATGAAAGGGTCCTAAACCGCTTCTGTAGGAGCGAGCTTGTCTCGCGATCTTTTGATCATTGAAAAGATCGCGAGCAAGCCCGCTCCCACAGAATCAGCCGCGCTTGTAGACGATGTCTTTGGTGCCGCCTTCGCAGGAGCCCACGACTTTTCCGTCAGCCGAAGCGCCTTTGTCGACGACTTCCAGCGAGTAATGCGGGACGTTTTTGGCATCAATCTTCGCGGCGATTTCGCTTTTCAGTTCTTCGCAAGGCTTGCCCGCTGCGAAGGCAGTGCCTGCAAGACTCAGTAAACCTATAGCCACTAAAATCTTTTTCATCGGTCAGATCCCCAGATCAAAACAAAAAGGGTGCGACACGCTTGACCACGTCGCACCCAGACGGTGTAGCGGACTTTATGGCAAACGGCCAGTCCGTAAGTTCAAAAAGACGTTCTGTGTCTTAGCTGCTGGCAATCCGGAAACCGACCTTGAGCGTGACCTGGTAGTGCGCCACCTTGCCGTCTTTGATGTGCCCGCGGGTGTCGATGACTTCGAACCATTCCAGGTGCTTGATGCTTTTGTTGGCCTCGGCCAGTGCATTCGCGATGGCGTCTTCTATGCTGCTCGGGGACGAGCCTACGAGTTCGATTTTCTTGTAGGTGTGATGGTCAGACATAACGTTCTCCTTTTGTCGTAGATCAAAGCCTAGCAGCGAATCTGCTGAATACTTCGT
The DNA here is from genome assembly GCF_034347405.1 of Pseudomonas sp. CCC3.1. Classification (NCBI taxonomy): domain Bacteria; kingdom Pseudomonadati; phylum Pseudomonadota; class Gammaproteobacteria; order Pseudomonadales; family Pseudomonadaceae; genus Pseudomonas; species Pseudomonas sp. CCC3.1. The sequence goes on from NZ_CP133778.1 coordinate 5,484,383, forward strand.
GGGCTGTTCAAAAGGAAAAGTTCAGGTTTTTTGCACTTTTGAGAAACGCCGGAGTCGGACTTAACACGCACCCTCACTCATCAATGCAGGAGAGCCCTAATGGCTAGCAATTCTCTACGTAAAGCCTCATTGCAAAGCATGGAAGCAGAGATCGAGAGCCTGCTCAAGTCTCTGGAAAGCCTTAAGCACGACGCTTCAGACGAGTCCAAGAAAACCCTTGGTGCCCTCAAAAATAACGCTGAGAACGCACTGAAACACTCGCGCCACCTGCTCAGCGACGCGTACGAAGAAGTGAAAGACAAGACGCGCGAAACCGCGATTGCTACCCGTGAATACGCTCAAGAGCACCCGTATGCCACCGCAGGTGTTGCGATTGGCGCGCTGGGTCTGTTGGCTGCATTTGTCCTGTGCAAACGCGGCAACTAAACAGCGCCACGCGCAAGCTCAGCCTTGAGCCATTGCGCCAGTTGCCGAGCGCGCCCGTCTGCGGCGCGCTTGGGCAGCCATAACGCCAACTGCGCCGGGGTTTCCTTGAAGCCCCACGGCGCAGCCAGGCGTCCGGCCCGCAGGTCTTCAGCCACCAACGGCTCGGGGGCAATCGCCACCCCCAATCCCGCCACCGCTGCTTCGAGCAAGTAATACAAATGCTCAAAGCCTTGCCCGTATTTCAACGCCTTGGCATCGATAGCGTTTTGCTGTGCCCAGCTCGGCCACGCCTGTGGGCGCGAGGTGGTGTGCAGTAAAGGCTCATCTAGCAGGGCGCTGACGGGCGCCTGGCACAAGCGCGGGTAATGGGCGTAACGCGGGCTCAGCACCGGGCCGATGCGCTCGCTGGCCAATTCGTACACCTGCATGTCGGCGGGCCATGGCGGCTCGGCAAACACCAGCAGGGCGTCTAGCCCCGGGCGGCGCGGGTCCAGGTCACCTTCACCGGCCGATAAGTGCAGGCGCAGGTCTGGCAAGTCGGCATTCAAACGGCCCAGGCGCGGAATAAACCATCGCGCGAGCAAACTGCCCGAACAGCCGAGCACAAACGGCGCGTCGATATGGCTTTGCGTGAGTTCAGTGCATACGTTGCGCAAGCGGTCGAAGGCTTCAGCGCTGGCATCGCGCAGGCGAATACCGGCCTCTGTCAGCTTCAGACCGCGACCTTCCTTGACGAACAGACTCACGCCCAAGTGTTCTTCCAGCACTTTGAGTTGCCGACTAACGGCGCCGTGGGTGACGTTAAGCTGCTCAGCCGCCTGGCTGACGCTGTTCAGGCGGGCGGTGGCTTCGAACGCGCGCAGGGCGTTCAGAGGGGGAAGGTCGCGGTTCATGGTATCTGTGAGTTTTCCTGACAGGTTGCGGCGATCTTATCGGTTTTCATCCTGCGCTGTCGCGGGTAAAGTCAGGCCCATCGACCTTCGCACCTCTTTACCTGGAGCGTCACATGACTCAATCCACATTGCGTAACGGCCCGGACGACAATGGCCTGTTCGGCTCATTCGGCGGCCGTTACGTCGCTGAAACCCTGATGCCACTGATCCTTGACCTGGACCGTGAATACGAACTGGCCAAGACCGACCCTGAGTTCATCAAAGAGCTGGCCTACTTCCAGCGCGACTACGTGGGCCGTCCAAGCCCGCTGTACTTCGCCGAGCGCCTGACCGAATTCTGTGGTGGCGCCAAGATTTACCTCAAGCGCGAAGAGCTGAACCACACCGGCGCACACAAGATCAACAACTGCATCGGCCAGATCCTGCTGGCGCGGCGCATGGGCAAAAAACGCATCATCGCCGAGACTGGCGCAGGCATGCACGGCGTGGCGACGGCCACCGTGGCGGCGCGTTTTGGCCTGCAATGCGTGATCTACATGGGCACCACCGACATCGAGCGCCAACAGGCCAACGTGTTCCGCATGAAACTGCTGGGCGCCGAAGTGATCCCGGTCGTGGCTGGCACGGGCACCCTCAAGGACGCGATGAACGAAGCGTTGCGCGACTGGGTGACCAACGTCGACAGCACGTTCTACCTGATCGGCACCGTGGCCGGGCCACACCCTTACCCTGCGATGGTGCGCGATTTCCAGGCCGTGATCGGCAAGGAAACCCGCGACCAGATGCAAGCCCAGGAAGGCCGTCTGCCGGACAGCCTGGTGGCGTGCATCGGCGGCGGCTCCAACGCGATGGGCCTGTTCCATCCGTTTCTGGATGACACCAGCGTTGAGATCATCGGTGTTGAAGCGGCCGGTTACGGCATTGAAACCGGCAAACACGCGGCCAGCCTCAATGGCGGCGAGCCGGGCGTGTTGCACGGCAACCGGACGTTCCTGCTGCAAGACGACGATGGCCAGATCATCGACGCCCACTCCATCTCGGCGGGCCTCGACTATCCGGGCATTGGTCCGGAACACGCGTGGTTGCACGACATTGGCCGGGTTGAATACACCTCGGTGACTGACGAAGAAGCCCTCGATGCGTTCCACAAATGCTGCCGCCTTGAAGGCATCATCCCGGCCCTTGAAAGCGCCCACGCCCTGGCCGAAGTGTTCAAGCGTGCACCCACCCTGCCAGCCGATCACCTGATGGTGGTCAACCTCTCTGGCCGAGGTGACAAAGACATGCAAACCGTGATGCACCACGTCGAACAGTCCCAGCAGGAGAAACACTGATGAGCCGCCTGCAAACGCGTTTTACCGAACTCAAAGAACAGAACCGCGCCGCGCTGGTCACGTTCATCACCGCCGGTGATCCGGACTACGCCACCTCGCTGGCGATCCTCAAGGGCCTGCCTGCTGCGGGCGCTGACGTGATCGAGTTGGGCATGCCCTTCACCGATCCGATGGCGGATGGTCCGGCGATTCAGCTGGCCAACATTCGTGCGCTGGGTGCCAAACAGAATTTGGCGAAAACCCTGCAAATGGTCCGCGAGTTCCGTGAAGGCAACAGCGACACGCCGCTGGTGCTGATGGGCTACTTCAACCCGATCCACCATTACGGTGTGCCTACATTCATCGCCGAAGCCAAGGCGGCGGGCGTGGACGGCCTGATCGTGGTCGACATGCCGCCTGAGCACAACTCAGAACTGTGCGATCCGGCGCAAGCAGCAGGCTTGGACTTTATCCGCCTGACCACCCCGACCACCGACGACGTGCGCTTGCCTAAAGTGCTCAATGGCAGCTCGGGCTTCGTGTACTACGTGTCGGTGGCTGGCGTGACGGGTGCAGGTTCTGCGACCACCGAACAAGTGAGCGAAGCGATTGCGCGACTGCGTCGTCACACCGACTTGCCGATCAGCGTAGGTTTCGGGATTCGCACCCCGGAGCAAGCGGCCGCCATTGCGCGACTCGCGGACGGTGTAGTGGTGGGCTCGGCGTTGATCGACAAGATTGAAAATGCCGCCACGCCTGAGCAGGCAGTGGATGGCGTGCTGAGCTTGTGCGCGGCACTGGCAGAAGGCGTGCGTACCGCGCGCTAGAGCGCCGTACACAATTACGAAGCCTCGTAGCAGTTGCCGAGCTCTGCGAGGCTACGTCCGGCTGCGCAGCAGTCGTAGAATCAAGCGCTGCGGTATGTCAGTTAAACCCTGCGCTTAGTGTTTACGATCGCTTCGCAATCGGACGTAGCCTCGCAGGCTCGGCAACTGCTACGAAATCCTCTTACTTCTGTGTCCCGTCATCGTGTTGCAGGTTGGCCTGGGTCAGGTTGCAACCCGCTGGCACGCTGCGCGTCAGCCAGACGTTACCGCCAATGGTCGAACCCTTGCCGATGGTGATGCGCCCCAGAATGGTCGCCCCGGCGTAGATCACCACGTCGTCTTCAACAATCGGGTGGCGCGGGTGGCCTTTTTGCAGTTGGCCAGATTCGTCCGCCGGGAAGCGTTTGGCGCCCAAGGTCACTGCCTGGTAGATACGCACACGTTCGCCGATGATCGCGGTTTCACCAATCACTACGCCTGTTCCATGGTCGATAAAGAAGCTGCGGCCAATCTGCGCGCCAGGGTGGATGTCGATACCCGTGGATGAGTGCGCGATTTCAGCGCTGATGCGCGCCAGCAACGGCAACCCGGCACGGTACATGTGGTGCGCCAGTCGGTGATGGATCACCGCCAGGATGCCCGGGTAGCACAACAGCACTTCATCAACACTGCGCGCCGCCGGGTCGCCGTGGTAGGCGGCCAGTACGTCGGTGTCGAGGATGCTGCGCAGGCGTGGCAAGGCCAGGGCAAAGTCCTGGATCAAAATGGTCGCCGTGGCATCGACGCCGTCATCGGGCAGACCCGCCTGGCGCGCGGCATAGCGCAGTTCCAGGCGGGCCTGAGCCAGCAGCGCGTTGAGCGCTACGTCCAAGGTGTGACCAACGTAGAAGTCTTCGCTCTCTTCGCGAAGGTCGACCGGGCCCAGGCGCATCGGGAACAACGCGCCGCACAGGGCTTCAAGAATCTCGGCCATCGCGGCACGTGACGGCAGCTCACGGCCTCCCAACTCACCGCTGACCCGCCCGTTTTGCGTCCGCCACTGATTACGGGCGGTGCGCAACTGGCTGACGATGGTTTGCAATTGCCAAGGATTGGAACGATCACTCACGATGAATTCTCCGCACGCTGGCGGCTGATCGATCAGCCGCGAATTGGCAATGATTTTACGGTATCAAACAGTTTCAGACTCGGCCAATTAAAGCTTAACGCCGACGCCAGACGCGCCAGCCCAGTGCAATCAGTAGCAGTACGCCCAGCGCGACGCCAATCGCCACGCTCAGGGTGTTGTAGCTGAACAAGGGCTTTTCGATGCGCACGTAGCCCGGCTCGGCGAACAACTGGCGCAGCGCGGCATTGGCTTGCTCAAGCGTCACGGCCTGCAAGCGTTTGGACGGGTCGGCGAAACGGCCATTGTCGTAATCGCCCAAGGCGCTCCAGTAGTAGTCGGCCAAAGCACTGTTGCCTTGTACGGCCCAGGCCTGGCGCACCACGGCCGCATTTTTGAGGCGATTAAAGACGTCTGGATCAAGGCCGTCCTTGAGTAAGTGCGCCTTGAGTTGCGCCATGACCTGCTGGGCCTTTGATACGTCATCGCGAGCGAGGTCGGCATTCAGGCTTAAAAAGCCGACCCCGCCAAACACTTCACGCTCGGCCCAGGGCCCGTACGACAAACCGTGTTTGAGCCGCAGTTCGCTGTACAACGACCACTCCAGATAGTCACGCAGCAAGTCCCAGGTTTCATCGCTCTGGTCGTCGATCACCGGTTCCGGCAACAGCCAGTGCAGTTTGGCGGTGTCGCCGACTACACCGCGCACCAAGGTGCGTTCGGTATCGGCTTTGGCTTCGATGTCCGGTAACGGCAGGTGCTCGCTGGGTTCAACCGGCTCAAGTGCGCCATACGTTCGCTCCAGATACGCCGGCAGCAAACGGTCAAGGTCACCGACCACAATCAGGGTCATGTTGTTGGGGGCGTACCAGGTGCTGCGCACGGCTTCGAGCTGTTGGCGTGTGAGGGCATGCACCTCGGCACGTTCGGCGCATTTGAGGCCCAACTCAACGGCCAATTGGTTGCTGGCGCTGTGGCCCAAGTCTTGGCGGTCGAGCCAGCGTTGCAAGTGCGAGTAATGGCCGCCGTCTTCGCGCTCAACCACGTGTTTGGCGTCACTGATGCGCTGTTCGGTCAGTTGTGTGCGGGTCAGCAGGCTCAGCAGCAGGTCGAGGATTTTGCGCTGGTTCTTCGCCGGGGCTTCGATCACAAACGTGGTGTCAGCGTGGCTGGTGTAGGCGTTCCACTCACCACCCAGCGCCTGCATGCGCTCCTCCAGACCGCCTTCGCCGGTGTCGTCAATGCCGCTGAACAATAGGTGTTCCAGCAGGTGCGGCAGTTGTTGATCACCGCAGCTGAAGTCATCCAGGCCCACGCCGACCACGAGTCGAATGGACACATGCCCACGTTCATAACCGGGTTTGAGGATCAGTTGCAGGCCATTGGGCAGTTGATACCCCTCAACGCTGTAGCGGTCGAGGGCAAAGCTCTGAGCGGCACCAAGCAGCAAGCAGATGAACAGCAGGCAACGCATAAAAAGTCCCTTTATCCCTGAATCCCCGATCCAGCCTGTGCAGGTTAGACGCTGTTTACAGACTGACACCAGCCCGGCGTGCAACGTTCAAGGCGAATGCACGGTGTCGATGCTGTCATCGGGTTCCAGGGCGCCGGTGTCAGTGTTTTCCAGCACCACGTAGGCGCTGCCGCAAAACAGTGAGTTAAGGCGCTGCATGTCGGCAATCAGCTCCAGGTGCATGGAACTGGTTTCGATACTTTGGGTGATTTTGAGTTGCAGGCGTCTCACGTGGTTGTGGGCAAGGCGCCGTTCCTGAGCACGAAAGCGGCGTTTCTCACGCAGCAATTGGCGTGCGCTTTGCGGGTCGGCGCTTAAAAACACCGTCAGACCCAGACGCAGGTTCTCGATCAACTGCGTTTGCAGGCCTACCAGTTCCTCAAGCCCGGTCTCTGAAAACGAGCGGCGCTGCGAGGTTTTTTGCTGCTGGACTTTGCGCAGCATGCGTTCGATCAGGTCGCTGGCGAGTTTGAGGTTGATCGCCAGCTCGATGATTTCTGCCCAGCGCCGACTGTCGTGCTCGCCCAAGTCTTCGCGAGGCATTTGCGCCAAGTACAGTTTTACCGCGCTGTACAGCACTTCGACGTCATCGCTGAGGGTGCGCATTTGTTGGGTCATGGACGTTTGTTTGCCGCGCAACACGTCGAGCATATTGACCAGCATGGTGTCGATCAGGTCGCCAATGCGCAGGGTTTCACGCACAGCATTGGTCAGCGCCAGGCTCGGTGTGTCCAGCGCTGCCGGGTCGAGGTGGCGAGGTTTCACGCTGGCGTTGGCGAGCTCGCGCTCGGGCAACAGCCAGGCACACAACCGGGCCATGGGGCCCACTGTGGGCAGCAGCAAAAAGCAGCGGGCGGTGTTGTAGAGCAAGTGAAAGCCGATCACCAATTCTTGGGCGCTGTAGCTGAGGTCGTCCATCCAGTGCACCAGCGGCGTGAGCACGGGCATGATCAACAGCAGGCCAATCAGTTTGTACAGCAGGCTGCCCAATGCCACTTGGCGGCCAGCGGCGTTCTGCATGCTGGTACTGAGAAACGCCAGTACACCGCTGCCGATGTTGGCGCCGATCACCAGGCCAATCGCCACTGGCAAGCTGATCACCCCGGCGCCGGCCAAGGTGGCGGTCAGCAGCACGGCGGCCAGGCTTGAGTACGAAATCATCGCAAACAGTGCGCCGACCAAGGCATCGAGCAGCAGATCGCCGGTCAGAGAGGCAAAAATCACCTTCACGCCTTGGGCATGGGTGATGGGCGAGGCGGCTTCGACGATCAGTTGCAGCGCCAGAATGATCAGCCCCAGGCCAATCCCGACCCGGCCCAGTTGGCCCGCACGGGTTTGTTTGCGCGACAGAAAAAAAATCACGCCGAGGAAAATCAGCAGCGGCGACAACCACGACAGATCGAAGGTCAGCACGCGGGCCATCAGCGCGGTACCCACGTCGGCCCCCAGCATCGTCGCCAGCGCAGGCGTGAGCGCCATCAAGCCCTGGCCCACAAAAGAGGTGACCAGCATGGCGGTGGCGTTGCTGCTTTGCACCATGGCCGTGACCACAATACCGGCGACAAAGGCCAGCATGCGTTTGGACACGTTCTGCCCGATGACATGACGCAGATGGGTGCCGTAGACCCGCAAGATGCCGGTTCGCACGATGTGCGTGCCCCAAATAAGCAGGGTCACGGCAGAAAGCAGATTGAGCAGGGTCAGCATGCTGGCTCCCTGTATTGGATATTTCGAAGGAGCAGATAGCTGCAGACCGTTCTTACAGATGTTTCTTAAGCTGTAGACGGAAATTGATCAGAGCGCCAGCATCGCATAGCTGGCGGGGCGTTGAAACATGTGTGACACACATAAAACCTGTAGGAGCGAGCTTGCTCGCGATCTTTTAGAAGATCAAAAGATCGCGAGCAAGCTCGCTCCTACACATTCAAAGGGTGCTGTACAGCGGGAAGGTGCCCAGCAGCAGCGCCGCGACCATGATGCACAGGCACACCAGAATCGCCCATTTGAGGGTAAAACGCTGGTGTTCGCCAAACTCGATACCGGCCAACGCCACCAGCAAGTAGGTCGATGGCACCAGCGGGCTGAGCAAGTGCACCGGCTGACCCACAATCGAGGCACGGGCCATTTCGACGGCAGTAATGCCGTAGTGGCTGGCGGCTTCGGCCAGGACCGGCAATACGCCGTAGTAGAACGCGTCGTTAGACATGAAGAAGGTAAACGGCATGCTTACCAGCGCGGTAATCATCGCCAGATAAGGGCCCAGCTCAGGCGGAATTACGCTCAGCAGGCTTTTCGACATGGCATCGACCATGCCCGTGCCGGACAGAATGCCGGTGAAAATACCTGCGGCGAAGATCAGTCCGACGACTGCCAACACGCTGCCCGCATGGGCTGCAACGCGGTCTTTTTGCTGTTGCAGGCACGGGTAGTTGACGATCATGGCGATGCTGAACGCGACCATGAACAGCACCGGCAATGGCAGCAGGCCTGCGATCAGGGCGACCATCAGCAGTAAGGTCAGGGCACCGTTGAACCAGATCAGTTTTGGACGGCGGGCGTCCGGGAACTGCGACACGCTGATCTCGCTGTGGTCGATTTCGTCGCCTTGCAGGTGCAGTTCACCCAAACGGGCGCGCTCACGTTTGCCGTAAAACCAGGCAATCGCGAGAATCGCCAACACCCCGGCGAACATGGCCGGGATCATTGGCACAAAGATGTCGGAAGGGTCGACATGCAGCGCACTGGCCGCGCGCGCCGTCGGGCCGCCCCACGGGGTCATGTTCATCACGCCACCGGCCAGAATGATCAAACCGGCCATGATCCGCGGGCTCATGCCGATGCGGCTGTAGAGCGGCAGCATGGCCGCCACGCAAATCATGTAGGTGGTTGCGCCGTCGCCGTCCAGAGACACCACCAGCGCCAGTACGGCGGTACCGACCGAGACTTTGAGCGGGTCACCTTTGACCAGTTTGAGGATCTTGCGCACGGCGGGATCGAACAGCCCGGAGTCGATCATCAGGGCGAAGTACAGGATGGCGAACATCAGCATCACGCCCGTGGGGGCGAGTTTGGTGATACCTGCGAGCATCATCGGCCCGATTTCCGGGGCAAAACCACCGAAAATAGCAAACAGGATAGGGACAAGAATCAGCGCGATCAGGGCAGACAAGCGCTTGGTCATGATCAGGTACATGAACGTAATGACCATGGCAAAGCCAAGGAAGGTCAGCATCATAACAATCACCGTTTTTATTTTTGTGCAGAAGGCACTGGCCGCATAGGGCGGTCAGGCCAGCCGGTCTAATGCCGGGGGTGACGGGATGCTAGAGGGGAATGCTTTCAGCCAGCTTTCGCCGAGGGAAAATATCGGGGGCAATACATAAACCTTGTGGGAGCTGGCTCGCCAGCGATGCAGGCGATCAGATCAATCTGGCACCGCATCGATACCATCGCTGGCAAGCCAGCTCCCACAGAATCAATCGAGCTTGAGCACTTTGGCCAATACGATTTTCGGGCCTTTCATCTTTTTGATGATGATGCGCAGGCCTTCGACTTCCAGTTGCTCTTCTTCTTCGGGCACGCGCTTGAGGGTGTCGTAGATCAGGCCTGCAATGGTTTCGGCTTCGACGTGGTCCAGGTCGACGCCCAGCAGGCGTTCGATCTTGAACAGCGGCGTGTCGCCACGCACCAGCAGTTTGCCCGGCTGGTACGAGAGGATGCCGCGCTCAGCCTTGCGGTGTTCGTCCTGAATATCGCCCACCAGCACTTCAAGCACGTCTTCCATGGTCAGGTAGCCGACCACTTTGCCGTCAGCTTCTTCGACCAGCGCAAAGTGCGCGCCGCCTTTACGGAACTGCTCCAGCAATTGCGACAGCGGCATGTGGCGCGATACACGCTCCAGCGGACGGGTCAGTTCTTCAAGGTTGAAGGTTTCTGGCAAATGTTCGAGATCGGCCAGCTCAAGCAACAAGTCCTTGATGTGCAACAGCCCCAGGAAGGTGTTGGTTTCGGCGTCGTAGACCGGGTAGCGGCTGAACTTGTGACGACGGAACAGCGCCAGGATTTCCTTGAGCGGGGCCTTGGAGTCCAGGGTCACCAGGTCTTCGCGGGAGTTGGCCCAGTCGACCACTTCCAGTTCGCCCATTTCAACGGCCGAGGCCAGTACGCGCATGCCCTGGTCGCTCGGGTCCTGGCCACGGCTGGAGTGCAGGATCAGCTTGAGTTCTTCGCGGCTGTAGGCGTGATCGTGATGAGCGCCGGGTTCGCCTTGGCCAGCAATGCGCAAGATGGTGTTGGCGCTGGCGTTAAGCAGGTAAATCGCCGGGTACATGGCCCAGTAGAACAGGTACAGCGGCACGGCGGTCCACAGCGACAACGCCTCGGGCTTGCGGATGGCCCACGATTTTGGGGCCAGTTCGCCCACCACGATGTGCAGGTACGAAATGATGAAGAAGGCGGCAAAGAACGACACGCCTTTGATCACTTCAGGCGACTGAACGCCCAGGGCGCCGAGCAGCGGCTCCAGCAAGTGTGCGAACGCTGGCTCGCCGACCCAGCCCAGCCCCAGAGAGGCCAGCGTAATACCCAGCTGGCAGGCGGACAGGTAAGCGTCGAGTTGGTTGTGCACGGTGCGCAGGATCTGACCGCGCCAGCCGTTCACGTCTGCGATGGCCTCGACGCGGGTCGAGCGCAGTTTGACCATGGCAAATTCAGCCGCAACGAAAAAACCGTTGAGCAACACCAGGATCAGAGCAAAAAGAATCATGCCGAAGTCGGCGAAGAGTGTTGCGAGGGTCAAGCCAGGGGAAGGGTCCATGATGGAGTTTTACGGGTTCCGTTATTTCAAATAGTGGAGGGTTTCGAGGCCTGTAAAACAGGCCTCGGCCAAGCAATGTAGCGGCTGATGCGGCACTTGCCTAGTGGGTTATTGCCACATGTGTCAGTGGGTCGACGCCCGGATGTTGGCTTTTATGACCTGGACCGGGGCGAACTGGCAGGTAAAGGTGCTGCCGTGGCCCAGCACGCTGCTGATCTCCAGATGCCCGCGATGGCGCAGCAGCACGTGTTTGACGATGGCCAGCCCCAGCCCGGTGCCGCCAGTGTTGGCGTTGCGGCTGGAATCGACGCGGTAGAAGCGCTCGGTCAGGCGCGGCAGGTGTTTGTTGTCGATGCCGACACCAGAATCCTGCACGCTCAGGTGCGCTCCCAAGTGGTCTGCCCACCAGCGAATACGAATGGCGCCACCGTCAGGGGTGTATTTGACGGCGTTGAACACCAGGTTGGAAAACGCACTGCGCAGCTCGGCTTCGCTGCCCTTGAGCGCGACATCGGTTTCAACGTCGAGGGTGATGGTCTGGTTGCGCTGCCCGGACAAGGCCTGTGCGTCACCCTTGATCGAGCGCAGCAAGGCGTCAATGGCCACCGGCTGGTTGTCCGAGGGGTAGTCTGTGGCTTCGAGCTTGGCCAGCAGCAGCAGGTCGTTGAGCAACGTCTGCATGCGTTCGCCCTGTTGCTGCATTTGCGACAGCGGGCGCTTCCAGCGCGGGTTCACGTCTTCGACGTTATCGAGCAGGGTCTCCAGATAGCCGCAGATCACCGTCAATGGCGTGCGCAGTTCGTGGGACACGTTGGCGATGAAGTCTTTGCGCATCTGCTCAAGCTGGTGAAGGCGCGTGACGTCGCGCACCAGCATCAGGTGCTCGTTATTGCCATAGCGGGTGATGTAGAGCTGGATGCGCAGGTGATCGTTGACCGGCGAAGGAATGTCCAGCGGCTCGTTGTAATTGTTGTTTTCGAAGTATTCCTTGAAGCGCGGATGGCGCACCAGGTTGGTGACCGGCTGGCCGCTGTCTTGTGGCGTCTTGAGCCCCAACAAGGTCTCTGCGGCGCGGTTCCACCATTCGAGGTTGCCATCGCTGTCGAGCATGACCACCGCGTCCTTGAGCGCGGCCGTCGACTCTTGCACCCGATCAATCACCGCTTGCAGGCGCCCGCGTACGCGTTGGTCGCGGCGTTGCAAGTTATAGATGCTGTCGAACACCTCGCCCCACAGGCCATAGCCATCCGGTGGCGCTTCATCGGGTTGGTGATGGCGCAGCCAATCGTGCAGACGCAGCAATTGTTTAAGGGTCCAGCCCAGATAGAGGCCAAGGCCAACGGCCAGACTCCAGCCGTAGTAACCACTGATCAGCCCGACTAACAGACAGCCGGTGATCAACAGCAACAAATGACGAATCAGAGTGCCATGCCAGTTTTGATTCAAGGTCACAAGTCCCGTTGTGAGCGCCAAGTTACAAGCCTCAAGCCTCAAGCTAAAGACTGAGCCGCTTTAATCTTGCCGCTTGAGGCTGATAGCTTGCAGCTGCTTTTAAGCCTTCGTGGAAAACCGGTAGCCGGTGCCGCGCACGGTTTGTACCAGATTTTCGTACGCTTCGCCGAGGGCTTTGCGCAGGCGGCGGATGTGCACGTCCACGGTACGCTCTTCAACGTACACGTTGCCGCCCCACACCTGATCCAGCAGTTGGCCGCGGGTGTACGCGCGCTCCTGGTGGGTCATGAAGAATTGCAGCAGGCGATACTCGGTCGGGCCCATTTCAGCCGGAGTGCCATCGATGGTCACACGGTGGCTGATCGGATCGAGCAGCAAGCCGCCGATTTCAATCGGTGACTCGTTGTCGGCCGGGCCTGCGCGGCGCAATACGGCCTTGAGGCGAGCCACCAGTTCACGCGGGGAAAAAGGCTTGGTGATGTAATCATCAGCGCCCACTTCCAGGCCCTGGATCTTGTTGTCCTCTTCGCCTTTGGCGGTGAGCATGATGATCGGAATGTCGTTGGTCAGCTCTTCGCGCTTCAGGCGACGGGCCAATTCAATACCCGACGTGCCGCCAGGCAGCATCCAGTCGAGCAGGATCAGGTCAGGTTTACGGTCCACGATAATGGCATGCGCGTCCTGGGCATTATCGGCTTCAAGGCAGTCGTAGCCAGCCATTTCCAAGGCCACGGCGATCATCTCGCGGATGGGTGCCTCGTCATCAACGATCAAAATGCTCCTGCCAACCATGCCGTAACCCTCGTGTCATTTAACTGTCTTGTGGCGCATTAGATAACGGAATTATTGCAGTCGTGTGACAGCTTTTGGGGTGTAACACGCTTGGCAGCTTAGTGAACTACGCTTTGAGTTCAAATCGTACAACCACAAAAAGGACGATTGCGATGACTCACAGAAGCGTTTCCCTCTCTGCTTTATTGGTCGCGGGTGCATTGGCTTTGCCGGGGCTGGCGTTTGCAGATGATCCGGCGATGACCAAGGACGGGATGCTCGTTGACCACAACCACATGACGCTCTACACCTTTGACAAGGATGCGAGTGGCAAGTCGATGTGCAATGACCAGTGCGCCACGAACTGGCCGCCGTTGAAGGTACAAGGCGACCACAAGAACATGGGCCACTGGCAAGTGATCAAGCGCGATGACGGCATGATGCAGTGGGCTTATAAGGGTAAACCGCTGTACACCTTTGCAGGCGACAAGAGCGCCGGTGACAAGACCGGCGACGGCAAAGGCGATGTGTGGCACGTGGCTAAACCGTAAACCTGTCGAGCGGGCCCGCTCAGTCGTGAGAGCGGGCTTGCCCGCGATTCAGTGATAGGCAGCCACCCAGATCATGACTGTCATTTCTGACAGCAGACGCACTCACGCCTTGAGCGCATGCTGTGTGGCAGAAAGTTCTGGAGGGCCTGCCTATGACGTCGCTCCACGCCCGCACACCGACACTCGCGGTCATCGAGCCGCGCGGTTTGCCAGTTCGCTCTGTGGCGTTTGCGCGCTCAGTGAGTGGGCAAACCCCTGAGCAACGGGTGACGTGGAGCACGTTCGATCCCATGGGGCGGCTGGTGGCGCAGCGCGACCCTCGGCTGTTCGCGGACTCTACTGCCCCTGCCAACCTGCTGACCGTGTACAGCCTGTCCGGTCAGGTATTGGCCACTGACAGCACCGATGCCGGGTGGCGGCTCAGCCTTCCGGGCGAGGCCGGGCAGACGCTGGAGGTGTGGGACGCCCGCGAGAGCCATTGGCAAACCATCTATGACGACTCGATGCGCCCGATCAGCGTGACTGAAAACAGCACCCATGTGATCGAGCGTTTTACCTACGCCAGCACCAGCGTGGAGAGCGCCCGGCACAACCGCTGCGGCAGGCTTTTGCGGCACGACGACCCGGCGGGCACACGGCACATGACCGAGTACGGCCTGGCAGGCGGATCGCTGGAAGAAACCCAGCAGTTTTTGTGCAGCCTTGATCTGCCTCATTGGCCCGAGTCCGAGGCGCAGCGCGACCCGTTGCTGGAGGAGGCCGAGCCGTTCATCAACCGCTGGCACTACAACGCTGCGGGTGAACTGCTCAGCCAGACCGATGCCAAAGGGCATCAACAACACTTCAGCCACACCGTGGCTGGGCAGTTACGCGATACCGGCCTGCAAACCGCGGGCAGCAGCGCGGTTAAAACCTTGGTCAGCAACATCCGTTACAACGCCTTTTCTCAAGTCGAAAGCGAAACCGCTGGCAATGGTGTTGTCACTTTTCTGACCCACGAATCGGCGACTGGCCGCTTGGCTCGCCTACAGGCACAAGTGCCGGGTAAACGGCTCTTGCAAGACTTGCACTACCGCTACGACCCGGTCGGCAACCTCATTGAGATTGAAGACACAACCCAGGCCACCCGTCATTTTGCCAATCAGCGCATCGAACCCATTCGCCGTTTTGCTTACGACAGCCTCTACCAACTGATAGAAGCCAGCGGCTGGGAGACCGCCCAGCCGTCACTCGGCCCGGACTTGCCAACCTGGCAAACCCCGGACACCAGCCGGGTGGTCAATTACAACGAAACCTATCGCTATGATGCGGCGGGCAATCTGCTGGAGCGCATTCACCTAGGGGGGAGTGATCACACCCAAACGCTACACATCGCCCCACACAACAACCGTGTTATTCGCAGCGGCGAGACTGAACACACCTACGACGCCAATGGCAATCTTCTGACCCTGCAACCCGGCCAACCCCTGCAGTGGGATGCCCGAAATCAACTGTGCGCTACCGCCCAGGTCACGCGTAAGGCCGCCGCCAACGACGAAGAGCGCTATATCTACGGCGGTGGAGGCAAACGCCTGCGCAAAGTCCGCACCTGGCAAGCGCAGGCCAACAGCCACCTCGCGGAAACCCGCTACCTGCCGGGGCTGGAAGTGCGCACCAACAGCGCCACCCAAGAGAATCTTCAGGTCGTCACCCTTCAGGCCGGGCGCTGCCGCGTGCAATGGTTGCACTGGGACATACCGCCCAGCGGCCTTGAGAACGATCAACTGCGCTACACCTTCGACGACCACCTGGGTTCCAGCACCCTGGAACTGGATGATCAGGCCCAACTCATCAGCCAGGAAACCTACTACCCGTTCGGCGGCACCGCGTGCTGGGTCGGGCGCAATGAAGTGGAGGCCAGTTATAAAACCCTTCGTTACTCAGGCAAGGAACGCGATGCCACAGGCCTGTATTACTACGGCTATCGCTACTACGCCCCGTGGTTGTACCGCTGGCTGAACCCCGACCCGGGCGGCGACATTGATGGTCTGAACCTGTATGGCTTTGTGGGCAACGACCCGATGGGGCATGTGGATGCGGGTGGGCGGACGCGCGTGCGCAAGAATTCAGGCGCGGAACTCGGGGAGGATTTGGTTGTGGGAGTAATGGGGGCAGCCCCTGACATAACAGGAGTGCAAGCCCTTGCATTTTTGGCCGATGACGATACGCAAGACAGCCAAGCTGAAAACTTTGAACTCGCTGATGAGGTTGTATTTGAAAACCGTCAAGAGACTGATCTTCAAGATCAGTTTCTGGAGATCATGGAGACCTTGCCTGCGGCTGTTGCAGAGCCACAGCCTGGCACATCTTCGCAAGGCCAACTCCGAGTGCCTGCTGTGCCAAAACTGAACCGTTATTACTGTGGTGCGTGCGGGAAAGGTTATGCAAGAAAGCCAAGTCTAACTAGACACCTGCTCACTCACACTGGAGAAAAACGGTTTTCATGCCCCAATTGTCCATCCCGTTTTGCCCGGAAGGAGCATTTCGACGGGCACCTACGGACTCATACAGGGGAGAAATCTTTCCCATGTGAGTATCCGGGCTGCGGTAAAAGCTTTGGTTACCAAGGGGATTTGTCACGGCACCAAAGGGTTCATACAAAAGAGAAACCTTTCCCATGCACGTACGAGGGTTGCACCAAAAGCTTTGCTCGACCAGACCATTTAGCAGTGCACCAAAGTGTTCATACAAAGGTGAAACTTTTCACATGTACGCATGAGGGGTGCACTAAAAGCTTCGCTCGCAACGGTAGTCGGAACCGGCACCTGAGTACTCATCAATGAGGGCTGTGAACTTGCGAGCGACACGGTCCATCACTTAGGCCCTCAAGCCCTTTGTCATTGATCAGTGGCACTCAACTCACGCAGAACAGAGCTGCCTGACGGCAATATATAAATACTGCCTTTAGCCCCGCCCGCTCTTTTAGTCTGCGTGGATCATTGCGCTAACCAGGTCACACGCATGCCTTCCCTGCATCGACACACGCCTTCACTGTCCGCTCTCGATCCCAAAGGCGCCTGCATCCGCACGGTGGCCTACCATCGTGTGCGTGCTGAGGATGCCCCTGTCGCTCGCATCACTCGCCAGGTGTTCGGCAGCACGGGCTTTTTGCAGCAACAATGGGACCCGCGTCTGCAGGCCTTGCACGCAACAGATGCCGATGTAGAACCCACTATCAGCCACCGTTACAGCGTGTCCGGGCAGGTGTTGCGCGTCGACAGTGTCGATGCCGGATGGCGTGTATCGCTGCTGGGCTGTGCCGGTCAGCCGGTTCAACACTGGGATGCTCGTGGTGGTCTGCAACGCTATGAATACGATCACCTGCTCAGGCCGATTGCAGTGTTTGAGCAGGCGCACAATGACCCCTCTGAACGCTGCGTCGAGTACCTGACGTATGCCGCCATGACACCTGAACACGCGGCACTTAATCGCAGCGGACGGCTGCTGCGTCATGAGGACCCGGCGGGGTGTGTGTACCACGATCATTACGGGCTCAATGGCGCCGTCACGGGGCAGTCTCGGCGTTTTTTAACGGCGCACACGCCCGTCGATTGGCCTGTGCAAGAAAGCGCGCGCGCGTTGTTGCTGGCGTCGCAGACCTTCACCAGTGCGTGGCGTTACAGCGCGTTGGGTGACGTGCTGGAGCAGAGTGATGCCAAACAGAACAGGCGGTTTTTCGACTACACGATAGGCGGCGAGTTGACCCGGATAACGCTGCAATTGAGCAGTGGCAAACGCAAGGTGCTGGTGGATCAACGGGTTTATAACGCGCAAGGCCAGTTGACCTCCGAGCGGGCCGGAAACGGAACAGTCAGCGTGTCCCGCTACGATGCGCTCGATGGCCGTTTGCAACGGCAGCAGGTCTATCGGTCGCAGAAAATGGATAGCCTGTTGCAAGACCTTTCCTATGTGTATGACCGCGTCGGCAATGTGATCCGCATCCATGACGCGGCCCAACCCACGGTCTGGTTCAGTAACGCCAAAATCGATGCCGTGAGCCAGTACCACTACGACTCGCTGTCCCAGTTGATCAAGGCCTCTGGCCGTGAAAATGCTCAGAGCACCCGCGGGGCGGCGTTGCCGGGTGTGGTCTTGCCGGGCGCAACGCAAAACACCTCTTGGGGGCAGTACACCCGTCATTACCACTACGATGCGGCGGGCAATGCGTTGCACATGCAGCACGTGCCCTCTACAGGCCAGGGTTATACCCAGCGCATGAGCGTGGCGGCGCGCAGCAATCACAGCGTAATGGAGGGCTCGCACGACAACCCGGGGCTGGGGAGTGGCTTTGATCTGTGCGGCAATCAGCAGACGTTGGTCGCGGGGCAGGCGATGAGTTGGAACGTGCGTCAACAACTGACGCAGGTGACACAAGTGCTGCGTGAGGACGGTGGTCACGATGAGGAGCTATACACCTACGATGCGGCGGGTCAACGTGTCCTCAAACGGCGGTTGAGCAAGGCCAAAAGCCTGACACACACCCGCGAAGTCATGTATTTGCCGGGGCTTGAACTGCGCCGCGATCACGCCACTGGGCAATGGCTCTGCGTGCTGTCGATCGAGGCCGGGCGCACCACCGTCAGGGCGTTGCAATGGGAGCAGCAGCGGCCTGCGCACAGGGACGATGAGCAATTGCGCTTCAGCCTGTCGGACATGACGGGCAGTTGCACCGTGGAGCTTGATGAGCAGGCCGCGTTGATCAGTCAGGAGGGCTACTACCCTTTTGGCGGCACGGCCTGGTGGGCGGCCAACAGTGCGATTGAAGCCACCGTCAAAACCATTCGTTACTCGGGTAAGGAACGCGATGCCTCGGGCCTGTATTACTACGGTTATCGCTACTACGCGCCGTGGTTGCAACGCTGGCTGAGCCCGGACCCCGGTGGCGCCATTGATGGGCTGAATGTGTATGGGTTTGTGGGTAATGATCCGATAGGCCATGTGGATACCGATGGGCAGATCAAGAGACGAGCGGATGGCAGCGTGATTCCCGAAGCGGCCGGGTCTGAAGCTGAACACGCCACGCACAGCGAGGGGGCGAGGCCACCCCCTTCACGGGCCCCGTCGCTCAGTGATTTTGATGTGGGTCTGTTCTCGGCCCCGTCTTCACCTACGCCATCTCTGAGTGATTTTGATCTCAATTTGTTGTCACCCCCCAGCTTGCAGGCGCAATACGACGCCATCGTGGGCTCATTGGCCACCGCTGGCGTTCAACCGCAGCCGAGTACGTCTTCCCAGAGCCTCTTCAAGATGCCCGCGGTGCCAGCACCAAAGCGTTTTCAGTGCAGTGCTCCTGACTGCAATAAAAGCTTTACCAGCAACCACAATCTGATAAACCACGCCCGCACTCATACGGGCGATAAGCCCCACACGTGCGCTGAACCTGGATGCACAAAAAGCTTTACGCAGGCCGCTAATCTGAAGAAGCACCAGCGATCTCATACCGGCGATAAACCTCACTCATGCTCTGAGCCTGGATGCGCAAAAAGTTTTACGCTCAAGCAACATCTAAAGCTGCACCAGCGGACTCACACAGGTGATACACCGCACTCATGCCCTGAACCTGGCTGCACAAAAAGCTTTACAGATTCGAGCAACCTCAAGCGGCATCGACTGACTCACACACAAGCAGCACGTCTCTGGTGCGGTGCTCCGGGTTGTTACAAGACGTACACCTTGCAGGGCAATCTGACTCAGCACAAACGCAAGAGCGGTCATTAATCAATCTCACGGCCCGGCGCCCATAAAAAAACCTCGCCTCCCTGTGACAGGAGGCGAGGTTTTTTATATCGCTGTCTTAAACCGCGTTTGGCGTTTGTGGACGGCGTACATCGGGTTGTTTCCAGGACTCGGCCGCCGATTCTTCGATGGCTTGCTGGATGGCCTTTTTGCGGTGTTCTTCGGCACGACGGCTGAAGAACCACACCAGGAAGGTCACCAGCGACACCGCCAGCAGGATCAGGCTGGCCACGGCGTTGATCTCGGGCTTAACCCCCAGACGTACCGCCGAGAACACTTCCATCGGCAAGGTGGTGGAACCCGGACCGGACACAAAGCTGGCCAGTACCAAGTCGTCCAGCGACAGGGCAAAGGACATCATGCCGCCCGCTGCCAGCGATGGAGCGATCATCGGGATGGTGATCAAAAAGAACACTTTCCAGGGCTTGGCGCCCAGGTCCATGGCCGCTTCTTCGATCGACAGGTCCAGTTCACGCAGACGCGCCGACACCACAACCGCCACATAGGCCGCACAGAACGTGGTGTGAGCAATCCAGATGGTGACGATGCCGCGCTCTTGCGGCCAGCCAATCATCTGCGCCATGGCCACGAACAGCAGCAACAGCGACAGACCGGTGATCACCTCTGGCATCACCAGCGGTGCCGTCACTAGGCCGCCGAACAGCGTGCGGCCCTTGAAGTGGCTGATGCGCGTAAGCACGAACGCCGCCAATGTGCCCAGCGCGACCGCTGCAATCGCCGTGTAACAGGCGATTTCCAGCGAGCGCATCACCGAGCCCATCAGTTGGGTGTTGTCGAGCAGGCCGGTGTACCACTTCAGAGACCAGCCGCCCCATACCGTCACCAGTTTGGAGGCGTTGAAGGAGTAGATCACCAGGATCAGCATCGGCAGGTAGATGAACAACAGCCCCGCCACCAACATAAAGCTAGAGAAACGGATGCGGTTCATATCTTGCCCTCCAGCTCTTTAGCCTGGCTGCGGTTGAACAGAATGATGGGCACGATCAGGATCGCCAGCATGACCACGGCAAGCGCAGAGGCTACCGGCCAGTCACGGTTGTTGAAGAACTCTTGCCACAACACTTTACCGATCATCAGGGTTTCCGGGCCGCCCAGCAGTTCCGGGATCACGAACTCACCGACCACCGGGATAAACACCAGCATGCAGCCAGCGATGATGCCGTTTTTGGACAGCGGAACGGTGATTTTCCAGAAGCTGTTGATGGTGCTCGAACCCAGGTCAGACGCGGCTTCCAGCAAGCTGTGGTCGTGTTTTACCAGGTTGGCGTACAGCGGCAGGATCATAAACGGCAGGTACGAGTACACAATGCCGATATACACCGCAATGTTGGTATTGAGGATCTGCAAGGGTTGGTCGATCCAGCCCATCGACATCAAGAAGCCATTGAGCAACCCGTTATTGCTGAGGATGCCCATCCACGCGTAAACGCGGATCAGGATCGCGGTCCAGGTCGGCATCATGATCAGCAGCACCAGTACGGTCTGCATCTCTTTGCGCGCATTGGCGATGGCGTAGGCCATCGGATAACCGATCAGCAGGCACAACAGCGTGCTGAAGAAGGCCATCTTCAGCGAGCCCAGGTAAGCGGCGATGTACAACTCATCGTCGCCCAGCATGGCGTAGTTGCCCAGGTTCAGCAGCAACTGAACTTTTTGGTCAACGTAGCTGTAGATCTCGGTGTAAGGCGGAATCGCGACGTCTGCTTCAGCAAAGCTGATCTTCAGAACGATGAAGAACGGCAGCATGAAAAACAGAAACAGCCACAGGAATGGAATCCCGATGACCATATGGCGGCCACCGGGGGTTATTCGTTGCAGTCGGCGTTTAAGCTTTCGCATGTTCATGAGCGCAATACCACGCCGCTGTCGTCTTCCCACCACACGTAGACTTCATCGTCCCAGGTCGGACGTGCGCCACGGCGTTCGGCGTTGGCCACGAATGATTGCACCAGCTTGCCGCCAGGCAATTCAACGTAGAACACCGAGTGCCCGCCCAGGTAGGCGATGTCGTGCACCTTGCCGCGCGACCAGTTGTATTCGTAGGTCGGCTTTTCGGTGGTCACCAGCATTTTTTCCGGCCGAATCGCGTAGGTGGTGTGTTTGTCTTCCACCGAGGTGGTCACGCCGTGGCCGACGTAAATGTCGTTCTCCAGCTCCGGGCATTTGATGCGTGCGTAGCCTTCGGCGTCGTCGACCACTTCACCGTCGAACAGGTTGACGTTGCCGATGAACTCACACACCAGACGGCTGACCGGGGTTTCATAAATGTCGATCGGGCTGCCGATCTGGGCGATCCAGCCCAGGTGCATGATCGCGATGCGCTGGGCCATGGTCATGGCCTCTTCCTGATCGTGAGTCACCATGACGCACGTCACGCCAACGCGCTCGATGATTTCCACCAGTTCGAGTTGCATCTGCGAACGCAGTTTTTTGTCCAGTGCGCCCATCGGCTCGTCGAGCAGCAGCAATTTAGGGCGTTTGGCCAGCGAACGGGCCAAGGCCACACGCTGGCGCTGACCGCCCGACAATTGATGCGGCTTGCGCTTGGCGTACTGGGTCATGTGCACCAGCTTGAGCATCTCGCCCACGCGGGCATCGATCTCGGCGTTGGACATTTTGTCCTGCTTGAGGCCGAAAGCGATGTTTTGAGCCACGGTCATGTGCGGGAACAAGGCGTAGGACTGAAACATCATGTTGATCGGCCGCTCGTAGGGCGGCAGGTCTGTGATGTCTACGCCATCCAGGAAAATACGACCTTCTGTTGGGCGCTCGAAACCGGCGAGCATGCGCAGCAAGGTGGATTTGCCCGATCCCGATCCGCCGAGCAAGGCGAAGATTTCGCCTTTGTTGATTTCCAGGGACACATCGTCCACGGCAATCGTCTCGTCGAATTTTTTCGTGACCCGGTCGATTTTGACCAGCACCTGTTTAGGTGTCTGGTCGCCCTCGAGGGCTTTCTTATAGGCGCCGGAGGCAACAGCCATTTACGAAACTCCCAACAAATTTAGCAGCCCGAGCAAGATGCTCAGGCCTTGGATAGGTGGTCTTGCGAGCTATTTACCCGTCTTGACCTTGGTCCACGAACGCGTCATCAGACGCTGAATGTTCGGGGGCAGTTCGGTCGAAACGTAAGTCTTGTCCAGCACCGCTTGGGTTGGGTAAACCGCTTCGTCGGTACGAATGGACTCATCCATCACCTTGTCGGACGCAGGATTGGGGTTGGCATAGCCAACATAATCACTGACCTGAGCGATCACTTCAGGCTGGAGCAGGTAGTTGATGAATGCGTGAGCTTCCTTGACGTTGCCGGAGTCTTTTGGAATCGCCAGCATGTCAAACCAAAGGGCGCCGCCTTCCTTGGGAACGATGTAGGCGATGTTGACGCCCTTTTTAGCTTCGGCGGCGCGCGCCTTGGCCTGGAACACATCCCCCGAGAAACCGATCGCTACGCAGATGTTGCCGTTGGCGAGGTCGGAGATGTATTTGGAAGAGTGGAAGTAGGTGACGTAAGGACGCACCGACAACAGGGTTGCTTCAGCTTTTTTGTAGTCTTTTGGGTCGGTGCTGTTGGCATTCAGGCCCAGATAATTGAGCACGGTCGGCATCATTTCATCGGCTGAATCCAGGAAGGCCACACCACATTGGGTCAGCTTCTTCATGTTCTCGGGTTTGAAGACCACGTCCCAAGAATCGATTTTGTCGACGCCAAGGACTTCTTTGACCTTGTCGACGTTGTAACCGATGCCATTGGTGCCCCACAGGTACGGCACGGCATACAGGTTGCCCGGGTCGTTTTGCTCAAGGCGCTTGAGCAAGGCCGGGTCCAGGTTGGAATAGTTGGGCAGCTGCGACTTGTCGAGCTTTTGGAACGCGCCCGCTTTGATCTGTTTGCCCAGGAAGTGGTTAGACGGAACGACCACGTCATAACCGGTACGGCCAGCCAGCAGCTTGCCTTCCAGGGTTTCGTTGGAGTCAAACACGTCATACACCGGCTTGATCCCGGTGGCCTTTTCAAAGTCGGCCAGGGTGTTCGGTGCGATGTAGTCCGACCAGTTATAAATGTGCACGGTAGGTGCCGCTTGTACGCTGACGGCAAGCGCCAAACCAGCTCCGACCATCAAGGTCTTGCGAAACAAAGAATTAGACACGTGGTGGTCCTCTAAATAGTTGGTCCTGAGTTGCCCGCGTCACACGGCAGCTGAGCCGCCAAAGACAAAACCGGCGCGCAACTTACCCTCGATAAACCTGCACAGCAAAGTTTTCTGCGATTTATTGCGATAACACACTGATCTCACATGAGATCTGACCTGTAGGAGCGAGCTTGTCTCGCGATCTTTTGATCTTTTAAAAGATCGCGAGACAAGCTCGCTCCTACAGGATTGCCGTGTTACTTACCGGACTTGATTTTGGTCCAGCTGCGGGTCAACAAGCGCAAGGTTGCTGGCGGCAGGTCGCTGATCGCGTACAGGTGCGCTTTCACTTCATCGGATGGATAAATGCTCGGATCACCCGAGATGTCTTTATTCACCAGTGGTGTTGCAGCCTTGTTACCGTTCGGGAAACGCACGCTGTTAGTGATTTCAGCCATCACTTCCGGTTCCATCAGGTAGTTCATCCAAGCGTAAGCAGCCTCGACGTTTTCGGCATCTTTAGGGATGGCGACCATGTCGTAGAAGCTACCTGCACCTTCTTTCGGAATCACGTACTGGAGTTTGACCTTGTCACCGGCTTCTTTAGCGCGAGTGATGGATTGCTCAAGGTCACCCGAGTAACCCACGGCGACGCAGATGTTGCCGTTGGCCAGGTCAGAGATGTACTTGGAGGAGTGGAAGTAAGCGATCGAAGGGCGAACCTTGAGAAACAGTTCTTCAGCTTTCTGCAGATCGTCTTTCTTCTGGCTGTTGGTCGGCAAGCCCAGGTAATGCAGCGCTACAGGCAGCATTTCGGTCGGCGAGTCGAGCACGCTGATGCCACAGCTTTTGAGTTTGGCTGCGTTTTCTGGCTTGAAGATCACGTCCCAGGAATCGATTTTGTCGATGCCCAGAGCGGCTTTGACTTTCTCAGGGTTGTAGCCGATGCCAATGGTGCCCCACATGTAGGGGAACGCATATTTGTTACCCGGGTCACTGGCATCGCCAACGGCCTTGAGCAACGCAGGGTCGAGGTTTTTCCAGTTAGGCAGCTTGGACTTGTCCAGCTCCTGGTAAACCCCGGCCTTGATCTGCTTGGCCAGGAAATTGTTGGATGGCACGACGATGTCGTAGCCGGACTTGCCCGCGAGCAACTTGGCCTCTAGGGTCTCGTTGCTGTCGAACACGTCGTAAACCACTTTGATACCGGTCTTGTCTTCGAACTTTTTGACGGTATCGGGTGCGATGTAATCGGACCAGTTGTAAATGTGCAGCACTTTATCGGCTGCCTGTGCTGCCCCGGCCATCACACCCATCAAGGACAGGGCGAGAAGGGTCATGCCCGCTTTTTTAAAACCTGATGCCTTCATCTGTAATGCTCCAATTGTTCTTTTAAACCACCGATTCAGCGACCTGTTATCAGGGTAACCAAAGCCGGGGGCTAGTCTGGCAAGATCCGGGGCAGGCTTTCAAGGGAAGAGCCTTGATTCCTAAGGCTCTAAGCGCAATTGCCTACATTAAAATTGCAGTTGTCTTGCGCTCAGAGCCTAGCAGTTAACTTTGCAGTGCTTCCAAAGTCAGATCCAGGCACTTGCGAGCCTTGGTCACCAGCTCATCGATCTCATCTTTGCTGATCACCAGCGGTGGCGCGATGATCATGGTATCGCCAACGGCACGCATGATCAGGCCGTTATCAAAGCAGAATTGTCGGCAAATCATGCCAGCGCCGCGGCCTTCATAGCGTTTGCGAGTGGCTTTGTCTTGCACCAGTTCAATGGCGCCCAACAGACCCACACCGCGCACTTCGCCCACCAACGGGTGATCGTTCAGTTCGCGTAAACGCTTTTGCAAATACGGTGCCGTTTCGTTGTGCGCGTTCTCGATAATTTTTTCTTCGCGCAGAATGCGGATGTTTTCCAGCGCAACGGCGGCCGCTACCGGGTGACCGGAATAGGTGAAGCCGTGGTTGAAATCGCCACCTTCGTTGAGCACTGCCACCACTTCGTCGCGCACGATCAGGCCGCCCATCGGGATGTAACCCGAGGTCAGGCCCTTGGCGATGGTCATCATGTCGGGTTTGAGGTCGTAAAAATCGCTGCCAAACCACTCACCGGTGCGACCAAAACCGCAGATCACTTCATCGGCCACGAACAAAATGTCGTACTTGGCCAGGATCTCTTTGATACGCGGCCAGTAGGTGTCTGGCGGAATAATGACGCCGCCGGCGCCCTGAATCGGCTCGGCAATAAAGGCCCCGACATTGTCGACGCCGATTTCCAGAATGCGTTCTTCCAGCTGATTGGCCGCGAAGATGCCGAACTCTTCCGGCGTCATGTCGCCGCCTTCAGCGAACCAGTACGGCTGCGCGATGTGGGTAATGCCCGGAATCGGCAAGTCGCCCTGTTCGTGCATATAGGTCATGCCGCCCAGGCTGGCGCCTGCCACGGTCGAACCGTGGTAACCGTTTTTGCGGCTGATGATGACTTTTTTGTTCGGCTGGCCTTTGATCGCCCAATAGTGGCGAACCATGCGCAGCATCGTGTCGTTGCCTTCAGAGCCGGAGCCGGTGAAGAACACGTGGTTCATGCCTTCTGGCGCGATGTCGGCGATGACTTTGGACAGCTCAAGCACCGGCGGGTGGGCGGTCATGAAAAACAGGTTGTAGTACGGCAGTTCGCGCATTTGTTTGCTGGCGGCATCGGCCAGCTCGTCACGTCCATAACCAATGGCAACACACCACAGGCCGGCCATGCCGTCGAGAATCTTGTGTCCTTCGCTGTCCCACAGGTACACGCCCTTGGCGTGAGTGATGATGCGCGGGCCGACTGCTTTCAATTGTTTGAAGTCGCTGAACGGTGCCAGGTGATGGTCGTTGCTCAGTTGTTGCCATTCGAGGGTTTGCGGGGTTTTGCTAGTCATACAGCTCTCCTTTATTCAGTTGGGGTGTCGCCGCTCCCGGTGCAGCGACACCCGGCGTGTCAGACGGCGAACAGCAGGAATTCCCGCTCCCACGAACTGATGACGCGCTTGAAGTTTTCATGTTCGGCACGTTTTACCGCGACGTATCCGGTGATGAACTTGGTGCCGAGGTATTTCTCGACGGTCTTGCTGTTTTCCATCCGCTCCAGGGCGTCTTCGATGGTCAACGGCAAGCGCAGGTTGCGGCGCTCATAGCCGCGGCCCACGACCGGCGCGCTTGGGTTGATGCTTTCGACCATGCCGATGTAGCCACACAGCAAGCTGGCAGCAATGGCCAGGTACGGGTTGGCGTCGGCGCCCGGCAAGCGGTTTTCGACCCGGCGGTTTTGCGGGCCGGCATCGGGCACACGCAGGCCCACGGTGCGATTCTCTTCGCCCCATTCCACGTTGACCGGCGCTGAGGTGTCAGGCAGGAAGCGGCGGAAAGAGTTCACGTTCGGGGCGAACAGTGGCAGTAGTTCAGGAATGAACTTCTGCAAGCCGCCGATGTGATTAAGGAACAGCTGGCTCATGGTTCCGTCTTCATTAGAGAAGACGTTTTTGCCGGTTTCGATGTCGATGATGCTCTGGTGCAAATGCATCGCGCTGCCCGGCTCGCCGGTCATGGGTTTAGCCATGAACGTGGCGGCGACGTCGTGCTTGAGCGCGGCTTCACGCATGGTGCGTTTGAACACCAGAATCTGGTCGGCCAGCGACAGGGCATCGCCGTGACGGAAGTTGATTTCCATCTGCGCCGTGCCGTCTTCGTGGATCAGGGTGTCCAGATCCAGCTCTTGCAGCTCGCACCAGTCGTAAACGTCTTCGAACAGCGGGTCGAATTCGTTGGCGGCTTCAATAGAGAACGACTGACGGCCGGTTTCCGGGCGGCCGGAGCGGCCTACTGGCGGCTGCAACGGGTAGTCGGGGTCGTCGCTGCGCTTGGTCAGGTAAAACTCCATTTCTGGCGCCACGATCGGCTGCCAGCCGTGGTCGGCATAGAGTTTGAGGACCTTTTTAAGCACGTTGCGCGGCGACAACTCAATCGGGTTGCCCTGCTTGTCGTAGGTGTCGTGAATCACCTGAGCGGTGGGCTCGATGGCCCATGGCACGAGAAATACTGCGTTCTGATCGGGACGGCAGACCATGTCGATGTCTGCCGGATCGAGGAGCTCGTAATAGATGTCGTCTTCGACATAGTCGCCCGTAACGGTCTGCAGCAATACGCTCTCGGGTAGGCGCATGCCTTTTTCGGCAATGAACTTGTTGGTCGGCGAAATCTTCCCGCGAGTAATCCCGGTAAGGTCGGCGATCATGCATTCGACTTCTGTGATCTTGTGGTCTTTCAACCAATCGGTGAGCTGGTCGAGGTTGTTACTCATAAATGCCTCTGGGCTGAGTTTCCTGACTTGAATAAGTCAGGCGTTTACTGACGCATCGGCGTCGCGTTGTGTTGCGCGCCGTCTACAGGCATCTCCAAATGCCTGGAAGATGGCGAGGTAAATCGGGTTAGAGCTTACCTGCCATTCAGGGTGCCATTGAACTGCTAAAGCAAAAGCCTTGCCGTCTTGCACCGAGACCGCTTCGACCAGGCCGTCCGGCGCGCAGGCTTCAACCCGCAACCCCGGGGCCAATTGGTCAACGCCCTGGGTGTGAATTGAGTTGACCTCGAACGTCGTCGGCAAGCCCAAACCTGCTAAAACACCGCCCGGCTGAACCTGCATGGCGTGGCTTGGACCGTACTGCACCTCAACCGGTGCGCTGGGGTCTTCGCGGTGCTCGATAAAGCCTTTAACTTCGTGCAGTTTCTGGTGAAGTGAGCCACCCAGGGCTACATTTAACTCTTGAAAGCCCCGGCAAATGCCGAGCAACGGAACGCCTGCCGCCAATGCGGCGCGAATCAGGGGGAGGGTGGTGCGATCACGGTCAGGGTCATGCAGGGTGCCAGGCGCGCTGGCGGGGCCGTGATAAAAATGAGGTTCGATATTGGAGGGTGACCCGGTAAACAGCAGGCCGTCCAGACTGTCCAGAATATCGGTCGGATCAATCAGTTCCGCCAGTGACGGAAGGATCAGAGGCAAGCCTTTGGCTGCCACCGCAATGGCTCGCACGTACTTATCGCCAGTGATGTGATAAGGATGCAAACCGATCTGCTTGGTGCAGGCGGTGACGCCGATTATCGGCAGGCGTGACATGTAACACCCCGGTATTATTGCTGTTATGGGTTTGAATCGAGCTTAGCCTCGTTCATTTTTTTACACAACACCCCCGTAAAAAATACAACACGGCCCGCTCAACACTGCGGGTGCGGCAACGATCTAAGGGCGAAATTCGCCCTAAAATGCGTCAAAAATGCCCTTTAAGCGCTTTTTTAGGGCAAAAAAGAGGCTGCTTGACTTCGGTATGCCGTTCGGGTTGACTGAAACCCGTAGCGCTCAATGATTGATATTTTTAACAACAAAGGTGTTGCATCATGTCGGTACCCCCGCGTGCCGTTCAGCTGAATGAAGCGAACGCGTTCCTTAAGGAACATCCTGAGGTTCTGTACGTTGACCTTCTAATTGCGGATATGAATGGTGTGGTGCGCGGCAAGCGCATCGAACGCACCAGCCTCCACAAGGTTTACGAGAAAGGCATCAACCTGCCGGCCTCTTTATTTGCTCTGGATATCAATGGCTCAACGGTGGAAAGCACCGGTCTGGGTCTGGACATCGGTGACGCAGACCGAATCTGTTATCCAATCCCTGACACCCTGTGCAATGAGCCATGGCAAAAGCGCCCGACCGCGCAACTGCTGATGACCATGCACGAACTTGAAGGTGAACCTTTCTTCGCCGACCCGCGCGAAGTCTTGCGTCAAGTGGTTACCAAGTTTGACGATCTGGGCCTGACCATCTGTGCAGCCTTTGAGCTTGAGTTCTACCTGATCGACCAGGAGAACGTAAACGGCCGCCCACAACCGCCACGTTCGCCGATTTCCGGCAAACGCCCGCATTCGACACAGGTTTACCTGATCGACGACCTCGACGAATACGTCGACTGCCTCCAGGACATTCTGGAAGGTGCGAAAGAGCAAGGCATCCCGGCTGACGCCATCGTTAAAGAAAGTGCCCCGGCGCAGTTCGAAGTGAACCTGCACCACGTTGCCGACCCGATCAAGGCCTGCGACTACGCGGTACTGCTGAAGCGTTTGATCAAAAACATCGCCTACGACCATGAGATGGACACCACCTTCATGGCCAAGCCTTACCCGGGCCAGGCGGGCAACGGACTACACGTTCACATTTCGATTCTGGACAAAGAGGGCAAAAATATTTTTGCCAGCGAGGATCCCGAGCAGAACGCCGCATTGCGTCACGCGATCGGCGGTGTGCTGGAGACCCTACCGGCGCAGATGGCGTTCCTTTGCCCTAACGTCAACTCGTACCGCCGTTTCGGCGCACAGTTCTACGTGCCGAACTCGCCGTGCTGGGGCCTGGACAACCGTACGGTCGCGATTCGCGTACCGACTGGTTCTTCTGATGCCGTGCGCATCGAACATCGGGTAGCCGGTGCCGATGCCAACCCGTACCTGCTGATGGCGTCTGTTCTGGCTGGTGTTCACCACGGTCTGACCAACAAAATCGAGCCGGGCGCTCCGGTTGAAGGCAACAGCTACGAGCAAAACGAGCAAAGCCTGCCAAACAACCTGCGTGATGCGTTGCGCGAGTTGGATGACAGCGAAGTCATGGCCAAGTACATCGATCCGAAATACATCGACATCTTTGTGGCCTGTAAAGAGAGCGAGCTGGAAGAGTTTGAACACTCCATCTCCGACCTCGAATACAACTGGTACCTGCATACCGTGTAAGCGATTGCAGCGCTCATAAAAAACGCCGCGGGCTTCACAGCCTGTGGCGTTTTTTATGCCTGTGCAATCCGTTCCCCCGGCTCGTACAATGCCTGCTGCCCTGCAGGAGACACCCATGACGCGCCTCGCCACCCCACGTGCAACCCCTCGCAAATCCCGTGCACGCAGCCAGGGCCGAATCGATTCGATACTCGCCGCTGCCCGCACCTTGATGGCGACGCAAGGGGTGTCCAGCCTGTCGATCTACAGCGTGGCCGAGCGCGCTGAAATCCCGCCTTCTTCGGTCTATCATTTTTTTGCCAATGTGCCTGCCTTGCTCGAAGCGCTGACCGGCGATGTGCACGCCGCTTTTCGTGCGTGCCTGCAAGCGCCCATCGCCCACGAAAGCCTGAACACCTGGCGTGACCTGTCGCACATCGTTGAGCGGCGCATGCTGTCGATCTACAGCGAAGATGCGGCAGCCCGGCAACTGATCCTGGCCCAGCATGGGCTGACCGAAGTGACGCGAGCTGACCGTCAGCACGACCTTGAACTCGGGCAATTGATGCATGCGTTGTTTATGCGTCATTTTGAATTGCCGACACTGCCACAGGACGTGGACGTGTTTGCGCTGGCGATGGAGTTGGGTGATCGGGTGTATGCGCGCTCGATCCAGTTGCACGACTGCATCACCCCGCGCATGGCCGAAGAAGGTCAGCGCGTGTTTGATGCATATTTGGGGTTATACCTGCCGCCTTTTTTGCCAAAACGCCAAGCGATTGCACCGGCCCTGTAGCAACGTGAAGTGCGCCCCTGTGGGAGCGGGCTTGCCCGCGAAGGAATCGATGCGGTTTAACAGAAAAACTGCATCGCCTGCATCGCTGGCAAGCCCGTTACTCTTAAGTGAACAGCATTGTCTGTAGCCAGCTCGCACTGGCCTTAGATCAAAACGGTGCATCACCCAAAATTGTCGCGCGGTGCATCACGCGGCGGTTCGGGCGGTAGTCGTCCACGGCGTAGTGCTGGGTCACGCGGTTGTCCCAGAACGCTACGTCGTTTTCCTGCCAGCGCCAGCGAATGGTGTACTCGGGGCGGGTCGCGTGAGCAAACAGCAGCTTCAAAATCGCTTCGCTTTCCAGGTCTGAAAGCTCATTGATCCGCGTGGTGAAACCTTCGTTGACGAACAGCGCTTTGCGCCCGCTCACCGGGTGCGTACGAATCACTGGATGCGACAGCGGCGGGTTGCTTTTGCGGGTTTGTTCCCAGCGCGCAAAGTCTTCCGGGGTCGAACCAAAGCGCTCCAGCGGGAACGATTTGGTGAAGTCGTGCGTTGCGGTCAAACCGTCGAGCAACACTTGCAGCGGTTTCGATAACCCTTCAAAGGCGGCGATGCCGCTGGCCCACAACGTATCGCCACCGAACGCTGGCAACTGCTTGGCACTCAAGACTGCGCCCAGAGCAGGCGTCGGCAAAAAGGTCACGTCGGTGTGCCACATCGCGTTGTCACGTACGTCGGTGACGGCCGTGTCCAGCACCAGCACTTCAGGTTGCTCGGGCACGTTGGGGTAGATCGGGTGAATGTGCAGGTCACCAAAATTGGCCGCGAAACGCGCTTGTTGCTGCGGGGTCACGGGCTGATTTCTGAAGAATATGACCTGGTGCTTAAGCAGCGCCTGCTCGATGGCATCGCGGTGTTCCAGGCTGAGTGGCTGGGTCAGATCAACGCCGTCAATCTGGGCGCCCAGGGCAGAGCTAATAGGGGTAATGGTCAGGCTCATGGTCATCTCGTTATCTGCGCGCTGATTAATCAGCGTCGATGTTATTCGAAGTTGTTAGTGAGCCTGGCCGTGCCACGGCACCAGCTTGCGTTGCAGGGCGCGTAGGCCCATTTCCATGGCGAAGGCGATGATGGCGATCACCAAAATCCCCAGTACCACCACGTCGGTGACTAAAAACTGTGCCGCGGACTGCACCATAAAACCCAGGCCGCTGGTGGCTGCGATCAGTTCGGCGGCGACCAGTGTCGACCAGCCCACCCCCAGCCCAATGCGCACGCCGGTCAAAATGTCCGGCAAGGCGCTCGGCAAAATCACGTGGCGAATCAACTGCCAGCGGGTGGCGCCCAACGACTGCGCAGCGCGGACTTTGGCCGGGTCGACGGTGCGCACGCCAGTGGCGGTCGCAATCGCAATCGGGGCAAAAATCGCCAGGTAAATCAGCAACACTTTCGACAGCTCGCCAATGCCGCACCAGATCACAATCAGCGGCAAATAAGCCAACGGCGGAATCGGGCGATAGAACTCGATCAGCGGATCGAAAATGCCGCGTGCAATCCGGTTGTGGCCAATCGCAATACCCACCGGTACGGCGGTCAAAATCGCAAAGCCCAAGCCCAGACCAATGCGGCTAAGGCTCGCGCCCAAGTGCTGCCACAACGTGGAGTCCATGTAGCCTTTGGTCGCCAGCAACCAGCCTTTTTCCAGCACGTCAGACGGCGGCGGCAGAAACAGCGGTTCGATCAAACCGGCCGCCGTCACGGCCCACCACGTGGCGATTAACGTAACGAGGGTGATGACGCTGATCCAGCGCGTGCTCAAACTGCGCTTTACAGGGCGCGGCGCGTGGGGTGCAGCAACGGGGGCTGCGACGGCTTCATAGCTGCTCATGCGCGCTCCTGCCGCTGAGCGGCACCGCGTTGTGAAAACACGCGCTCAAGCACGTGCTCACGGGTTTCAATAAAACGAGGGTCGGATTTGATCGAGCGAGCCGACTCGCCAGCGTTGTAACGCTGGCCGAAATCCAGGGTCAGGCGCTCAACGATACGGCCAGGATTGGGCGCCAGCAAAATCAGGTCAGTGGCCAGAAACACGGCCTCTTCGATGTCGTGGGTAATCAGGAACACCGGCTTGTCGGTGCGCTTGCACACTTGCAACAGCAGTTCTTGCATCTGTTCGCGGGTGAAAGCATCGAGGGCGCCGAAAGGTTCATCCATCAGCAGCACGCGCGGGTCAGCCGCCAGGGCGCGGGCCAGGCCCACACGTTGCTTCTGGCCGCCAGAAAGCTCCCACACGCGGCGCTTTTCAAAGCCCGACAAATCCACCAGCGAGAGCATTTCGCGGGCGCGCGCTTCGCGTTTGTCCCGCGCAATGCCAGCCAGTTCCAGACCGAAAGCGACGTTAGCCAGCACGTCTTGCCAAGGCAGCAGCACATCGTCCTGAAACACCACGCCACGTTCGGCGCTGGGGCCTTTTACCGGGGCGCCATCGAGGGTGATGCGTCCGGCACTGGGCTCAACAAAACCGGCAATCAGGTTAAGCAGCGAGGTTTTGCCGCTGCCCGAAGGGCCAAGTGCGACCAGCAGTTGCTGAGGTCCGAGATTGACGGAAATATCCGACAGCACCGGCTCAGCTGCGCCTGGGTACTGTGCGCTGATGCGCTCCAGTGATAACAAGGCCATGACGGTCGACTCCTCAGCGGGCGTAAATTATTGAGTGATGAAGCTGGCGTTGACCGCCGGTGCGTAGTCCGGCAGTACCGCGTCGACCTTGCCTTGTTCTTTCAAGAAGGCGGCCGTGTCAGTCAGTGCTTTGGTGGTCGGTGCACCGAGCAGAACCACTTGTTCGGCTGCCAGCGGGTAGACGTTGCCTTCCAGCAGTCCAGGAATGTCAGTGGCCTTGGCGCCGGAAAGTTTTACAACCTTGTCGACATTGCTCTGATTGGCCACCCAGGCTTTCGGATCTTTCTGGTAGTCGGCGTAGGCATCCAGCGTGACTTTAGCGAAGCCTTTAACGACTTCCGGGTGCTTGGCGGCGAAGTCTTTGCGCACGATCCAGGCATCAAAGGTCGGTGCGCCCAGCTTGCCCAGCTCGCCAGAGGTGATCAGCACTTTGCCGTTCTCTTTGGCTGCGCCCAGTGCCGGGTCCCAGACGTAAGTGCCGTCGATATCACCGCGTTTCCAGGCGGCCACAATGGCCGGTGGCGCGAGGTTCAGAATCGTCACTTTCGACGGGTCGATGTTCCAGTGCTTCAGCGCGGCGAGCAGGCTGTAGTGGCCGGTCGATACGAATGGCACGGCGATTTTTTTACCCGCCAAGTCTTGCGGGCCGTTAATGCCGGAGCCATCACGAACGACCAGCGCCTCTGCGCCGCCGATCTGGGTGGCGATCAAAAAGGTTTCTACCGGCACCTTGCGGGTGACGGCGGCCGTCAGCGGGCTTGAACCCAAGTAGCCGATTTGCACGTCGCCCGAGGCGATGGCGGCAATGATGTCTGCGCCGTTATCAAACTTGCGCCATTTGATGTTGGCGCCCGTGGCTTTTTCGTAAGCGCCGTCAGCCTGGGCCACTTTGGCCGGGTCTACGGTTGTTTGGTAAGCCACGGTCACATCGGCGGCGGCCTGCGCAAAGAAACTGGCACCGGCCAGAGACAGGGCTGCCAAAAGGCGTAGGGGGGCGTTCAGTTTCATCGGGAGAGTCCTCGGCAGGCGGCCGGTTATCGGCAGATGCGAGGTTAAATGATCTAAGAACGAGTAAATAAATAACTTTTAAGCATTAGCTTATGAAGTTCTGACTTCTTCATTCGTGCGCGCGCACGAGCTTTTATCCGGGTTTTTCAGTCATGGCACGCATGCCGCAAACCGCTCGGAAGACTCAACTTAAAAATTTCATAAAAATCTATTTATGAATACGACCAAAGGCCGATAGCATCCGCTCGCGCGGTCGTAGGACTTTTCCTTACATATACCTATTAGTTATGAAAGATTTAGAAATAATTCTTTTTGGGTTTATAAAAAAGTCTTTAACCTTCGTGTCTACGGTAGATCACTAGACGAAGGTCGTAGGCGCCAGATGTTGGGATTGACTTGTCATTCACGGTCTGGCGCTAATCGCGCATCCAGTAGCACCGAGACGTCAGATCTTGGGCGAACGAACTACAAAAATTAGAAATGTAAAGGAGCAACACAATGAACAAGTCCACCGTGGCCGTGGCTGTAGCCCTCGGTTTGTTGGCGCAACAAGCGAGCGCTGATGGCTTCATCGAAGACAGTAAAGCGACGCTCAAACTGCGTAACTTCTACATCAACACGGATAACCGCGATGCAGGCACCAAAGCTGCAGGCGCGCAAAGCAAAAACGAAGAGTGGGGCCAAGGCTTCCAGGTTGACTACACCTCGGGCTTCACCGCCGGTACTGTAGGTTTCGGTGTGGATGCAATTGCTCTGTTGGGCGTACGTCTGGATTCGGGCGGCGGCACCAACGGCGCAACGGCTACTTCGTACGGCGGCACTGTGTTCCCGAGCAAGTCCAACGGCGACGCTGTTAATGACTTCTCAAGCTTGGGCGTCACTGCCAAAGCCAAAATTTCTCAGACCGAACTGCGTTACGGCACCCTGATGCCCAAACTGCCCGTTATTTCCTATAACGATGGTCGTCTGCTGCCACAGACCTTTGAAGGTGGCCAGATCACCTCCAACGAGATCAAGGACCTGACCCTGATCGGCGGTCAGATCGAGCACGTTAAAGGCCGTAACTCCAGCAACAACGAACAGTTGTCGATTTCGGGCGCGAACAACCCGGTGACGGGTGAGTTCAGCAACAAATTCCGCTATGCCGGTGCTGACTACAAGGTCACCAAAGACCTGTTGCTGCAGTACTACTACGGCAACCTGGAAGATTTCTACAAGCAGAACTTCCTGGGTCTGGTTCACAACTGGGCAATCGGTCCAGGCGTGTTGAAAACTGACCTGCGTTATTTCAACAGCACCGACGATGGCAAAAACAGCAACCAGTCGTCTTACTACACCACGGGTTCCTACAGCGGCAACGCTAGCGGCAAAGGCCCAGTCGACAACAACCTGTACAGCGGTTTGCTGTTGTACACCGTTGCTGGCCACACCTTCGGTGGCGGCTACCAAGTCAGCAACGGTAGCAGCGACTTCCCTTGGTTGAACCAAGGCGACGGTTCGTCGAACTACACCATCACTGACTCGCAAATCCAGAAGTTCGGCCGTGCTGGCGAACGTACCTGGCAAGCACGCTACTCGTATGACTTCGCCAAGGTCGGTGTTCCTGGCCTGACCGCAGGTGCTGTTTACCTGCACGGCGACAACATTGACACCTACAGCGGTGGCAAGCAGAACAACAACGGCGCTTCCGAATGGGAACGCGACATCACGGTT
The DNA here is from genome assembly GCF_034347405.1 of Pseudomonas sp. CCC3.1. Taxonomy (NCBI): domain Bacteria; kingdom Pseudomonadati; phylum Pseudomonadota; class Gammaproteobacteria; order Pseudomonadales; family Pseudomonadaceae; genus Pseudomonas; species Pseudomonas sp. CCC3.1. The sequence goes on from NZ_CP133778.1 coordinate 5,520,938, forward strand.
GCCTATGTTGTTCAAGAAGGCGCGTTGAAAAACCTGGGCCTCATGTGGAAAAACGCCATGTGGCGCAACGACATCGCTGGCCAGCGCAACCAAGACGAAAACCGTCTGATCGTGAGCTACTCGATCCCGTTGCTGTAAGCCGTTTGTAGCGAAAAAAAGTAAGACGTAAAAGAAAGAAAAATCCTGCCCGGCGCAATGCCGGGCAGGGTGTTTACCGAAGACCTGAACGGTCAATTCGCAACACATTAATAGTCGTAGCTCCCTGCCACTCCCCTTGCCTAAACCTGGATCCAGAGTGGACCCGGTACCGGGTTGCGTCCAATGAAACAGTATTTAATATTCCTTTCAGGACTAACCAAATCGATATTTATTCTTTTTAATTCGCTCGTGACGCAGGCAGAGTAAGCCCATCACGCCCTGCCATTCCCTACAAAAAGGAGCTGCACCATGAGCCTAAGACTCGGCGACATCGCCCCCGATTTCGAACAGGATTCCAGCGCTGGCAAAATCCAGTTTCATGAATGGTTGGGCGACAGCTGGGGCATTCTGTTTTCGCACCCGGCCGACTTCACCCCGGTGTGCACCACCGAACTGGGCTTCACGGCCAAGCTCAAGGATGAATTTGGCAAGCGCGGCGTCAAAGCCATTGCCCTGTCGGTTGACCCGGTGGACTCGCACCACAAGTGGATCGGCGACATCAACGAAACACAGAACACCGTGGTCAACTTCCCGATCCTGGCCGACACCGATCGCAAAGTGTCTGACCTCTACGATTTGATCCACCCCAACGCCAGCGACACCCTCACCGTGCGCTCACTGTTTGTGATTGATCCAAACAAAAAGATTCGCCTGACCATCACCTACCCGGCCAGCACGGGGCGTAATTTCAACGAAATTCTGCGCGTGGTTGATTCGCTGCAACTGACCGATAACTACAAAGTGGCGACTCCGGCCAACTGGCAAGACGGTGACGAGGTCGTGATCGTGCCGTCGCTCAAGGACGAAGACGAAATCAAAAAACGCTTCCCTAAAGGCTACCGCGCCGTGAAGCCCTACCTGCGCCTGACGCCACAGCCAAACAAGTAACCCGTTTTCCGTAGGAGCGAGCTTGCCTCGCGATCTTTTAATGATCAAAAGATCGCGAGGCAAGCTCGCTCCCATGAGGTTTTCCTCTTCAATGCAACAGGGTTTAAGGCCGTTTCGACGGCCTTTTTTTTACGTATAAATTCATATGCATTTATGGAATAAACAAATGAATAAATATGATTTATAGATATAAAAATCACCTGTTAATGTCACCTCACTCAAGCGAAAACGCTGACAACACATTGCACACTTCAATCAAGGAAACACCTAATGCTGGTCGTGACACTCGGAGGTAGCCCAAGCCAACGATCCCGCTCCGGGGTATTGCTGGACCGCGCCAAGCACTGGCTCAACCAGCAAGGCGTTGAAGTGGTGAGTTATCAGGTACGTGACTTTCCGGCTGAAGACTTACTGCATGCGCGCTTCGACAGCCCAAAAATTATCGACCTGTTGCAGCAAATTGAACGTGCCGATGGTTTGGTGATTGCGACCCCGGTGTACAAAGCCTCTTTTAGTGGTGCGCTCAAAACCGTGCTCGACTTGCTGCCTGAGCGCGCCCTGAGCCACAAAGTGGTTCTGCCTATCGCCACCGGCGGCAGCATCGCTCACATGCTGGCGGTGGACTACGCGCTGAAGCCCGTCTTGTCGGCGCTCAAGGCTCAAGAAATGCTGCACGGGATTTTTGCTGAAGACAGTCAAATTGCTTACGGCGAGGGCAGCGCTCAAGCGCAACTGGTGCCGGTTCTGGAGCAACGTTTGAACGAGTCCCTGGAGCACTTCTACAGCGCCCTGGCTCGCCGTCCGAAACCACTGGACCCCAACATCCTCAACGAGCGCCTGCGCACGGCTCGCTGGAGTATCTGAATTAATAAACACAATCTGTAGGAGCGAGCTTGCCTCGCGATCTTTTAAAAGATCAAAAAATCGCGAGGCAAGCTCGCTCCTACAAAGACGTTATAAGCGTCACCCACCTTACTGAACCGCTAACGGCTCGGCAGGTGCTACCCGATTATCGAATTACAAATAAGGAGAGCGCCATGCGCCCTGTTATTTTGCGTCGTGGTCTGGTCGCACTGTTTGCTGCGGCTGTGTCGTTCGGCGTTGTACTGCAAGCTCAAGCCGATACCGTGCGTATCGGCTATCAGAAATACGGCACGCTGGTGCTGCTCAAGGCCAAAGGCACGTTGGAAAAGCGTCTGGCCGAGCAAGGCGTCGACGTGCAATGGACCGAGTTCCCCGGCGGCCCGCAACTGCTTGAAGGCCTGAACGTGGGCTCAATCGACTTCGGCGTGACCGGCGAAACCCCGCCTGTCTTTGCCCAGGCCGCAGGCGCTGATCTGCTGTACGTCGCCTATGAGCCACCCGCGCCGACCAGCGAAGCGATTCTGGTGCCCAAGGATTCGCCGATCATCTCGGTGAAAGACCTCAAAGGCAAAAAAGTGGTGCTCAACAAAGGCTCCAACGTGCACTACCTGTTGGTGCGTGCCCTTGAAGATGCTGGCCTGAAATACACCGACATCCAGACCGTGTTCCTGCCGCCTGCGGATGCGCGTGCAGCCTTTGAACGCGGCAGTGTGGATGCCTGGGTTATTTGGGACCCGTACCAAGCTGCTGCCGAGCAACAACTGCACGCTCGCACCCTGCGTGATGCGACCGGTATCGCAGACAACCACCAGTTCTATCTGGCGACCAAGCCGTTCGCTGAGCAGCATCCTAAAGTGATCGAAACCCTGATCGACGAAGTGCGCAACGTCGGAGAGTGGGCCAAGGCACACCCGCAGGAGGTGACCCAACAAGTCGCTCCGTTGCTGGGCCTGCCAGCCGACATCACCGAGACCTCAGTGAAACGCCAAGGCTACGGCGCGCAGTTCCTGACCCCTGAAGTGGTCAACGCACAGCAAAAGATTGCCGACAGTTTTTACCAGCTCAAGCTCATTCCAAAGCCGCTGGTTATTAAAGATGTGATCTGGACGCCACCGGCCACTGTGGCCAAAGCCCCTTAACGCTTGCTGTACCCATTTAGGAGACCACTCCATGAGCCTCAATATTTTCTGGTTCCTGCCTACCCACGGTGATGGCCATTACCTTGGCACCTCCGAAGGCGCACGCGCCGTCGACTACGGTTATCTGCAACAAGTTGCGCAAGCTGCAGACCGTCTTGGCTTCGGCGGGGTGTTGATCCCGACTGGACGCTCATGCGAAGACTCCTGGCTGGTAGCCGCTGCATTGATTCCGGTGACCCAGCGTTTGAAATTTTTGGTGGCACTGCGTCCGGGTATTGTTTCGCCGACCGTGGCGGCCCGTCAGGCCGCAACCCTGGATAGATTGTCCGGTGGGCGTGCGCTGTTCAACCTGGTGACCGGTGGTGACCCGGACGAGCTGGCCGGTGATGGTTTGTTCCTGAGCCACGAAGAGCGCTATCAGGCCTCGGTGGAATTCACCCGCATCTGGCGCCGCGTGCTCGAAGGCGAAACCGTCGACTACGACGGTCAGCACATCAAAGTCAAAGGCGCCAAGTTGCTCTACCCGCCGATCCAGCAACCGCGTCCGCCGTTGTACTTCGGTGGATCTTCGGAAGCGGCGCAAGACCTGGCCGCGGAACAAGTTGAAATGGTCCTGACCTGGGGCGAGCCACCGGCTGCGGTCGCAGAAAAAATCCAGCAAGTGCGCGACAAAGCCGCCAAGTTGGGCCGCACCGTGCGCTTCGGCATTCGTCTGCACGTGATCGTGCGTGAAACCAACGAAGAGGCCTGGAAAGCCGCCGACAAACTTATTTCTCATCTGGACGACGACACCATCAGCCGTGCTCAAGCCTCGCTGTCACGCTTTGACTCGGTCGGCCAGCAGCGCATGGCTGCCCTGCACGGCGGCAGCCGCGACAACCTCGAAGTCAGCCCTAACCTGTGGGCCGGTGTTGGCCTGGTACGAGGTGGCGCGGGTACGGCGCTGGTCGGCGACGGCCCAACGGTTGCAGCACGGGTCAAGGAATACGCAGACCTGGGCATCGATACCTTTATTTTCTCGGGTTACCCCCACCTGGAAGAGTCGTACCGCGTGGCTGAACTGCTGTTCCCGCACCTGGACATCGAGCGCCCGGAACTGCCCAAAGGTGCCGGTTACGTGAGCCCGTTTGGTGAAATGGTCGCCAACGACATCATTCCCAAAGCCGCGTCGCAGAGCTGAGGCGGCCATGAGTACGGCGAAGGCTTCAAGCCTTAATAAAATTGGCCACACGCTTGCCCCTTGGCTGTTGCCCTTATTGCTGCTGGCGGTGTGGCAGTTGTCAGTGTCGGCGGGCTGGTTGTCGACGCGCATTTTGCCCGCACCGATTGCAGTGATTGAAGCGGGCGTGGAACTGGTGCGCAGCGGTGAGATTTGGAAACACCTCGCCATCAGCGGCTGGCGTGCAGGCGTTGGCTTTGCCATCGGTGGTGGCATCGGCCTAGCGTTGGGGTTTATCACAGGCTTGTCGAAGTGGGGCGAACGCCTGCTCGACAGCTCGGTGCAAATGATCCGCAACGTGCCGCACCTGGCGCTCATCCCGCTGGTGATCCTGTGGTTTGGCATCGACGAATCGGCCAAGATTTTTCTGGTGGCGCTGGGGACGTTATTCCCGATCTACCTCAACACCTACCACGGCATCCGCAACGTTGACCCGGCGCTGGTTGAAATGGCCCGCAGCTATGGTTTGTCCGGTTTCAGCCTGTTCTGGCAAGTGATCCTGCCGGGTGCGCTGCCTTCGATTCTGGTCGGCGTGCGCTTTGCACTGGGCTTTATGTGGTTGACGCTGATCGTGGCGGAAACCATCTCTGCCAGCTCCGGCATTGGCTACCTGGCGATGAACGCCCGGGAGTTCTTGCAAACCGACGTGGTGGTGCTGGCGATTCTTTTGTACGCGGTACTCGGCAAATTGGCCGACAGCGCGGCCCGGGGTCTGGAGCGTGTGTGGTTGCGCTGGCACCCGGCGTATCAAGTGGTTAAAGGCGGTGCAGCATGACAGCTCAACAGCTCCCGCACTTGCGCCAGGGCATCCCTTTGGTGGTGCAGAACCTGCAAAAAGCGTTTGGTGATCGTCAGGTATTGCGTGACATCAACCTGCACATTCCGGCAGGGCAGTTTGTAGCCATCGTGGGCCGCAGCGGGTGTGGCAAAAGCACCCTGATGCGCTTGC